>JAISMG010000019.1 GCA_031276875.1 Candidatus Peribacteria bacterium | reverse complement strand
TTGGTCCTAATAAAGGTACCACTCGTATAGTATCCACTAGCAGTATTTGGTCAGTACCCTGTAGCGTCTACAAGTTGCTCTAAAGCTCCTGACACTACCGTACTCCCAGGCTGTGCATTAAATCCATAGTTATTTCCTCGCTGAAAATGATACCCATACGAAGATGCAGTTGTCCCTGCTGTCGTCGCTCCTACATTACACGCTGCGAGAATATAATTTCCTACTACAATATTTGGAGTATCACAACCATCATACTGGAGAACTGATATACACTTATGGACATCACTATTGTATACCGTACCAGACTGACACTCAAAGGTACATTGATTGGCTCCCGTAGTTAGACTATACACTGCTGTAGTACTAGGAACCCACTGAGAACCATTCCATGTAGTAGTTATCTGTGTATCACCATTATAAATTGCTGCTGCTGGTTTACTCGTACAGGGAGCAATAACTCATGTAAGAGCCTTACATCCATATTTGGATACCCACTGAGAACCATCACAGTATGCCATACATCCGTTGCTGTATTTCAGCTTTCCAACTGTCGATGCATCACAGGTAGCTGATAAGAGTGGAGTTCTTTTACCACTTTGGTCTTTGGCTTCCGCAGAGATAGCGAATAAAGAGATAGAGAGGAGGGCTACTAACAGTATCCCTAACATAAAGAAAGATTTTTTCATAGTATATAGATATAAAGAATAAAAGACATATAATGTAACTATTTAATTGGTTTTTGTGTATCACTGCACCTTACGTAATATTGTATACACTTCTTCTCTTGATTCTATTTTGAGAGGATTGAGTTCTATTGGAATACTACCAGCTTTCTGAAGTGCAAGAATGTGGCTATGATACCAGTATTCTTCACTACCTGCATAGATATCCCCTCGAAGCAGACGAGAAATGATAGTAGCCACTTCTGCTAAGCTTAGCGCCTGATAAGGATGAAAGGACAACTGCACTTCCTGTCCATTAGCGGTATGTCCCATCAATCCGAGCTGACAAGCTCTGATGATAAAGGATTGGAGTTCAGGATTGACTTGGTCTAAGTCAACGAATGCGGTACACTGTCATGTTGAGTCAAGCTGTCATTCTGAGCGTAGCGAAGAATCTATGGATTGTTGACTGGATTCTTCGTAGTTCACTCCGTTCACTTCCTCAGAATGACTACGAGGAGCATCCATAAGCTGTGCGAAGGAAACAATCACTTTTGCCATCTCAGCACGCGTCATCATAGCATTAGGTCTAAAAGCTTCTTCATTCAGCATTGAAGTTAGTTTATTTACTTTTGCCCATGTATAAACATTCATCTGTGCTGAGCTATCAGCATTTTCTCCTGCTGAAACATATGAAGGGAGAGCTGTTTCCGGCAGTCCAAGCTCTTGTAATACTTCTCCAACGATTTGTTCTTTTTCTGCTGGAGAAACTCCACATACTCCATCATAATAACTTCCTGAATGATCACCATTTGGACAATAATCCTTGGCTAGAGCACTGCCTCATCCTCCACCTCCACCTCATCAATTTGAAGGCTGAGAAATCCACGAAATAACCACCTCTATCATACTTTTATTACCCAGAAGATCAGCATAGTTTACTTTTTCTGTAGTATTGGTAGCGTAGGATTTGGTATAGGTCATCTCATCTACAGATGTCCATCCTTTCACTACTCCAGACTCATTTAAGGTAATAGTCGCTAGTACAGTTCACGTAGTTTGTTGATTTGGAGTATACGTTATCTGTGCCTGTGGTGCTGTCGTATCTATCCAATCAATAGCATATAAAGCTGTTCCTAGATTTCCTACAGCATCTGTAAATACAACATTTCCATGGGTATTTGCGGTAAATACTCTGGTAAAGACCGTTCCTGTCTCCCCTATCCACCCAGTAATGGGTACTACAGGTTTATTGGTCGTTAATGTAGCCTGTACGGTACCACTCGTTGGGAGAGAAACATCATAGGTAATAGTTCCTGTCAATGCATCGTTATCAATATTTGCAATAGTAATACCTGTCGATCACTCATTCCCCACCAAATCATAGAAGGTCACTGTCAGTCCAGTATTGTGAGAAAAGACTTTGGCATAACTCGTATCACTTAATTTACTCCAGCCTAAAGGAGGTTGAATTGACTCACTAACCGTTAATGTTACTTCCACGCTTCCATTAGTAGGAGTCTGGGCATCAGGAGTATAAGATACATTTGTTGCTACTGGTGCTGTCGTATCTATTCGCCGAATATTTACCTCTACTGTTCCAGTATTATTTGCAGTATCTGTCAGAAGTACCTGTTCAGTGGTAATCCCAGTATAGGTTTTGGTATAGCTATTATTTCCTGCACTTGTCCATCCAGTAGGCGTTGCTTTCAATATTTTATTTGCTTGAAGAGTTACTACTACTGAGCCAGAGGTTGCAGTTGCTGGACTATACGTAAGCGTTGCTGTAGGATTATTGGTATCTATCCAGCTAATCATCACTCCTGTATATCATTGATTTCCTACCAAATCCTCAAAGAATACTGTCTCTGTGATATTATTGGAGTAGGTTCTCGTAAAGACGGTTCCTGTTGCTGCTCAGCTCCAATTAGTAGGTTGTTGTATGGGTTCATTGGTCATCAAGGTAACAACTACATCATTATTGGTCGCTGTACTCGGAGAATAAGATACATTTGTCGCTACCGGCGATAGTTTATCTATTCCACTAACTACCGCTACAGCACTTCCAGTATTTCCTGCTGTATCTACAAATAAGAATGTCCAATTGCCATCTCCTGTAAATAAATGACTTGCTCCTCCTGTAGACGTAACCACAACTCACGTCTTGGCAAATGTCACGGTAGCCAATACATCGTGTTTGGTCGGTGTCGCTACAGAATAGTGTACAGTCCCTGTAACAGCAGCTTTATCTATTCGTGTAATACTAATACCTGTACTTCCAGCATTACCCACTATATCGTAGAAGTTCACCGTCTCAGTCACATTACCAGTATAGGTTCTCGTAAAGACGGTTCCTGTTGCTGCTCAGTTCCAATTAGTAGGTTGTTGTATGGGTTCATTGGTCGTCAAGGTAACAACTACAGGACTATTGGTCGCTGTATTTGGATTGTAAGATACATTTGTTGCTACTGGTGCTGTCGTATCTATTGTCAAATCAATAAGCACATCTGTGGTATTTCCCGCAATATCTGAGAAAGTAAGTTCTTGCTGCATCACACTACCAGTATACACTCTCACATAGGTTTGAGTACCCGAAAGTGTCCAATGAGCAGGAGCAGTTCCTCCTGTAGCTGAAAGCGTAACCCTCACGGTAATAGTTCCACTTGCAATCTGAGCAGGTTCATAGTTTACTACTGCTCCCAGACTTCCACTATTGATAATCGTACTAATCACTACCTGTACACTTCCTGTCGCTCCCGATGGAGATTGGAAAAGCACTGTTTCATTGGCATTAGTGAAATATGTTTTGGTAAAAATAGTACCTTCCCCTGTAGGAGTCCAGCCTGAAGAAGTAACCGTCCCCGTAGTCGTAAGAGTCAGGGTAGCAACTACCCCACTATTGGTCCAAGTACCTGCTGAAGGAGTATATGATACAGTTCCTGTAATCGTACATCCAGCTAATCCTGCATCCTGCACCATCCATCATTTGGTACCTGACAAGGTATTGTGTGCTGAAATCCCTAGAGAAGCATTTGCTATACATCCTCCATAGGATGCAGGAGCAGCATAAAGTGCACCAGTTGACGAAGGAACGGCTTTAAAGCTATCTAGAAATGCATTGTAGCCAGAAACACTGAAGATATTATCAAAGAGAGATACTACGCTAAGCTTTGATAAACTTGCCAAAGAAATCATCGTCGACAAATTATTTTCATAGAGATAAAAATCTGTCAAATTAGTACGTCCTGCCAGCAAATTAGATGGTAATGTACTAAAAGCATTTCCTGCTAAAGATAAAAGTTGTAACTTAGATAAACTTTGAAACAACGTTGGAGACAAAGACGAAGCACCCAACGCATTATACGACAAGTCCAATGCCAAGAGATTGGTCAGTCACTGAAAAATCGTATCAGGCAAAACAACTAACCCATTCCACGAAAGTTCCAATATCTGTAAATTGGTTAATCATTGAAAAATATCCTGTGGCAGAAATACAAAAGCATTATTGGAAAGATACAATTCTCTCAACTGAGTAAGCCCACGAAATGTACCTCCAGCTAATGAATCTAACGCATTGTCATCTAATGATATATATATTAAATTGGTACCATTTGTTCCAGCCTCAAATTCATTTACATTCTGAGAACTCAAATCCAAATAAGTAATTCTCTCTGGAGTAGTAATACGTACAGCATATTCTTTGGCTGCACTATACGTATGACATACTTTAGTATAGGTCTGTGCACCTGTCAGGGAATACACATCAATACCTGTAAAAGTTTCTACATCAGTATCTCACCACTCTACCACAATATTTCTCTGAAGTTCACTTCTTCCTATAGTCATACATTTTTCTGCAGTTGCTCAGGTGGTAGTCCAATATCGCGATATGGGTGCCCCAAATGAAAACGGAGTAATAGTTGCTGGCTCTATTTTCACTTGTTCTGTAGGAATTACTGAATCCGTTTTTTCCTCTTCTGTAGGAATTGCTGAATCCGTTTTTTCCTCTTCTGTAGGAATTGCTGAATCCGTTTTTTCCTCTTCTGTAGGAATTACTGAATCCGTTTCTTCCTCTGTAGGAATTGCTGAATCCGTTTTTTCTTCCTCTGTAGGAATTGCTGAATCCGTTTCTTCCTCTGTAGGAATTGCTGAATCCGTTTCTTCCTCTGTAGGAATTGCTGAATCCGTTTCTTCCTCTGTAGGAATTGCTGAATCCGTTTTTTCTTCCTCTGTAGGAATTACTAGCTCTGGTTCTTCAGCGTCGCAGATTTCTTGTGTTCATTCTACACATCCCTGCAGAGTGATACTTTCTTCTGTATTTTCAACTACCAAAAAAGCTCCTCCTATGGAGACTAAACCTGCTACTAGTACATAAGCAAATGTTTTCATACCGTTGTTCATAAAAAAATAAAGAATAAATAATACAATATAGATTATATTCCATTTTTTTTAGAATGCAAATTTTTTGCAAGAAAAATCATCTACTTCTCGCAAAATGCTGTTTCTTCCTCGCAATAACAGATAATAATGTATGCTTGTATTTCTATTTTTTTAGTTTTGCTTTGGTATACGCTTCATCGAGAGATACATATTCCCAAAATTTTGGGTTGACGTGCTTATCTATCATCTGCTTTCTTTTTTTATAACTTTTGGTAGGACGCAAAAAACCCAAATATGCATTCATTACTCCTACAAAATTTTTCTTGAGTCAGTTGAGTATTTCTGCTTGAATTATAGGATTTGTTTCCTGTTCTACCGCCAATAAGCTTTGGTTGAGCAATTGGATTTTCTGGTAAAAATAGCCTAACGTTCTTTTTCTGATGTATGTTCTATACGGTTTGATGACAGTACCTAGAAATAATACTCCTTTGGAATAATGCTGAAGATAAATTTTGCGAGGATGTAAAGTTAATGCTAAATGAGACTGCAAATAGAGAGTAATTTGTGGGATAAGGCTCTGCAAATACGCTTTATCGTGATGGATAATCACAAAATCATCTACATAACGCCCATAATAGGGAAGTTTCAGGGTATGTTTCATATACACATCAAACTCGTGGAGATAAATATTTGAAAAAAGCTGACTGGTAAGATTTCCGATAGGGAGTCCACAATTTGGTTTGCTATAAAAAAGACTTTTAGTCAGAGGTAATCATTCATAGTCTGTTTTTTTCCCTTTAAAAATGCCATTTTGGGTGCAATCGTGATAGATGACTTTATGAATTAGTTGCAGTAACCATTCTGTAGTCATTGGTATTTTGAGCAGGGATATTTTTTGGTCTATGAGCGATTGAATGCTATGATAGAGGATATCTTTGTGGATGGACATAAAGTATCCTTGAATATCTAATTTGAGAATATAGCAGTCTTTAGTATAATTTTGACTACAACTTCTTATAAATGTACTCATTCTTTGTACTCCTTTACTAGTTCCTTTATCTACTCTACAGCTATAACTATCATAAATGAAGGTTTTTTCGCAGAGAGGGTTGAGATAATTGTAAATGAGATGATGGACAATTCTATCACGAAAGGCTCCTGCAAAAATTTCACGTTTTACAGGATGCGTTTGTATAAAGAAGATACTTGGTCCTATTTCATAACGATTATTTTGGAGTTCTTGGTAAAGGTGTAAAAGGTTTCTTTCCAAATCAAATTCAAACTCCAACTGACTAATAGTATTTCTTTTATTTATTCTAGCGTCATAATAAGATTTAAAAATATCGCATACTAAAGACATTATAAAAAAATAAAACATAAAAAGCTGATTATTCTTTGGTTGATTTGTCCCGTGCAGTAAGCTGTTTAGAGATATCTTCTAGGACAGTACTCACTTCTATATATTTATTTAGCGAAATGACTTTCATATCTTTACACAGTCTAAAGTATAATCTGATAAGTTCAGTTTTTTCTCTGGCTAAAGCGATATTTTTATTTCTCTCTGTTTTTCCATTCGCTTTATAAATATTAGTAATCAGACTTATTGCTTCTTTTTTGATTACATCCCCTAGGGTATATTTGTATTCTTTACTAAAATTTTTAACTGCCACAAAAATCTTAATTAAGAGGTCATAACTTGCCTTATACACAGGGAGATTATCATACGTGGTCATTGATAGATATAGAGAACTAAAATATTTATAGTCTGTGGAATGAATGTTTATTGTCATAGGAAGGAGCGAACATAGTATCTATGTGCTCCATACTCCATGACAAGAGACAGAGTGCTGAAAACAGCGGACGGAGAAGCCGTTGGAGCGATTATTCGTATTCTGGGGGTTGACGATGGACGAATTGAAGTTCAGGTTGAAGGCATTAGAGCCATTGGGCGTAGAAGCCCAATAGTTCGCGTTGCTACCCTGATTGTTCAGCACACCAGACTCACGATTGCGGTTACCGGCTAAAGGCACAAGTGATTACTTCATTTGTGTATTCCGCATTTCTACGAGATACATCTTTTATTACTATCCCGCTTGAGACCAGGACAGTGAATCACTGAACTCTATCATTGGCACACTCTACCATACCGTAGCAATGGGAAATTCTGGCCAATTAGAGATATATTAGAGATATTTCTGCACTAATTTTTCCAAATCTTGGATAAATCCTTGAAACCTTGTATCATATAGTGGTTTTGGGAGTGGCTCTTCTTTCTTTTCCCAAAAAACTACTTTGTTTTTTTCATAGACCAAAACCTCACTTCCATCAAATTCATCCAATAATCCTAGTTCACCTTCCATATTTTTGATGATTTGGTAGGAGTATCACGCTTGTTTAAGTTGTTCCAAATATTTTTCTTCTGTATTGACAGGAAATCCTACCGTTTCATATCCTCATTTTTCCAATACCTGAAATCCAAATAAAGCAGATAAAAATTCTGCATCGGATTCAAAGGTTTTATAAAAAATTCACGAATGAAAAAGCAGAATTCTTTCTTTGTTTTCTGCTAGGCGTTTTAGTTCCAATCGATGTTCAAAATTGGTTTTCATTTGGTTTTCTTTAAAATATAAAATCATATGTATTATATACAAGATAGTTTTTTCTTGTGTATTTTCAAGGGTAAAAGTTACAATGGTGCATTTTGCAATTATAATTACACTACAGGAAAAACTGCGGATATTACAAAATGGAACTCCTACTTTATATCGACTAATATTGCTCTACTTCTTGGTGTAAATACACCAATGCTATTCCCGCTCTCTGAAAAATTGCTTCACTTTCAGCAGCATCGTGATATTTTTTATCACAAACTACCTTACGAATGCCACACGCTACAATCAAATGAGCACAATGTCTCACTGAACACGGCGTCATCGTTGAATAAAGCGTTGCTCCTTCCAGAGAAATGCCACTTTTGGTTGCATTGGCAATAGCTCCCTGTTCTGCACACACATTTCTCATACAATGCTCAGTATGATGTCCATCCTCGTGAATAAAGGTAGTCATTTGATGTCCCACTTCATCACACGTTGGAGAACCGTAAGGAGCATCCACAAAAGCTGTCGCTATAATCACATTATTTTTGGTAATCACACAACCGCTTTTCCCCCTATCACAGGTAGCTTTTTCTCCCAATACTCTACAAATATCCATAAAATACTCATCTCGAGAGATTTCTTCAGGCTTAAGGTGACCGTGGTCTGGAATACTCCCCAACGGAGGAGCAAGAAGTTCGTTTGACATAAGAACATAGTACAAAATAAAAAGACTATTAAGTATACTTAAAAAAATAAAAAAAGCAAAAAAAATCTGACTACTTTTCAGCGTCAGATTTTCAGGTCTAGTTTTTTTTACAATAAATGAGTTTGATATAAGGATTTTGAATATTGATACTTGCTCCATTACCAACACTACTTGATTTACCTGCATTAGCTGTTTGATTTTGTATCCCTACTGTATCATATCGATGATTGTTATCTCCGTCGGTACCTTTATTTTTACTATAAACGGTATCATTAGCATGTGCACCATTAGTCATTCGACGACCGCCTTTCCCTCTAAATTCCCCCCTATAAAATAGATAATGGGAATGAGACGGTAATTGATTAGCAGAAAGATAAATGTAAGAACTTCCACCTGTTGTTTTAAAATTACTACTTGCTCCCATAATAAATCTATTATCTGCCGCAGAAAATCTCGTCCATCCAGTCGGACAAGCTGAAAGGTCAAATGCCATCACCGCTCCTGCTGGAACACTTTTTTCAGACACAACATTAACCGTATTGGTAAGTGTCGTAAGCGAATTGGTAAGGCTAGCAAAATTATTCGTCACCCCTACCAGATTACCACTCAGTTCAGAAACTTTTTGATTGAGAAGCTGTAAGGTTTTTTGTACTTCTGTATCCATTCCCGAAAGATAGTCTATCAATAAGTCCCAATTTGCCGCAGTCAATGTATTGTTATTGTTTCCAGATTTGAGATTTTTTAGAGAGGAAACATTACTACTCCACGCTGCTGTGATACAGATACCACCGATTATTCCTATTCCCATAACTATTACCAAAGAGACCCAGATTTTTGCACACCAATGCGTCAAATGTCAAAATTGTTGTTTCATCGTATAAGCATAAAATATAAAACGTACTACTTCATTTTCATTGTGCCCTGCCTCCAAAAGACATATACAAAATATTTATCTACTACCTCATCATAGTTGCTGAGAAATAAAACATACTTGATAAAAAATTTTTGATAAATCAGAAGAAAATAAAGTCACGTTTGAAATTGCACAGATATGCTAAACCAACTATATAGGGTACCACACGGCCTCCACTTTAACTATTTACACAAGAATTGCAAGGAAATTCTCTTGAAATATTTCTCCAAAACATAACACTAGTAAAAAACTTTTACTATTTCTACCAAAATCTATGAAACATATTCTGATGATTATCGCCAATCGTGACTTCCAAGACCTCGAATTTGCTACTCCTTACCAGCTCTTTCTCGAGAAAAAATATACTGTGGACATTTGCTCTGGGAAAGGCGGAATATGCATTTGAGCTTTTGGGACATGTATTGAAAATTCTCTGACTTTCGATGAGGTGAAAGCTGACCAATACGATGCCCTCGTCTTTGTGGGTGGAGGAGGAGCTTATGAAGAATATCAACATAACGAACACTATCAAACCCTCGCCAAACAAGCAAAACTCCTTGCTGCAATTTGTATTGCACCCAGCCTTTTGGCTCCTAGTGGCATTTTTCAGGGAAAAGAATTAACAGGACGAGACGATGGAAAAGGTACCCAAATTACCTTACTAAAAAAAAGCTGAGCAACATTTGTAGGACAAGACGTAGTACGTGATGAAAATATTATTACTGCAAATGGTCCTCACGCAAGTGTAGCATTTGGTCATACGATTATCGAAGCATTGGAAGCATAACCCCCCTATTGTGCTTCCAACATTCTTTCATATTTATCAAACGCCGCCGTATTAAATAGCTTTAAATATACTCTGGGATTATTGGAGAAATACGCCAAATCTTCTTTTTCTTCTTCAAGAAGAGGAATTACAAAATCCCTAATTAACAACGTACTTTCATCAGAGATAACATAATAAATTTTGGAAATCGTATGCGTAGAAAGCGTATATATTCCTTTCAAGGTAAATTCTCCTACCTTAAATACCACTTCAAACGTATCAGCATCAATATCTGTAATAATCGGAATAGTATTGAGATAGGTCTTCATTCTTTCATTGATACGAAGCCTTTCTTCTACATACTGTACTTCTGTAGGGGTAGACTTTGGTATCAAAATCTCTTGAAGCAATAAAAGCGTCGTTGTAGCATTAAGGAAGGTATCTTGTAATGTTGTTTTGATTTGTTCTTCCAAAGCCTTATCTGAAACAGTAATGTCAGTAATGACTGCATTACGTAACGTAAACATATAATTGATGCCTTCTTTGAACACATCCAACACCGTATCCGTACAAGAAAGAATATTCACATATTCTCCTATTTTCGAGCTAACTGTTTCACAAAAATCTTGTTGGTTTTCTTGGAGAGGCTCGTGATAAAACAACACATTTTCATCAATAATATTGAGCAACTGCATAAATGAAGTAAAGGTATCTTTCAGATACGATTCTAAAAATAGCGTAAGATTAGGCTCATTCACCAAAACAATATCTTTAATATACAAATTTTCGTACTGTCTGAAGAGTGTTATTTTAGCTTTTAACGTGTCTTCCAAAGCTGCCTCAATTTTCTGACTAAAAATTTCTGTCTGAAAAAAGATTTCATCTCTACCAGAAGAAATAACATAATTTTGCACTTTCAAATTGTTAGTGAGAGCCAATAGAGATTTAAACAGTTCCTCAATGTCTTTGGTAGTCGTTTCAACTTCACTAATAGTTCTTTGTTGTATCAAGTGAGGAGTGGTAAGTTGTTTTTCCAATCCCACAACGCCCAACGCTGTATTTCCTTTGTTCAATAAGGTAATCTGATTGACCATTTGATTGACTTCAGCTTTTGAAAGAATTTTATTGTCGTGATTTTCCAATTTTGGCAAAAGAAGCGTTGCGTTCACCTGATACAAAATATCTTTGTAAAGAGGAGCTAAATATCTATCATTTATCTGATTTCTATTGATAAGTTCTTGGCTATATTCCAAATAATTTGTCAAATAACTTTTATTAAACGTTCCAGCTAGCAAACTTTTATATAAAATTTGTTGAAATGAGAGTAACTTGTAAGCGTTGATGGTCGCACTAGGATACACCGTAGAAGAAAGAATGCTGTTCGTAAGTTCATTTTCCACTTGAATAAAATTTGTAAGTGTTCTATATTGTTGGATTTGTTCCGTTAAACATTGAGATACCAAAGTATCAAACAAAGGAAATACTTTTTTCTGATACAGCGTGGTATCATACATTAGTTTGCACAGTTTGGTAGTATCTTTGAGTTTCTGCATCAAGATTTGCATATCATTGGCATAATTAGCTAATGGATAAAACATCCCTTGTTGGTAAAACCTTTCCAAAAAAATATTACAAATGGTATCGGAAACCTTTATCTTCAATAGACATCCCAAATTGAAATCCATAATAATGCCTTCCTTGAGCGATAAGACTGGAGAAACGGGCAAAGTAGGAGAAAGAGCAAGCGGTCTTTTTATCAAATTATCAATCAAAGCATTCAAATCTCCTGAAGAAGTTTTGTGTTGCTGAAATTGTTCCATATCAAAGAAAAAAGTCTGCTCAGGAAAAGAAAATAGTCTAGGAAGTACCACACCTTGATAAGTTCATAAATTACTCACACTCATAAATTCACCCTTATCCAAAGAAAGAACCCCATACGGAATAGTCAAATCCAGATTATCTACCTGAGGAGCAGGGATTTTAGCCTCTTCTACCAAGGTATTGAGGAGAGGAGAAGGATGTTTGTAGGTCAATTGACTATCAGTTGCCCCAAACGCTAATAAAAGATACAGTCCCACTGCACCCAATATTATCATCAACACAAACACCCCGTATTTAAAGAGAAAACGATGTAAACGTCTATATTGTTTGATAATGTGAAATTGTTCTTGATTGAAAAAAATAGTTAAATCATTCTGGGTTCCTTTGGAAGGAAGTAATGTATCAGGAGATTGAGAGGTTGTTTCCATCATACCATATATGAGATAAAAAATACACTCTCCTAAGTATACTGAGAAAAGGTAGTTTTGTCAAATTTCTGAAGAGAAAATAACATTGTCATGATTAATTATCATAGATTAGTTTTTCCATAGTTCCTCACGGAGGCTAGATACTTGTACCGATTGCAGAAGGGATGCCGTCTATTGGATGGAGGACTGTGTGTCCCATTTGTGCGAGTGCTAGTATTCTCCGTATATTTCTAGCTACTATCCCTTGTGGACGTTCTAATGTAGGTACTCAATACATTCTGCTAGGCAAGGATTATTACAATACTAAAAAGTAAATCATTCAATTATCTTTTACAAAAATGTTGATGAAAATTGAAGAAACAATTACGGTGATGAAAATTATGGACAAGTGATTATTATGTGAATACCGTATGAGCATTTGTGGGAGAACAAACAATCAGAAATTATATTAGCAACCAAGGAACAAGTTGATATGAAGTACGATATCAAAAGCAAATAGATATGGGAAAATTGCTGTTGTGGACTACCGCTTAGTTTAATATCCCGACCCTTGTGGTCGGATGGAGTTTATTAAAAAAAATAAAAAGGCAACTTACGATTGATGAAGTTGCTAAACTTATGGTCAACAGATTTTCCCCCTAAAAGTCAAATGAAAAAATTAGATACTTTTTTATATACTTTGAAAATCTCTTCCGTTTGATAAGCTTGAAGAATTTTCCTATTTCTCATCCCTCACCAAAAGCTCTCCCAATACCTTTTTTCCTTCTTCCAACTGATTATCTATCCCACTTGCTTGATACGCTTCATACTCTCGCTTCACTTCAATATTTGGAACTACTCCCGTCCCATCCACAGAAATATGACGTGGAGAATACCATTTCCCAATCGTATATTTCAAACTTGACCCATCAGAAAATTCAGAAAATGTCTGGATACTTCCTTTGCCAAAACTCGGCATTCCAATGATAGGAACCCCTCTCTCTTGAAGTGTCAACGCAATAATTTCTCCCGCAGAAGCCGTCAATTGGTCAATGAGAATTACCGTAGGAATATTAGCCAATTCCCCCCTTCCTTTGGAAAGGAAATCTACAGATTGATAAGCTTGATATTCGCTTTTGACTACACTTTCATCTTTGGGCACAAAATGCCCCAAAAGCGTAGCAGCTTCTTCTAAATATCCTCCTCCATTTCCCCTCAGGTCCAAAATCATTCCTTTCATCCCTTGTTGGATAAACGCCGTAAGTTCATTGATAAAGAGTTTCGTCGTATGCTCTGAAATACTCGAAATCTCAAATAATCAGATTTTTTTTCCTTTTTCTTCTAATAGTGTAGCTACCACAGAAGGAAGCTCTATATGGTCTCTCGTAATGGAAATCCAAAATTCTTTGGTCGTACCAGCTTTTTCAACTCTCTGAATAAAAAGTCTGACTTCTGTTCCTTTTTCGCCTCTGATTTGAGCAACTGCTTCATTGACGTTCAAATCCTGGGTACTCCCCGTTTCAATGAAAAAAATCCTATCTAATGGTAATAATCCTGCTTTGTAAGCGGGTCAATGTTTGATAATTTCCGCGATTTGAATATAATTATCTCTTTTTTCTATCACCGCTCCAATCCCTTCAATTCCCGTTTCTTCATGAAGAGATTGCACCAATTGCGTATTTTCTTCTGCAGTTAAATAATTGGTATACGGGTCATCAATCCCAGCAACATACGACCTCAAAGCATTGTCTATCATACGAGGCTGAGCAGAAGCTAAATTATCTTTATCCCAATATTCATCAGCCAGTAGCTGGTCAATAAGCGTAAATTTGGTAAATTTTTGTTCTTGCTGAGCAAAAGAAGTAAGAACATTTCTCCACCATTCATCAGGTTTTATCACAAAGAACGTAAGCAGTACTCCACAAATAACCCCACTCAATAAAATGAGACAGGAATGTAAGAAAAAAGGCGTTTTGAGTTTCATAATACTAGAAAGAATAAAAATACAAGAAAGAGAAGTTAGGTATTGGTGACATTGTGATACATTTCGACGATATGACCATTACGTACAATGACAACATCTAGGTTTATTTCGTCAAATTGACCTTCATCCACCTTTTGAAGGAAAAAGGCTAACGTTTTTTTGAGAGCATTGATTTTTTTAGGATGAAGATACTCACTCAAATCCATCATCGTATCTAAATACTTAACTTCAATAGCAACTAGCTTTCTCTCTTTTTTCATCAGTAAATCAATCTCTCCTCCACGAATAGTAAAATTTGCTGCAATCAGAGTATATCCATCATCAATGTAATGCTGTTGAACTACAAGTTCTCCGAGTTTTCATTTCATTCTCGTCTGCATTAGCATTGATATCATTAGAAAGATAAATCTGCTTGAACAATTATGAGCATACTCTTTTACCATTCAATTGCAACCATATTCACAAAAAAAATTAACAATGCTGATTTGCTCTATTGCAAATAAAAAAAAACCACTTTAGAAATGAAAAAAATATTGAACCATAGCCCAATGGATAGAAATTTATATCTTCAAAATTATATTTCCTTGACTGTGTCAAATCATTTTTGACAATCTTTTATTGATTTTTGACATATTTTAATATACTAGGTACTACCTAATGAAAAATCTCTTGATTTTTTACTCTGTTTACTTACAAACAAGATTGTTCTCTCTTTTTATACTTTATACTTACGTAAATGACGACAAAAAATCCTCAAGGACTGAAAGATGCCTTGGCAAGTATCGAAAAACAATTTGGGAAAGGTGCAGTTATCAGAATGGGCGACAGTTCCAATGTTGGACTGGTCAATACCTTTCATAGTGGCTCTTACATTCTAGATTTAATTCTCTGAGGAGGATATCCCGAAGGAAGAATTGTAGAAATCTATGGACCAGAAAGCAGTGGAAAAACAACGATTGCTCTTCACGCCATCGCAGAAATCCAAAAAAGAGGCGAGATTGCAGCAATGATTGACGCGGAACATGCTTTAGACCCACATTATGCGAGAAAGCTCGGCGTAAATATTGATGAATTGTTCTTGTCTCAGCCTGACTATGGAGAACAAGCATTGCAAATTGCTGAAGAGCTCGCCAAGTCCGGAAATGTGAAATTGATTGTGATTGACTCGGTGGCAGCGTTAGTCCCCAAAGCTGAAGTGGAAGGTGATATGGGAGATAGTTATATGGGATTACAAGCCAGAATGATGTCCCAAGGGTTGAGAAAGCTGACTTCTGTTCTCGCCAAAACTTGAACTACCTGTATTTTCATCAATCAAATCAGAATGAAAATTGGCGTAATGTTTGGTAATCCTGAAACCACTACTGGAGGAAATGCACTGAAATTCTTTGCTTCTCAGAGAATTGAAATCAGAAAAGGAGAAAAAATTATGGAAGACAAAGAACAAATCTGATACTTCGCGAAAGTAAAGATTGCAAAAAACAAAATCGCTGCTCCGTTCAAGACCGCAGAACTTCCCGTGAAATGGAAAATGGGATATGATAGTATTACCGATATTATTGAGGCGGGAGTGCTTTTAAAATTTATCACCAAGGGGGGAGCATTTTATACAGTAGGGACACAAAAATTGCAAGGGAAAGAAAAATTAGCTCAGTATTTAGAAGCTGATGAAAAAATTCTCCACGAATTGACCAAAAAAATTGAAGGAGCTATCAAAGATATGAGAACCGGAAAAAAAGTATTGGATGATGAAGTATTTGATAGTTTAGAAGAGATTGCTGAAGAAGTCACAGGAGTAGAAGGAGGAGAATAGTTTCTAATATCATCTAAAAAAAGGAACAAATACTATACAAACAGGTATGATGAGTGTAAGCATATTTATAGTACAAAAACCCGTAATAAAGGGCAAAGCCCTGAAACAACCGAGCAATGGGCACTCCGCTGAAGCGGAGGACTCTCGCCCATCGGCTCCATCAAACGAATGTGACACCGCCCGTAGACTCTATCACGGTATTATTATCCGCCAATCCTTATTTTCAAATCCCCCCTTTTCCGCAGTGAATGCGGAACACAGTACGAAAGGGGGTTTTTATATTACACCCAACAAAAATAAGAAAATTCTTCTGTGAAAATTTGTACATTTAGGTACAATTTTCACACTTGTATAAATCATCTATATATTTTATCCTACAATATATTTTATCCTACAATTTTAACGCTGAAGGCAAATTTGCTTGAAATTCATTTCGTTGGGTATCTACATCTCCAGCAGAATGTTCAACTTCCTGCCCCGTGAATGGTTGTCCTGTGAACGTTTGAGCAATTTCTTGGAAATACTCACACCAATGAGCAATCTTTTCAAGTTGGAGAAGATACGAAGGTGCAATATAATACTTGGTTTCCAATTGCTCTTTGAGAGCCAGAGCCACCGTGCGAATTTCTGAAAGTTCATAGCTAGAGTTAACTTCTTCTCCAAATGCTCCCGCCAACGTAACAAGTTTATCGGCAAGGTCTTTGCTTCCTTCCGTGAGTTTAAACGTATCTTGTCCTAAAAGAGCTTTGTAAATCTTTTCCATAGTATTGGTAAGAAAAAAGCTGTTTAAAGTCGTTTTCAAAACTTCATTTTGGGCAGGATTTGGAATTTGAAGGTCATTTTCCAGTCAAAGGTCAGTTTTGAGCTGCTGAGTAATGACGGAAGGTTGTACAGTTCCCGTTTCCGTGAATACCGGTAAAGCCTCAAAAATTTCTATAGGGTCAGGAGTATGTAGAGCGAGACTTCCAGAGATTGGAAGTTGCCCGCTTAACATTTCTGAAGATGAAACCGTAGATGGAGCTGAAAGCGTAAGCGTCTCAGAAATATTGTATTTTGCCAATAATTTGGTGAATTGTTCTGCATCTTTGATGATATTGATATCATTATTTTTGATACTAACAATTTCTTTTTCGAGTTGAGTTTCTTTGGTGACGTTAGATGTTTTGGTAGTAAGTTTCGTAGCCCCTCCGTTATTTTTGATCAGAATTTCTTTACCTTCTTTGGCAATTTGAAGGTCTAAAGGCTGATGTTTTTTGGTTTGGATAGTAATATCATCTGCAATAATTTCAATCGTATTGTCAGCGGTTTCGTTAAAAATTTTGAAAAAATTTCCTTGGGTGAGATAAATTTTGTAATTATTCTCTTTGGACATCGAAAGATAGAAGCTTGCGGGACCAATAATTTTTGCTTGGGAATGGTCATTGAGCGTAAAGAGCATTTCAGCACCAGATTTAAGCTGAATAATATCCCCATTGTGAATATATTGAGATGACAAGGTAATATCGCCGTTTTGGATAGTATATTCTCCATTAAATTCAATGATTTCCGCAATATAATCAGCATACACGCCAGACGGATTTTTTTCAGTAGACGAAAAGAGTAGATTATCAATACTAATATTTTTTTCTATCATTACTCCCCCAAACGTCATCAATACAAGAGCAACCGCCATAACACTATATCCTAATTTTTTATAGGAGAAAAAATGCTGTCTCATCACACTTTGTTCAAATCTCTTTTGACGAATACGTTGAAAAATCTCAGTCTTTTTTTCATCTGAAAGGTGGAAGTGTTGGTAATGCTGGAAGTAGTGAGAGAGGTTCATTTGAGAAGAAATATTAACAAAAGAAATATAGTTTTTTAGCTTTCATTTAGGTATACGAATGAAAAGAGGATTTGTGACAAAAAAGTAGTTTTTTATTTTTTCTGTTGCTCAATCCATCGAACATAGCGACAAATAAACAACTTAAAATTTGTGCTTCCTCTGTTCAACAGGAAGTTTTACGACGCATTGGTAATGTTCACCTCTAGGGGTTCCCTTGGATTTCAGCTTTTCCTGGCTCTTTTATTTTCTGCCAATGGTCAATGCTTATCACTTGATAATAGTGATTTCCTGCTGCGGCGTCCAAACGTTGCACTTGTCCACTAAACGCTATCGTAGTTCACGGCAAAAGGTCATCAGGAGCGAGAGTTTGAGAACTATTATCTATAAAAAGATGGTCAACAGAGTTATCAATATATCTATTCATCACAAGAGTATCTTCTGCTACTTCAGGTTGAAAACTCATTTCTGGTCCAACGCCAGCAACAATATATTCACCTTCCATCGATTGGATAGGTTCAGTAGATGAAAAATCTGAATTACTTGTGTTGGTAGTGGTGGATTTAGTAATCATAAAGGAAACAAGTATTGCAATCAAAACGACCACTACTGTTCCAATAATCCATACGAGCGTTTTTTTCATTGGGGGAAGAGATAAAAGATAAAAGGAGTTAAACAATAAGTATTGAACTGATATTATACCGTGGAGGTACTATGAGGTACCATAAGAAAAACTATCTGTCGAGAGGATATCTTTGATTATTTATATACAAAAGATACTACAAGCGATGTCCCTACGAAGAATTTGTGTTTTTTGTTTGAGATTGTACATTGTGTTTTTTGTTTCCCTTACACAATCATTTTTCTTAATGCCATAAAATCCGTTTTTCCTGTTCACAAGAGAGGAATTTCATCTAATACAATCACTTCACTTATTTTCACCAAATTTGCTACTCCTTGCTGGTGTAAATAGGCATTGATTTGGGACACTTCCAACGGATTGACACTAAATACGACAAATTTTACACTGCCATCTGCGTATTCTTTGGCTTCCAGTGCTAAAGCTACTTCTTTTTCATTACCGTATTTTCCCAAAAGGACACTTTCTATCGCTGGTAGAGAAACCATTTCTCCGGCGATTTTTACAAATCTTTTCAATCTTCCAGAAATATACAGATACCCGTCTCTGTCCAAATATCCCAAGTCACCAGTTTTATAATACTTTTTCTTCTCTATCGTATGAAAAGGATTTTCCAAGGCTGGGTCAATGTATCCTCCAAACACAAATGCTCACCTCACATAAATCATTCCTTCTTGTTTGGGTTTGCAGGGTTTCTCGGTGGTCAAGTCTCTCACTTGGACGTCCGCTCCCACAATCGGAAGTCAGACTGAACCTCTTTTGATTTTATATTTTGGATGATAGGGATTGACTGCGATAACGGGGCTACATTCAGTGATACCATACCCTTCTACGAGGGCAATGTGAGGGGCTTTGGCTTTGAGCAACTGAAAGAGTTCATCGGGAGCTTTTTCCGCTCCTACCACCGCTAAACGGAGACTAGAAAGCTGGTCGCGATGGGCGAGAGCACAAATTCCTTTGAGAAAGGTTGGCGTTGCGGTCAAAAGGGTAGCTTTGGTGTGTTGAATGAGATTTGTGAGTAAAGCTGCGTCGTTAGGGTCAGGTGTATAAACGGTGCGAATTCCGCTTATCAACGGCAAAATCGTATTGATAGTAAATCCGAAACTATGAAACGGCGGTAAAAACGCCAACAAAATTTCATCGGTTCTGATTTCCAGACGTCCGGTGGCTCCTTTGAGGTCTTGTAAAATGTTCTGATGAGTGAGGATAACGGTTTTGGGTAAGGCTTCACTTCCAGAGGTGAAAAGCACTACCGCGGTTTCATCCAGCTGTTTAGGCAAGCGGAAAAGAGTTGCATTTCGGAGAGCTTTCAGCTTTTTGCCTAGTGAAACTCCTCTGAGCAGCTCTTCAAAAAAGGTCATTTGATACTTTTGCAGTCGTGGAGTTTGGATTTTTTTGTAAAAAGAACCTGCGGTCAATATTACGGCAACGTTCTGACTTTCCACACAATGAGCAAATGCTTCTTCTGATTGGGTTCGATTGAGCATTACGGGGATTTTTTCTGCCAGATAACAAGCGATAATCAATAATGCTGTAGCGGAAAGTGCGGGCAACATAATGGCAATATTTTTTTCGGGGAAAGTGCGGAGAATGTCCGCGATGAGATAGGCTTTGATGAGAAAGTCTTTGGTCGATTGGACTCCAAAAAGCTGGTCATAACAAACGGATTGGTTATTCAGCCTTTTGAAATTTATTTTTAACACCGAAAGGATAGTTGCATCTTTATCTATTTCTTTTCTGAAAAATGGGTACAAGGTCGCTTTATTTTCGTCAAATTTCCAATCACAGGGCTTCAATGCCTCAACGTAAGGACTTTTTCCCATCGCCATCAGTACGACATCTCCAATCGCTTTCAGGTCGAGCAAGGGAGGATTGGACGCAGCGGGAAAAGCTACTGCGACAGCACTTTTGAGCTCTGCCATATCGAGCGAATCGAAATAGAGGTCTAGCACTAAATTCGTCTCCAAACTCAATGCTCCGCTATAGTCCGGTTTGATGGTTTTAATTTTTTCTTCAATGAATTTCCGTATGTCTTTGGGATATTTCAACGTGGAATAGTCCACTTTTTTTCTCAAGGTATCGATGGCTCCTTCGATTTTGCTGGGAGCGTGATGATGAAGTACGGTATTGTACCGCCACAATCCTGAAATATAATGGATTTGCTCTTCTCCTTGAGCATTATACAATTGTTCTAGTTGGATATTAAAAATATCTAATCCTTTTTTTTGTGCAGCACGGAGTGTTTCGCTGACTTCAAAGATTTGTAGAGTGACGTTTCTTTTGGGGGTAAAGACAAAAAGATTTGCGAGAAAAAACCATATCCCTTTACACAAAAAGCGAAAAAAGCTGGGTCACTTCCCGTTCCAAGCAGTGGAAGAACGTGAACCTCGCAATCCACGAATATTTACGATGACTAATTTTGTTGTTTTTGGGGCGTGCTGACAGGCATAAAATGCTGTTTTTTTCCCAATAATAGATTGGTATCCTTGTTTGGCGAGTCCCCCTTGTGGATACAATAATACATTTTCTCCTTTAGCTAGTGCGTCGGAGACTTGTTGCATCATTTTCCCTGCATCTTCAGTGCTTCCTTTATCTTTTTCAAATTCATCTACAGGGATAGCTCCCATCCATGTAAAAAACGGTTTGAAAAAGACACTATCGTAATATTTTCTGGTGGCCACGGGATGGAGGGGAATTTTTTTTCTCAGGGAGGTATACACCAAAAGCGGGTCAACTAATGCTACGTGAGCAGGCATTACCAAGTAGGTCGAATTTGGGTCCAAGTGTTCCAGCCCTTCAATCGTAAGGCGATAACGAAACGAGAGTAATCGTCTGAGAAATTTAGTAAGGAGTTGCATATGTTGTAGAGAAGATAAAAGATATAAAAGTCTGTTTGATAGATACTGTATATCCAGTTGGAGTAGTTTATCAAGAGAAAATTACCCCTCTAGGTGCATTAGTCTTTGGATAAACATTCTATATTGATGAAAACTTATTTATAAAATACATTAATTCCATAATATCTCATTATTCGCGTGGCACCAATTGACCAATACTTTAATAGTTCCTTATACGTAAGAATTGTATTGCCTATCGGCAGATGAGCAAATACTCTTTTTCTGGTATTGGAATCATAGATAAAAAAAATCTGCTTTTTCTCATCATATCCTCGTAAGGTGATATAATGCCAATGATGAAGAGCACGAAGGAACAGAGGACGTTGCCCTTCACCATATGCATTTGCTATCAATAGTAAAATGGGTCATTTAGCCAGCCTTCTTTTGAGCAGTGCTATTTTTTGAGCAGGCGGAAAATTTTTTCCTGAAAATATTTCGTGTGGAATGTGATATTTTTTCAAAACTCTTACAATAGAAAACGGCAACATAAAGCCGGAAATTTTAGAAAAAATATCTTGAGCATACGCAGAAACTGGAGTTTTATGTTCAGGATATTTCCCTTCTATAAGGGCTTTGAGAGAGTACATCGCACACATTCCAATTGCTCCTGCTTTTCTCGTAGGAAATCCTTCTGGCGGTCTGGAAAGCACAAGCAATAAGTCCTTACTTGCATCATTCATACTTCTTATTATGCTGAGATAAAATGCAAAATCACTCCTGCAAATTTTTGCACGGTATGCACTTTTTTCACTTCTCCATTTGACAACGTAATTTCTCCGTTATCTCCCAGTTGTCCTCCCATCTCTGGATAAAAGGGGGTTTTGTCGAAAATAAGTACCTTCTGGTCTTCCAAGTCAATCTCTTTGAGGAGACGTGGTTCGTCTGAAGTAAGCGTAGTATATCCGATAAATTCCGTTTGAGGAATACCTTCCAAATATTTCGACCAATCAATCCCTTTTTTAAACATTTCCTTGGTGGCTTGTCTGGAGGTTTCTTTGGCTTGTTCCAAAGCTTGCTGAAAGCCTGTTTCATCAATATTCACTCCTCTTTCCTGTGCAATTTCTTTGGTTAATTCTACAGGAAATCCGTAGGTATCGTAAAGTTTAAAGACGTTCTCTCCTTGTAATATTCCCGCAGAAGTTCAGGTTTGAGCAAGTTCGTTGAGCATTTCTTCCAGCATTTTTTTTCCTGTTTGTAAGGTTTTTTGGAAGAGTTTCACTTCATCAGTAAAAACTCTGATAATCTCCTTTTCATCAAAGGTTCTCAATCCCTGAAACGAAGCCAGCAGTTCGTGAAGAACATCAGCATATGCTTCCAACTGCAAAGGATGAAGTAGCATTACGTTATACACCATTCTTCTGATAATCATTCTCAGGACATAGCCTGCACCCACATTGGAAGGCACCAATCCATCATTTATCAGCATAAAAGCCGTTCTCGCGTGGTCTGCAATAATTCTCACTCTTCTTTGCTGAGCAGGAGAAAAAGGAAGAGAAAGCTGAAGCGTCTGCACAATCACCTGAAGCGTTTTTTCAAACAGGTCAGTATCGTAAACAGAGGCTTTCTGTTGCAAGACACAGCACATTCTTTCAAATCCCATTCCTGTATCTACATTTTGTTTGCTGAGTTTGGTAAGTTGTCCGTTTTCGTCTCTATAATATTCCATAAAGACATTATTCCAGATTTCTAGTCGGTTGTCTTCATCATTTTGTACATTGCTTTCAGCAGGCGGGAATTCTGACGCTCCCACTCGATAATAAATTTCTGTGTCAGGTCCACAAGGTCCCACAGGTCCCGGCGACCATCGATTGTTTTCTTCTGGCAAATAGGAAACTTTCTCTGGAGGGAGTCAGACTTCTTTTCGATAGTTGGCAGTTTCTTCATCTCTAGGAGCAGTTTCATCACCTGCAAATACGGTTATAGCGAGCTTTCTCGGGTCGATTTCTAACCATTGCGTGAGAAATTCCCACGACCGCTGGACAGCTTCTTTTTTAAAATAATCGCCCAATGACCAATTTCCCATCATCTCAAAGAAAGTCAGATGAGAAGCATCTCCTACTTCCGCAATATCCACCGTGCGTATACATTTCTGAATATCGAAAAGCCTCGTTCCTTTGGGATGTTGTTTTCCCAGCAAATAAGGAATAAGAGGCTGCATTCCCGCAACGTTAAACAGGGCTGTAGAACTTTTATCCGCAATCAGAGAAACTTCTGGAAGTTCCACGTGCTGTTTAGACAGTCGGAATTTCGTTCGGATTTGGCGGAGCTGAGTAGAAGAAAGCGATTTCATCTTATTTCTCTTTTTTCGTTGGATAAAAGATGAAGAGCAATTCTTTAATCAATGGCACATTTATCAACAGCGTAAGGACAACTCCTACCACCAACATTGAACCAAATCCTTTGAACATATTTATTCCCATCATAAATAGGAGTAATCCAATCAATCCGGTAGAAAATTGTGCGTCTTTGATGGCGGCTCGGCTTCTTTCATACGCGGTTTTGATAGCAGTATCATCATTTTTTCCTTCAGCTTTTTCTTCTTTCATTCTCTCAAAAATCAGAATATTCGCATCTACCGCCATTCCAATTGAAAGAATAATTGCAGCAATTCCACTCAAGGATAACGCATAATCGATTATCTTCACAATCGCCAACAGCACTAACGTAAACGCAGTCAGAGAAAGCAAGGTAATGAACCCTTTTTTAAAGCCATAACTCAGGGTAATGTAAAGATAAATCAGACCCAATCCCGAAAGCATTGCAATAATTGCCCCCGTAAAGGCATTTTCTCCCAGAGAAGGACTCACTTTTTCTTCTTGCATCAAGATAAGCGGAGCAGGCAACGCTCCATCATTGAGAGAATTGGTGAGTTCTCTTGCACTATCTGGAGTAAATTGTCCATCAATTTGTGCCTGTCCATCACAGATTTTGCTTTGGATAGTTGGTGCAGTAATCATTGCTCCACCAATGAAAATCGCCATTTGTTTTCCTATATTATGTTCGGTAATATCACAGAAAATTTCTTTTCCTCCCTCATTGAAATGGAGTACCACGACAGGTTTTCCCATCTGTGAATTACTGACTGCTGCATAGTTAAAGTTTGCACCATTGAGGATTTTTCCATTGCTACTTTGGGCAGTAATCCACGTAAGTTGGTCTTGGACAAAGACTTCTTCAATAGTATAGGTAGTCTTGGATTTCAACGCTTCTTCAAATGCTGTTGGTGGCACTTGCTCAATTTTTACAAATCCATATCGTTTGTCGCTCGGAGCTTTTTTCTCCAAAATCTTCACAAAATAGGTAATCTCACTGGTGGTATCAGTATAGGTTTGTACGGTTCCCGTCAGTGAAGGCAAGGTATTGTCAAAGGTTGGGAGTGCTTGTTTTAGTTCCAGAAGTCCTATCATTCCACTCATCGTTTCTCCTACGTTTTCAAATGTAGCATTGCTATCATTGGTAAGGGCAGCTTTTATCTCTTCTACTTGCTGATGAAATGCTTCGGTTTGAGCGGTCAATGCTTCTCCTGTCAATCCTAGCGTACTTTTGGGAGCAAGTTCCAAAATTCTGGCTTGATAAGCTTCTTGATTGCTGTAAATTTCGCCATTATTGTACAGCAACGTTCCATCAGTAATACGATAGGTTCCAGATGCAATGCCTTGGTCAGTAGGCTGAATATCTAAGGTAGTAGCATAAGGAAGAGAAAGCTGAGTGGCTACTTCGATAAGGTCGGAAAGGGTTGTGGTGGCTCTTGCTCCGGTTTGGGTGCCAATGATACGAAAAAACGTAAATCCCTTGAGCATTTCTGTAGCAATTTCTCCATTTGCATCATAATATTGAGAATTTCCATAGTCTCCCGCTATCAATTCGCTGAGCTGTCCTGTAGCAACGCTCGTCAAGGGAGCAAGGTTGGTCTGATACAGTGGCGGAAGCTCTGAAAGTCCAACGTTGTCATATTTGGTATAAAAAATATTTTCTGAAGCTCTATTTGATGTTAATCCTTCCATTTTTTCAGGATTTGCGGAGAGGTCTTCATAGAGTTTCTCTGCTAATGCTTTTCTCTCTGCACTGTCTCCCGTGGTAGGATTTGGCAGTTTAAATTCAAGTTCAACCGTTTTTCCAATAATTTCTTTGGCTTGGTCCAAATCGGCTACTCCTCAGATTTCTACAACGATTTGGGTTTCTGTGCTGAGCTGCTGAGTATAGGCTTTATAATCACTCACTCCCAGTTTGGAAATCCTTCCATCGATATTTTTGAGAATAATATTTTCAACGGTTTGTTTCACGTCGGTGAGCTCTTGAGCATTGGTATAGGTATCTTCATATTTATCATAGGCTATCCTATAGGTGAGTTTAGTCCCTCCGGAAATATCCAAACCTTTCCTAAAAGCAGTAATCCCGTTGCTAGTCAAACGGATTTCTCTTCTGAGTTTTTCACTATTAAAACTGTAAGCAAAGAAAAACACGAGAAAAAGGGAAAGGAGCATAATCCCTCCAAAGGTAAGTCTTCTGTTGTTCCAAAAACGTTGCATTGTACTATAAAGAAAAATAAAAAGCTGAATTTTTCAGGGGGAGTATACACTTTTGGAATGAAATTGCAACATTGAAATAAGAAAAATTACTTTATCTCTTTTTTCATCTGTTGCTTTCTGTAGACATTAGAAAATCTGTGAGCTTCATCACGTAATTTCACCAAAAATCTGTCCGCTTGGTCATAAACAAGAGGAGTTTCAATGACATTCCACTGCTCATCGAAGCGATACACCTTTTCTCCTACCACTTCCGAAGAAGAACGCACAGAACGTGAACCAATAGCAGCTTTTTTTCTGGCTTCTCCTTTCCCCAAAGCTACAAAATCAATGCTTGAAAAAATCTGCCTAAAAGTTTCATCTGCTTCATACAATGCTTTTACCACTCCCAATTGTCCTTTTCCTCCATCTAGGATAAAGAGATTGGGATATTCTTCTCAGGATTTTAATCTCCTGCTTATTACCTCTTTCAATGACGCATAATCATCACTTTCTCCACGAACGGAACGGATTTTGTATTTACGATAGCCTTTTTTTTCTAGTATGCCTCCTAGCATACAGCTTATTCCGCCACTTATTCGCCCTCCCGATAAATGTGAAATATCCACGCATTCGATACGATACGGGAAATGTTGCAGTCCATATCTCTGCTGAAGCATTGAAAGCAAGTCATTGTGAAATACTTCCCCCTCAAACGACGCCACAATCATATATGTATCGAAAAAATTTTGCAACATTTCTTCCAAAGCTTGCTGCTGTGAAACGAGTAGCGTCAATTCTTTTGACCACGCCAACAGATTTGGCGATGATGAGGCAAGGTGCATATCTCCCAAATCCGCTTCAAATCCCGCCAACATCCGATACTTGTCTCCCTGAGCAAGTGCAACTTTATCACGGATAACGTCTATCAATTTCCCTTCATAAAAATGCAAGAGCACATACACATTCCATTCACCTATCGTCCTGATACCCAACACATAGCCAGAAATCTTTTGAGGCAGTTCTACGTGCTGTTTTTCGACCAGTTGTTCAATGTGGTGATACATATCTCTCAGCGTTGCAGCCCGTTCAAAATGCTGACGTTCTGCTGCTTGCTGGATTTGGTGGAGCAGTTCTTTTTCTATGGGTTTGGTATTTCCTTTAAAAAAAGAACTAAGAAGCTGAAGCAACTGTTTGTAATCAGCTTTTGCTTCTAGTGCTGAAGAATAACGCGGTTCCCCAGTAGTCAGAGGACAACCTGCACATCGTCCTTTACACAAATGAAAATAATAATCTGAACAAAGTTTGTGCTGGCGAAATTGTGTCAGAGGACAAGTTCTATACTGCAAAAGTTGTCTGAGATATTGCAATAATTTTCTGAGTTCGCGAGTATTGTGTTTGGGACCAATGTAGGTGGCTTTATCGTCTTTTTTCATTCTCGTTAATAGCACTTGTGGGAACTCGTGAGGAGTAAATTTGATATAGGTATAGCCGTTTCCTCCTTTGAGCATAGTATTGTAAAAGGGTTTGTGTTTTTTGATGAGATTATTTTCCAAATAAAGCGACTCACTCTCATTTTTCACAACGAGAAAATCGACACTTGCTGCTTTTTGGAGCATTTCTTGTTTTCGGAGTGAACCCGGTGCAAAGTATTGAGCTACTCTTTTTTGGAGGTTTTTTGCTTTTCCAATGTAGAGAATGGTGCCTTTGGTGTCTTTAAATAGGTAGACTCACGGGTCATTGGGAAGATGAGAAAGAGGTAGTTGCATACGCTGAGTATAGGAATTGTGAGAAAATTATCAAGGAATAACGTTCATCGCGAAGTTGCAAAGGACGCAAAGATGATACTGTTATCCTCCAGATGCTAGAAACTGAATAAATCTGATAATAGCATACGAACCTGCCACCAATACCAATCCAATTGCTGCATTTTTCATTCACGTTGTTGCAAGTTTTCTCTTGCTACTATCCGCTGCCGAAAAGATAAACAACAATCCACTAAAAATCAACGCTAACGTGACCACCGTTCCAATAAAAAATGTAGCCGCCAACACAATATCTTGCACAAACGTAAGTACCGAAGTTCTATCATCTTCAGCATTTACATTTGGTTGTTTTAACCCTAGCATTACTGCAACATCCATTTTACAACCAATTCCTTGCATACATCCTGTAGTGAGATGAATTCCTATTTTGCTTTGAGCTGTTTCTGTGGCCGCATCTGCAAATACAAAAGTCCCCATTTGCATGCATAATCATAACACCAAAGATATATATATGCTTATTTTTTTCATTACATTTAGATTACCTATATAAAATATACCTTCTAAGTATACTCTTTTTTAAGAATTTTGCAAAAAAAAGCTAAGAAAATACTTCCATGTATAAAATTTACAATTCACCATAATATTCTATCAACATCAACAACAAGTACCTAAGTAACTTATTTGATATTTTTTCTAAATAATAATCTCTTCCACTTCCTCCCAGCTCAATTCCTCCAATCTTTTGGAAGCAAGCCTTGCTGGAAGAGCAAACGATACCCCCTTTTTTTCCAGCATTTTAACTATTTTTCCTAACGTCTTTCTACTATAGGGAGCGACTGCGTTTAAAAACGCTACCAACTGGGAAAAAGAAAGCTGAGGAAGCTGAGACTTTTTGACGAGTGAAAGTAAGCAACTTCTCACATTTGGAGCAGGACTAAACGCTTTTGCTGGAACAGATTTGAGATATTCTACCTGATAAGCATAATTTAACAGCCAATACAAATATGACTTTTTTTTCGCATCATAACGAATTTTTTCGCCCACTTCATCTTGGACCATAAAAAGCCCACCTACTACTTGCTGCTCTCCTGGTCATTCAAAAAATTTCCTGAGAATGGGAGAAGTAATATAATACGGAAGATTTCCCACGATTAACGTAGGCTCAATAAATGAAAACGAAGTCGTCAATACATCTCACCACATCAATTGTTCAGGTGCAAGAAGTGCCGTCAAATACTCTTTCAGCTGTTCATCTTTTTCAATGACGAGAAAATGAGGAGAAACAGACGCAATCAATTTCGTTAATGCTCCTTTTCAGGGTCAGATTTCTAGCAAACTTTGAGCATTTAACTCACGATAGAGTTTTGCCACACGGTCTGCTATCCAATGTCTGACAGTACTATCTTTCAAAAAATTTTGTCCCAAATACGTTTCTCCCATCTGTTCAGAAAAAATAAAACGTCCTTTACCACCAAAACTATACCCATTTCCTCGCTTTTTTCAATGATTGACCTAAAATTTGCAGTCTTTCAAAAAACCATCACCTTTTCCCCCACCAATAATTCACCAATCCATAAGCCAAAAAATAAATAAAATCAACATTGTTTCTCTTGTATTTTAACAAAAAATGCTTACTATTTCCCCCACTAACGTATTTTACCTTTCTTCTATGTGCTATGTATCTTGAAAAGCAACTCCTCATCAAGCAAGTTGGGAAATCAAAACTCTCAACACAACTTAAAAATGGAGAAATCACCCAACAATCTCTTCAAAACCTCGCTAAGAAAGAAGCAACTCTGCTTTTCGCAAATCCACAATATCAAACCTTCTCCAAACAACTTTATAACTGAAATCTCCTGCCAAACCTCATCTATCAAACAAAAGTTCTTATCAATATGATGGAAGTAACTAATTTACTTGAACCAAAAAATCCTTTATACCAACAATGAGTACATATCAAATCTCAATTAGAAAACAAATTCCCTATAGAATTTATTTTACATTCTAACCATATTGAAGGAAGCAAAATTCCTGAACCAGAAATCCGCAAAATCCTTGAAGGTAAAAAATCTACTTATCACATCCCCAATGAAATCATTGAAGTAAAAAATAGTCAAAAAGCACGGAAATTCCTTCAAACTGACTTTATTCGAAATCTCACAAACATCAAAAGACTCTATCACATCCTGACACAAAACTTACTACAAGAAACCTGAAATGCGTATCCTAAAGGTTTCAAAAAAATTCCTATTGTAGTAAATAACGAACCAACAACAGCCCCTGAAGATGTGGAAACTCAACTTAAAAATCTCGTAACCTTTATAAAAGATAAAAAAAACTGACTTTCTCCTCTGGAACTAGCATTTCACTTTCATCTCAAATACGAACAAATTCACCCTTTTGTTAATTGAAACGGGAGAACCGGCAGACTTCTGATGAATAAAATCCTTATGCAAAACTGAATGCTTCCAATGATTGTTTTCAAAGAGAATAAAGCTACGTATTTTAGCGGTATCCAGAAAGGGTTGGAAAGTACTGTAGGTCTTAAAAAATATTATTCATTTATGCTAGAACAATATGCCAAAAGTATAGAATTACTTATATCTTTTAGCACACCATACTAAAATACTTGTAAAACACCCATTTCCTCGCTTTTTTCAATGAATGAATTTCGACTGGAATTTGAAGAAGATTTCCCTACACTCATTACCAGCATGTATATCTACATACATTTTTTAGTCATAAATATTAGAAAATATGCCACTTCGACTTAGTATTGTCCTCACCATAGGAGGACTCCTCCTAGGAGGTATCGCAGGATTTTTTGGGTACAAAAAAACCCTCACCGCTAAAGCATTAAAATTTAAAGAACGTATGGCAAAAGCCAAAGAAATTGAAGAAGAACATTTCGCGGAAGCCAAAAAGAAATGTGACGAATTGATTGCCACAGCAGAAAAAAAAGCTGAAAAAATTGAAGAGCAAAGACTCGCAAAAATGGAAGAAATCCAAAATCGTTTGCTCGACAGAGAAGAAAAAATGGAGCAAAGACTGGAAAAATTGGAAGAAGAAAAAGGGAAAATCCTCCAACTCAGACAACAAGCAGAAGATGTAGCCAAACAGCAAATGCAAAAACTTGCTGAAATTGCCGAGCTCACTCCCAAACAAGCCAAAGAAGAAATCTTTGCAATGGTAGAAAAAGAGCAACAAGAAGAAATCAACAGATTTGTAGAAAAATACAAAATGATTAAAACCGAAGAAGCTGAAACCGAAGCTGCAAAAATCGTCGTAAATTCCCTCCAAAAAATCGCCACCCAAAATATCAGTGAATTTACCACCAAAACGGTAGATTTGCCAAATGAAGAATTTAAAGGGAAGCTAATCGGAAGAGAAGGAAGAAATATTTCGTTTTTTGAAAAAACTACAGGAGTAGAATTGATTGTGGATGATACTCCCGGAACTGTGAAGCTTTCCTCCTTTGACCACGAAAAAAGGTTTCTGGCAGCTCAAACCCTGGAACTCCTCATCAAAGACGGCAGAATTAATCCAATGTATATCGAAAAAATCTATCATCAAGTCGTAGATGAACTCCAAACCACGTTTATGGACAAAGGAAAAGAAGCACTCAATCTGCTTAATATTCCTATGATGAAACCAGAAGTAGTAAAAACCATCGGACAATTTTTCTTGAGATTTAGTTATGGACAAAGCCTCCGAACGCACTGTGTGGAAGTAGCAAAAATTGCCGAAGCAATCGCTATAGAACTCTGACTTGACCCTCTTTTGGCTAAAAAAGCTGGACTACTTCACGATGTTGGGAAAATTCTCACCACAACGGGAGAAAGTCATACCAAACTCGGAGCAGATTTGCTCAGAAAACGAGGTTTAGACCCTGTCATTATCAATGCAGCCGAATCTCATCACTATGACGTACCTATGACGCATCCTATTTCACGAGTAATCGCAGCAGCAGATGCAATGTCTGCATCTAGACCGGGAGCAAGATTTGATACGAAAGAGCTTTTCATAGAAAAAATGGGAGAACTCGAAAAACTCATTATTGAAGTGGAAGGCGTAGAAAAAGTCCACATTATGCAAGCGGGAAGAGAAATTATGGTATACGTAAACCCAAAAACTATCAATGACCTAGAAATAGAAAAGCTTTTAGCAGAAATCTGAATTAAAATTGAACAGCAACTTGATTATCCGGGTATCATCAGAATTTCCGGTATCAGAGAAACAAAAATTATCCAGTATCTAAGATAAAACTTTATCCTTTACGCTTTTGCTATGTTTCCTTTTATCGTAATAGGTACGACGAAAATTTCAATGACCGCAATAGGCATTATCCTAGCATTATTCACATTTATTATTACCATCTATCTTCTTTGTCAAAAAAATCATCAGGATTTTCTCAAACTTTTTTACAGACTCCCCTTTCGATGTATCCTCACTTACCTTTTGGGACGCTATACTTCCTTTGTGCTCGAGACTAGCTCATTACTTCCTACTTCATTTGCAGAAGTAGTGAATATCCTGCGTCCCAATCAGTTTCGTTTTGATTTTGTAGGGATACTTATTGCTCTTACACTCTGTCTAGGAAATTTCTTTGCTAGTATCAAAAGAACAGAAAATAAAAAGATTCGAGCAGATATGCTCTTTTCGGGCATATGTAATGCTACCATCATTCTGGGGATTTTCCTCACACTTGGAGATAATTTCGTTGGAAAACCTACAGAAAGTATCTTTGCTATTAGAGCTTTACACGAAGAAAGTGGATTAACAAAATTTGACGGAGTCTATCCCGTAGGACTCTTTCTCTCGCTAGGAGCATTAGTCGTCAACGTCATCATCAATCTGCTAAAAATTATCCTTAAAAAAAACTGACTAGGAATGTGGGGATTTCTAGGAATTCTGCTCGTCATCAATATCTGCTTTTTATTCCAACATTATGCCAGACATTGACTCATCTCACTATTTGGAATAGTGCTAGACATCAAGCAATATCTCTCTATAGCTATCTTTGTACTTACCCTCCTCACCATCATCAAATGGAATAAAAAAAGATTTTACTAATCCCTATACCTAATGTTCAATGAAATTCTTCTTTGCCAAAACAGACAGTCTCTACAAAATATTCAAAACCCTCGAAAAAATTCCTTCTGGAAGAAGCGTGGAAGTTTTTATTGACCCTGAACACTCCCTGTTTGAAAATGAATGGCGAGGAAAACAAATTAAAGAAATTTTAGAAAGAAAGCAGATTGACGCCACTTTTACGACGAAAAAATCTCAAAATAGAGCCTTTTTTCAGTCCGTTGGACTACAAGTAAACCATATTCAACAAAGAAATATCGAAAAAGCAGCCAACATTTTTTATCTTTTTCTTTTTAATATCAAGAAATTTCACCTCCACACCTACGAAAGCAAAAAATATCTCTTGATACTTATCTTCTTTTTTGAAGCACTCCTTATCGGACTCATCCTCTGGCTGATTATTTCTCTCATCCTCCCAAGTGCTACTATTAGTATTCAAGTAGCAGAAGACAGCGAAACCCTCATCTACAATTTCCGCTATTATCCTCACCAAGAAAGCGGATTTGTCCAAACGTCCAGATATTTGAGTATTCCTTATTATACGGGAAGTATTGACTACCAATATAATCTGGTCATTTCCACCGCAAATATCAAACACATCACTAATCCTTCCCAAGGACACATAAAAATCTACAATACCAAACCACAAAGCTATTCTCTTGTCGCGACCACCAGATTTATTACCGCAGATGGACTGATTTTTAGAGCAGTAGATGATTTCATTATCCAGACTTGAAACCAAAAATACCCATCTGAAACCGTCATCCGCATACAATCAGACGAAAAAGATGAACATAATCAAATCATTGGAGTAAGAGGAAATATCCCGATGAACACTCAAATGCGAATTAGAAACATCAACGAATCCTATTATTTGAAAGAAATTCGAGCCGAAAGTATGGAACAGTTCCAAGGAGGAAGTACCCAATCCATCGGTTCTATCACGGACAAAGACATTGCAACCCTCACCGGCAAACTGGTAGAACAGGTTTACAAACAGAAAATGAATATCGTAAGTCAAAATTTCGCTATTCCTGATGGAATTCTCTTACCCTTTGAAAGTATCACTACGACGAAATTTAATGACATCATCGTCAACCAAAGCGGTGTCAAAGATACTCCTACTATCAAAGGAACCGCTTATATCACCTATACCTTTCATTACATTTATCGAAAAGACCTTTCCAAAGCCTTCATCACCTATCTTAACGAAAGACCTTCGGAAAAAATACAAGTCCTCAATATCGACAAAAGCAGTATCAAATTTATCAAAGACTCTTCGTCCTTTGAAGAAGGAGAACTCAAAAAAAATGGGACTACGCTGATTATTCCTACACAAATCAACAGTATCCAAGGCTATGATTTTAGCCAAGACACCAACAATATTCTCCCAGAAATCAAAACTACTATTGCAGGAAAAGGAGTAGAAGAAGCCAGAAGTTATATGTTATCTACCTTCCCTAAAGAAATTGGAAGTGTAAAAATTACGGTAGCTCCTCTACGATATACCAGTATCCCTACGATTAAATCCAGAATTAAAATAGAGATACAAGGATAAACTACCCATCATCACATTATTATGGTGATTTCGACGATGATAAGTAATAAAAAGATAAATCATCTAATTTTTTGACTACTCAGAATATAATTTAAATTTGCTCTGTTGCAAATAAAAAAACACTTGAAAAAAAAATTACAAAATAATTTAGTTAGTTTACAACCTAACATTATTCTATGAGCAACAAACTTATAACTTTTTCATTCAACTTGCATATGCAATATGCAAAGAAACAGTTTGGAACTACCTATTTTACGAGAAAATGAAAAGGTATTGAACCATAGCCCAATGGGTAAGAATTTATGTCTTCAACATTATTCAGAAAAATCCTTCTTATAGAGATACAGAAAATGATTTACTCGGATGGTCTAATATTCGCAATATATTAAAAGAATTAACAAGAATTCCTGACTAT
>JAISMG010000032.1 GCA_031276875.1 Candidatus Peribacteria bacterium | reverse complement strand
TGATACGATTACTCTCGCAGAAATAGCTACTACTATTTCCCGCCTGCTCCGAGGAAACGCAAATAAAGGTAATGAAGAGCGACGATACCACAACCATTTGCTTGCACTTCAAAAAGCAGTCATCATCCCACGAAACATTGACCCAATGAGAAAAGAACTCAGAGGAACTGTCTTTCAAATGCTGATGAACATAGCAAACTTATAAGTATTCCGAACAGAGCGAAAAAATCCAACTCCTGCATTTTCATTTGTTTTTTTGGAGCAAAATCATAAAAAGAAGAACGTTTTAATTTGTATGATTGTATAATGGCTCCTTCCTTTTGAACTCGCAGAAGTAAAAAACAATCTTCTGGTACAAAAATCGTGATACTATGTAGCATTATCGTTCTTTTGCTCCTCTGGCTACGAATGGCTCGATGACCGAGAGATATGCTGTTCCCTGCTGGAACAAAAATTGAAATCGTGAAAGGCGATACGATTGCCAAATTTTATGCTCCGTTGTCCAAAGCGGAAGTATTTCGACTCAAACGACATCTCAAAACCCATCCAGATATCCCCACATTACAAGAAGGAACCTATGTAGTTAGTGGAAGTTATACGGCGGAGGACTTTCTTACGCACATCGCGAAAGGACCAGAGAAACAGTTCATTTCGTATACGGTGCTGGAAGGGCGGTCAATCTATGATATTGATGATGATTTGGCGAAAAAAGGACACATCCAACCTTGAGCGTTTATCGCTTATGCGACTAATCCTGACAAAATCGCTGAACTTTCCAAAAGGTATGATTTTTTCGATGAACACCTCGTGAGTTTGGAAGGATTTTTGTATCCGGATACCTACTATTTGGATGACTGGCAAAATTTGGTAAAGCAGCTGGTTTCTATCCAGCTTAACACCTTTAAAAAGAAAGTGCGAGAGCCGTATGCAGCAGACTTTTCAGCTCTTCAATCTACCCATCACCTCTCCACCTATGAAACCATAACATTGGCTTCTATTATAGAAAAAGAGGAAAAAAATGCTGATAATAAACCCACCGTTGCAGGAATTTTTTTCAACAGATTGCAACAAGGAATGCTTTTGGGTGCGGATATCACGCTGTGTTATGCGTTTAAGCAACCGTATGCTACGTGTACTCCTTCTCTGATTGCCAAAAACGTATCTGACACCAAAAATCCGTATAATACCAGACAAGTAGGCTGACTTCCTCCCACTCCGATTGCTAATCCCAATAGAGAAACCATAAAAGCCGTACTTTTTTCTAAACAGACTTCCTATCTTTTTTACCTTCACGACAAAAACGGAGGTATTCACTACGCAAAAACGAATGATGAACACAATAAAAACAAAACACAATGGTTGTAAAACGTGAAAGAATATCTTTTCTCTGATAATAGGTTGATTTTTGTAACGATTTTGCTACAAGTAGAGATAGTTATCTTTTGTTATCCCTTTATGATACACCCCAATGAAAGTTCTCACCTCTACTTTTAAACACCTCGTTATTCTCATCATAGGAAGTATTCTTGCGGTGATTTTTGCGTGGATGGTTTACGATACCAAAGATGTTGCTACTAGCGTACTTTCTTTATCAGAAAGAGCGTTTATCCAAAAAGCCCAATGGGACGCTGCTTACAAAAAAACTGCAACCCAAATAGAAGTGTTTGTTGCTCCAGCTTTACAGTCCTATTCTGCCTTGTATCTTTCATTCTTATTTTCTCCTTCAGAAGTAGAAGTTGACGTGAATAATATCTCTTCTCCGTATCCTTTTACACTTTTGGAACGTAGCCCAAGTTCGCTTCTGGTAGAAGTGAGAGATTTTGCCACGGGAAATAGTGATGAAGGAATTTTTCAAGTGCCATTTAGTGGAAATAATAAGGAAATTACTGTAGAATTTGTATCCGATAAAAGAGAAAGAGGAAGCTTTTTCTCTATTGGTGCATTGGGAGTAGAAGATGAAAAGAAATAACTATTTTATTTACTGTTGAGGTCAGATGAAGAAATTCACAATGAGTATCCTGATAGGAATAGGAATGTTCGTGTGAACCACCTTTGCACAGGTGGGGCCAAGCAGTTTTTTGGTAGAAGTAAATCCTTCTTCCTTCCAGCAAAATCAACCTATAGATATTACTATTACAGCAATGAAAAATGGACAACCCGACACGAGCTATACAGGAGATGTACGATTGGGAGTAGAAGGCTTGCGTCCTAGTGAATATACCGTTCCCTCCAAAGGACGATACAATTTCACGGTGGGCGATTTGGGGAAAAAAACGTTTAGTAAAGGATTAGAGATAAAAAAACCGGGAACCTATACCATTACTGCAAGTAATGTTGAAAATACGTTACAAGGAAAAACACAAGTAACGGTGATGAATATTGGAACAACTGCTGAGGTGAAAACCATTGAAATATTGTCTCCGCTTGCCAACGGTAAAGAAACACAATCAAATATTCTTTTATTGGCTCAGGCTCCTGATTTGCCAAATTCTTTGGCTCAAGTATATTTGAATGGAGCATTTGTGGAAGAAATTTCGATTGACCAATTTGGAACGATTAACGGAGCTCTCACAAAACTAAAAGACTGACCAAATACTCTGTTTCTCAAAGTCGTTTCTATTACCAATGAAGAACTCTGAAAGTCAGAAGAGATTACCTTCACCTATGAACCACTTTCCAATCAGCTTTTTAGTGGTATTACTATTATTCCCTCTACAGGTCTGAGAATGGGAGACAAAGTAACCTTTGAAGTACAAACCAATGAAAGCGTAAGTTCTGCCAATTTGATTTTGAGCTATGGAACACGTACCCCTCTAGATAAAGCTTCTGATGGACTTTTTTCTAGGTCGCTGACGCTCGTAGCCACAGGAATGATAAGTGTAGATATAGAACTTATTGCAATGGGACAGGTGAAAACCTATACGGGAGTTGCGAGTTTTGAGGTAGGTGAAATGCCAATGATTAGTAATGTAAAATTTCAACTTGACCCCAATAATGGGAACAATCTCTATGTCAGCCGAGAATTTATCGGAGAAAATGTTTCCGGATTTATGGTACACTTTGGAACAGGAAAAGACCAATTAGACACAACTATTACAACCACAGGATTAGAAATTTTGTTTCAAAATATCAATACTATGCAAGAGTATTTCTTTCAAATCTTTCCTTTGAAAGGAAAGGAACCTGAACACGGAGCTGCAACAGAAGTTTTTACCTATACTCCTCCTTTATCAGGACATTCACCTCCCTCCTGACCTCTGACAGGTCATAAAACAACAGGAAATGTAGTAGTCATAGATATAGGAGGAACAAATACCCCATTATGTGTCGTCAAAGGAATAAGAGTTAACACACAGAAAATTGGCAACGCTTATTATCTAGTATGGGATAGTGTCAAACACGCTACTTCTTATACTGTTTATATGTCTGATATTGATGACCCTATCACGAAAAGGAAACTTTTAGACACTAAAGAAACTAGATACGAATACCCTTTTGACCACTCCACAGAACGAAACCAATACGCATATTTTCGAGTGGAAGCAACATGTGATGATGGACAAGTACTGGAACTGACTGGTGCTAAAAAGGTACAAGTAGGTCCTGCAGAAGATGTCTTGATGTTGGTTTGCATTTCCTTACTAATTTATGCAGGGATTAGATTGTATAGATACGCTGAATAAAGAATACACACACTAAACAAGAATATTTTAACTCCTTAGAATTACTAAGATGGACTTCCCTAAAAGATACAAAGTAGAATACCTTCACCAATTACAAGATGTATATCAACTTGCACACCCTTATTCGTATTCGCTTCTTTCACTTTATTTCCTTCCTGCGGTACAGCCACTTCATTTAGGACATTTTTATGGACTTTATCTCAAAGACTTCTTTCTGAAGGTAAGAGATACCCAAGAAAATGGTGTTCAACACGGGATAGTTTTTGCGTGGAAAAGCCTTTTAAGTACCAATAATGCCAAAGATTTTTTTGAGAAAAAAAATCAAAACCTTCTTCAAGTAGGTACTACAAAACTCTGTAAATATCTCAATGCTCAAAAAGTAAAAGGAACCAAAATCAATAAAAAGCTGCTTTCTCTTTATTTTGGTAATTATATAGAATCCTTTGAAAATCATCCAGACTTTTCTCATTATGCACAGGCTATCTTTAGGAAATTGTGGAAAGAGGGCAAAATTCATATCAAAAAGAATATTGCATATTGGTCAGTAAATTTGCAAACTACTATTCATCCCCATTATATCTCCTTTGAACCAGCACAAGGAAAACTGTATACCATAAAATATTTTATTGAAACCAAAAATGATGTTTTGCCGGTAACTACTAGTGTTCCTGATTTAATTTTTGGAGATGTCGCATTATTGGTACATCCAAAAGACAAAAGATATAAAAAGCTGATTGGGAAAAACGCTATTATTCCTATCGTCAATAGAGCTATCCCTATTTTGGGTGATGAAACCGTTGATATCTCCCAGCATAATGGGATTAAAAGAGTGTGTCCTTGTGCTGATTTTGAAAGTATTGCTTTGGCAGAAAAACACGGATTAGCAGTAGACCATTATATTTTTAATAAAGATGGAACGTATACCTCCTATGCGGGAGAATTTGAAGGAAAATCACGTAAAGAGTTTTATCCAAATGTGATAAGATTTTTGGAAGATATCTCTAATCTGTGAGTGGTGCAAGAAGTCTCTGAAATGAAACCTTATTATGTTGTTTCTCACGAAGAACTCTTTCCTATCCTCATTGATGAAATAGTTTTGGATGTTGAAGAGGAAAAAGAAATCCTCGCTCGCGACCTCAAAAATAATCCTGCTTGGAAACCCGTGAAAGACAAACTGCTTGCACTTTTACCTCAGTTTTCTTTCGTGCTTAATAGACAATTACCTCGAGGTTCTCATATTCCTTTATTGAAAGTAGAAGGAGAATATCAATTGGAAAACGCACACATTTTTTTTGAGAGAAAAGATGTAGATGCTTTGCAGTCTTGTTTTGATTATTCCTTGGTATGTCTGATACGCGAACAATACCTTGTTGGACCTTTAACGTCTGGTAAATTACTGACAACTTTTGCCCAAACTAGCGATGAAATCAAAGGATTTTTCCAGGGACTTGCTCTGCATAGAAAAAAACCTACTAAAGTTATGGAAAAAGCTATGGATACGTTTTTGGAAATGATTATCCATTTCATTGATGATGAAAAAATGATTGAAAAGTTTGAGCAACTCATCCAGAACTCCAGCTGTTTACGTGAAAGTCCTGATGGATTGCAATTGGTGTGGCCTTCCTGAGCAGATACTACCTTTATAGATGAAACCTTTGATAATAATTGCTTAATCTCGTTGTCTCCTATCTTTATGGTAGAATATGGATTGAAAGTCTCTCCTACCGTCTTTGTAGAAGAAGGAAAAATGTATTTGTTTTTGCAGGATTTGTTATTGCAACAAGTACTGTTGAAAAAATATTTGTATACAGAACTGATACAGTATACCCCGCTTTTGGACAAAAACGGACATAAGTTTTCTTATAAATCCTTGCAAGTAAATCAGCTTTTTGTCCTGTTGGATGAATACGGTCCTTCACCTATCAGATTGGCACTCTTGATACAAAAAAGCATTGATTTGAATATTATTCATTGGTATGATGCCTTTTTGAGACAAATTTGGAATGGAATTAGATATTTGGTACTGTCGGTGGATAAGCACAGAGTGTCCTTTTCGGATGCACGAAATGAATTTATCGAAAAAGCTGACTATCTGGATAAATGGATTATGTGTGAATTTTATGAACTTTGGAATACCTTTGAACATAAAAAAAATGGAGATTATCAACAATTACTTGATATGTTCCCTCTTATTCAACAATTCATCCAAAAAAAACTTTTGTGATGGTATCTGGAAGCAAAAAAGATTTATGAAACAGGAACAAGAAATATGACGTGTTTTATTGTCTTTTCAGGAGTGTTAACCTTACTTTTCCCTTTTGTACCGGGATATGTGAGAGCAATATTGCAAATATTAGGATTTACTTTTCACAAATTCCCTGCATTACCCTATGAACAAGAAAAACCATTGAAAGGAGTATGGGCATATGAAGTATTTGATATTATTTATACCTTTAGATTACAACTGGGTATCAAAAAACATCAAAAAATTACTATCTTTTTCAAAGCAGATGCCAATTCTCTTACCCTCTTTCAGGAGCACAATGTTGCATTGAAAAAAATTCTGAATATTGAACAAGTAAGATTATTGAAACTCCACGAACACGAACCATTGGGATACTACCAAGAAACTTTTAAAGGTATCACTGTAGGAATTAAAGTTTTGCAAGCAACTTCCACTATCAAAAAGCCTAACTTAAATGATTTGGAAAATCAGTATGCTCAGCAGTTGGAATATTTCGAATATCTCAGAACGATTATTACCAATATGCCAGCTGACCTTGACACAGCTAAACTTCAGCAGAAAAAGGATGAAATGGAAGAAGTGAAAATAAATCTGGGAAGACTTCAACTCGCCATCCAGAAAATCAAGATTAAATATAAATAATCAACTATTTTATTTACCTCGCAAGATGCGGGGTTTTTTGATGATATTGAACTATTGCGAAAAACATTGAACTATTGCGAAGAGCTCTGCTCTTTCGCTATTGATATTGCTCCTTTGGAGCAAATGGAATGGAAATGAGTTAAATGGAAATGAGTTAATCTCGCACATATTTTTCATCATACGCTATTGCATATTTGTGTAAAAATGCAAGAAACTCACTCTGGAATGCCTGTTTGGTATGATGTTCTTTTTGTCCCTGAATATAGGCAATTACTCTATCAATTTCTGTTGGATTGACAGAAAAAATACCATATCCATTTTGTCGATAAAAATTAGAATAATATGCACCTTGAGTTTTAATCCGCTTTGAAGAGCCTGTTTTTAATTTTTCTACTAGGTACATTTGGGAAATTTTTCTGGATAAGGTACAGAGAATATGCACGTGGTCATTATATCCTCCAATCTGTACAGGATTGCACTCCAACTGTTTGCAAATGCCTCCTAAATAATTCCATAAATCTGACTGTATACTATCATCAATACTAGGAAGACGATATTTGGTGCTAAAAGTGATATGCACATAGACTTTTGAAAGAGATTGAGGCATTGGAATAATCAAAAAGATAAAATGCTAACAAGCCCCAAAGGGGCGATAGCATTAACAAAGGGCAAAGCCCTTTGACTATCGCAGGTCTGCGGGACAAGCCCTAAAAGGGCGATAGCATTAACAAAGGACAAAGTCCTTTGACTACCGCAGGTCTGCGGAACAAGCCCCAAAAGGGCGATAATACCCCTAAAATTCACAATTCTTTGGTGTCCTCGGAAACGGCAACACATCACGAATATTCTCCATTCCTGTGACATACATCACCAACCTTTCAAATCACACTCCAAATCCTGCGTGTGGCACACTTCCATATTTACGAAGCTCCAAATATCGTCGGTAATCTTCCAATTCTCCCACTTCCATATCTACAATTTTCTGCTGCAACACTTCCAATCTGTCTTCACGTTGAGAACCTCCCAAAAGCTCCCCCACTCACGGCACGAGCAAATCCACCGCAGCAACCGTCTTTCCATCATCGTTGAGTTTCATATAAAAGGCTTTGATGTCTTTGGGATAATCCGTCACAAACACTGGTCCTTTGAAATATTCTTCGGCAATGTAGCGTTCGTGCTCGGTTTGTAAATCCATTCATCGGGAAACAGGATACTCAAATTGTTTTCAGCTTTCTTGGAGCTTTGCTATCACTTCGGTATAGGTCAGACGTCCAAAAGCTGACTGCGTAAACTTGATAAGCCTGTCTTTCACGTCCGGATTGATAAATTTGGTGAAAAAGTCCAGTTCTGGCTCAGCATTATCAAGCAAATATTGGAAGACAAATTTTAGTAAATCCTCCGCTAAATCCATATTATCCTTTAAATCAGCAAAGGCGATTTCTGGCTCAATCATCCGAAATTCGGAAGCGTGGCGAGCAGTATTGGAATTTTCAGCACGGAACGTGGGACCAAAAGTGTAGATTTTCCCAAATGCGGTGGCAAAACATTCCCCTTCCAGTTGACCAGAAACGGTAAGTGAAGTAGGTTTTCAGAAAAAATCTGCATTGTAATCAGCCTTTTCTGCTGTTGACTTAGCTATCCTGTCCAAATCTAACGTGGTAACTTGAAACATTTGTCCTGCTCCTTCTGCGTCAGAAGCGGTAATAATAGGCGTATGAGCGTAAATGAAACCGTGTTCATTGAAATATTTGTGAATGGCATACGCAAGCAAAGAACGCACGCGAAAGGTCGCAGAAAAGGTATTGGTTCTCGGGCGGAGATGGGCAATTGTACGGAGATATTCCATCGAATGTCCCTTCTTTTGCAACGGATAATCGGAAGGCGAAGTTCCCACAATGGTAATCTTGGTCGCTTTGAGTTCAAAAGGCTGTTTGGCTCCGGGACTTTCGACCAGTTGCCCTTCAACGGTGAGAGAAGAGGAAATCCCGAGTTTACGCACCTCTTCAAAATTGGATAAGGTTGTATCAAAAACAATTTGCAGATTTTTGAGGTAAGAACCGTCATTGAGTTCGATAAATCAGAAAGTTTTGCTATCACGAATGGTGCGAATTCGCCCATTGACCGTAAGAGGACTCTGGAGAAAAGAAGAAGGTTGTTTGAAAATTTCAGCGATGGAAGTTGTCATTTGGGGATGAAAAAAAGGAATAAAGCTATTATAGCTATAAAGTTTTTTGAGACGAATGCAACAGGTTTTTTATAGAAAAACGATTTGATTTTTAGGACTAAAAAATTATCCTTATGAAGGATTTATATTTTTACAAAAGATTATGTCTCAAATCGAAAAAAGTTTAGTGGTCTTTAAACCTGATGCGGTATCTCGTGGAGTAGTCGGTGAAATCCTTTCCCGCTTTGAAAAAAGAGGACTCAAAATTATTGGAATGAAAATGCTGAAACCGGATAGAGAGTTTTTTTATCAGCATTATGAAACTATTGGAAAAATGATTTCTCGTCGAGGAGAGGAGTCTTTTAATGATAATCTTCATTATATGCAATTGTCTCCCGTAATTGCACTGGTTGTAGAAGGAATAGATGTGGTCAAGATTATTCGTCAGATGGTCTGACCAACAATGCCTCAAGATGCGTTGTCGGGTACGATTAGAGGTGATTATGCCCAAACTACTCGCGAATATTCCAATCCTCTTCATAGACCCCTTTTCAATCTCGTACACGCAAGTGGAAACGCTGAAGAAGCTGAACAAGAAATTGCTCATTGGTTCCAGCCTGAAGAACTCTTTGATTATGAAAGAGCCGACCAAGCTTTTATATACTAATTTTATTTTTTTATTCTTGTTCTTATGCAAGATATTATACGCAAAAAACTGCTCTGTTATTTCACATAATAGAGATACAGATTGTCTCTTTTTAATATTTTGCAAATGTCCTTTACTTCCTCCCATTGTACTGCACTAATCTTGTCCAAAATTTCCTCCAACGTCTCAATGGTTCCATATTGCAAATACTGTCTTCCGAGAAAATTTGCCATATCATCACTGCTTTCTATCCCCATTTGAAGCTGTCAAGTGAGAAATCCTTTTGCATTATCAAATTCTTCGTGGGTAAGGTCACCTTTCGCCACTGCATCAATTTCCGCAAAAATCTTTTCTACCCCAAAATCAAATCTTTCTTTGTCAATGCCTGCTCTAATCACAAAATCTCCATATGCTGGCTCTTCCCAATGTCCTGCTCTAATATAATAACACAATCCCTGTTTTTCTCTGATATTCTGAAAAAGCCTAGAAGACATATTTCCTCCCAAAATCGTTGTCAGCAGTTTGGCTGGGTATCTTTGAGGTTGAGTCCCATTAAATCCTCTCGCAGAGATTACCAAATGATTTTGTTCTGTTTTTTTCTCAAAAAAGCTTTCGTGTGCTGTGGGTAAAAAAGAGGGAAAAACTGGCTTTTCCAAACGTTTTGTCGTAGGTAAAGCAGAAAAATAGTCAGCAATCAGTTTTTTTATCTCTTTTTCATCAGTAATTTTTCCAGCAATCACGATGATAAGATTGTCTTTGGTATAGAGCGATGATTTGTAGGTATTCAAAGTCTCTTGCGTAAAAGACTGAATATTGTCAATCGTCCCAATAATCGGTCTTCCATAACTATTTTCTCAGAAATATCGATGTTGCCGTTTGTCCAAAACGAGACTTTGGGGATTATCTTCATACATTTTCAGCTCTTGAATGACAACACCTTTTTCTCTTTCCAGTTCTTCTCTAGGAAATTGAGCGTCCATCATCATATCAGCGAGGACATCAAGGGCTGATGCTGCGAAATTGGGTGCACATTTCACGTAATATTGGACGGTTTCATTACCGGTTCCTGCGTTAAATACACCTCCAAAACGGTCAACCGCTTCTGCAACGGCTTTGGGAGTAGGATATTTTTTGCCTCCTTTGAAAAAGTTATGTTCCAAAAAGTGACTTACTCCGTTCAAAGCGGGGCTTTCATAGACGCTTCCAGCTCTGCACATTATCTGAAGTGTAAGAGAATTAGTATCGGTCATTGGAGCAAAGATACAGTCAATACCAGCAATTTTTTCAATAGTGTAGTGCATAACGACAAAAAAAAGAATAAAAATCTGAAATAAACTGTATGATTACGTGGTTCTTTTTCAAGGGGAAAAGGAAAAATGGTTTACAAAAAATTTCCAATGTTCCAATTATTTTTTGCATTTTCATTTTATTGTCACAAATCAGCTTTTTTTTCGTTTCATTGGTGAAATCAATTTTATTTGATTTTTTTATTTATTATTCTTTATACTGATGAAAAAGATTTTGGCATCTTGCCTCGCCCTAGGGCTAGTGACACTAGGAGCACTTCAAGTTTTCGCTGCAGACAAACCGTCCAACGTACAGCTGGCAGCTACAAGCATTGCACAATTACTCAATGAAAAAGACCAAGAGTATGTGCAAAAATTTTATACGCTATTTGATAGCCTCGTAGCTAAATACGTTGAGGCAAAAGACGCTACCAGAATAGCTCTCCTCGACGAAATGTGGAAAGTGTTTCTAACAAACGTATTCTATGCTCCTATGGGCTACACTACGAGTTGTACTGACACTACCAAACCTGTTAAAGTTTGCACGTTGGAACACGCACCGGTCTGCGGAGTGGATGTGCATACTTATGTGAGCAAATGTGCGTTAGAGGCAGCAAATGTGGAATTACTTCACGAAGGAGCCTGTAAAGCTGAAGATAAACCTCAGGTTTGCACTATGGAATACGCACCTGTCTGCGGAACGGACGGGAAAACCTATGGTAATTACTGTAGTTTAAAAGGTTCAGATGCTGGGTTCCTCTTTAAGGGAGCGTGTGAAGACAATCTCAAAAAATTGTCTTGTGTACACACCAAAGCAACCCTCGTTGCCTGCACAATGGAATTTGCTCCTGTCTGCGGAACAGATGGAAAAACCTATGACAATCCTTGCTTGGCTAAAGCTGCTGAGGTAGCATACACACAAGGAGCTTGTATCGTTGCAAAATGTACCAAAGAATACGCACCGGTATGTGGAAAAGACGGAAAAACGTATAGTAATAGTTGTCTGGCTGACGCAGCAGGAACTACAATGGATTATGATGGAATCTGTAAAGAAACCAGAGCATAAAAAAAGCTGACTACAACCTCTCTTTCGTATCGTTCTTCACGAGAGTATACGGAAGGGAGGACTCAGTCTTTTGGTTCTTTACAGCAACTTTATTCTCTATTATATTAAAGTATGCCAGAAATTGTTATTGGTGGAACTTACCAACATTATCAAGGAGGGATTGCCAAAGTAATCTGTGTAGCAAAACATACGGAAAGTGTAGAAGATTTGGTAGTATATGAGTATACTTACCCTGAAAATGACACGAAACATCCTTTTCACTATCCTTTTCGAGCTAGACCTCAAGCAATGTTTTTGGAAGAAGTAGCATATCAAGGGAAAACTATTCCACGTTTCACCTTGATAAAAAATGCAGAAGAGCAAGCAGGATAATTATCTCTTGATAATTCAATGGAAATTGATACGGTAGAGAGGAAGATTGAAACTTTTTCAATCAGACTTTATCTCTCTTATCAAGGTATGATTAAAGACGATTGTATGCTCGTACAACAGGTGCAACAAGGAAAATATTCCTCTTTTGAAGCACTGTATCATAAATATTTCCAAAGGATTTACTCGTTTGTGATGATAAAATCAGGAGGAAATGTGCCACTTTCACAGGATATTACTTCAGAGACCTTTCTCAAAGCATTTGAACGTATTGCACAGTTTTCGTGTACAGAAACAGGAAGTTTTGTTGCTCGGCTCTACAAAATCGCCTATACGACCTTTATTGATATGATAAAGGTAAAAAAAGCTGACCTTTCTTTAGACGAAAGATATGAAGCAAGTGCAACCGTTGATATGGTAGACCTTTACGAAAAAAAGCAACAAACCCAAGAAATCATCCGCTTTTTGGACCAATTGGGAAGTGAAAAAAAAGACATCTTTCTTTTGAGAATATGGGATGAAATGGACTACAAAGAAATTGCAGACATTATCGGAAAATCCGTAGAGAATTGTAGACAAGAGTTTTCTAGGACGATGAAAAAAGTAGAAGAAAGATTTAAAAAATAAGATTTAGATACTAGCAAAAGCTAATGGACGACTGGAAAGACAAATTATTATCCGAAGAACAAACTGACAATCCAACATTTTGGTACAGTTTTTTCAAACAATTTAAACAACCAGAAATTAAAGCTGATAGCACCTTTCGTGAAACCTTGTGAAGAAAACTCCATAAAAAAATTCAAGAGAAAAAAGACGTTCAACAAAGAGAAATCTTGAAACAAATCCCCAATTTCGCCAAATGGAGATTTCGTTTAACAGGATTTGTAAGTGCAGTTTGTGTGTTTTTGTTTGTGTTTATTTTGAGTTTTTTTACAGATTTTTTTGCTCATAAGCTTTCTATTCCTAGTAAATATACGCAAGTAGAAAACTTTCCGCTTCCAGAGCCTTTACCAGAAGAAACGCCACAAATAGAAAGGAAAAATGCTCTTCAAATAGGATTTATCAAACCCATAACTACCGTAATAGAAGAAAGCTATTTGTATGACGGGAAACATTACCCAAAAGTAGCAGAAAAAATGCCAATATATAAGCACGTAGGCATCTTGGGCAATGAAGAAAAAATGATAAAGACCTTACAAAGTCTGAAATTTGGAAATCTTTCGTTGAAAGGCAGTGAAGCAATGGTCTTGACGGAATTAGTATTGAGAAATCCGGAAAATGCATCACAGACTATAGAAATCAATGGAAACAATGCCACGCTTTCTTTTGGAGAGATGAGCAATGGAAAAGAATATTTCTCTGTATTGCAAGAAAAAGGGATAAAAAAAGGGCTTGAAAAACTGGAAAAACTTCTGCATTCGTTCAATATTCCTATGCAACAGTATGGTGAACCACAAATTATGAGGAATGATGAAGCGTATATCAGCATTTTGTATCCTTTTTTGCTCCAAGAAAAATATCTCGTTTGGGACACTACAACAAATCAACCACTAGGAATGGAAGTGGCATATGAAGTCAGAACGGATACCTTTTCTATTTACAATATCAATATTGCAAAATACGAATACACCAATGTCCCTACACTCCCAAAAGATGAAATGCTGAAAGAATTTACCTGGGGAACACAAAAACTCAATGCACCAGAACTTGTGTATGTGGTTAAATATTTGGAGGAAGAAAGGTATTATGTTCCGTGATTAAGATTTGCTCTTGAAAATGAAGAAGCATTCTATAGAGAACTGGTAATATGGTAGTATGGTAAACCTACCATACAAAAACATTTGCATTCCACTTCCAAAAGCATATACCTTTCAACGAACAGCAATTACTTTATGTGAAATTCTATCTTATACATCAAACAGCAATGCAGAACGTGAACAGCGAATAATTTTTATTTCTGCATTTCGTTAGAGTAATGTCCTTTCCAAATGGAACTATCTCCATAACTCTCGATATATATAT
>JAISMG010000029.1 GCA_031276875.1 Candidatus Peribacteria bacterium | reverse complement strand
CTGAGTATCATAAGCAGTGAAGGTTTGATGAGTCCTATCAAAAAGATAAAGGTATCTCGTCGCCGCAGAGGTCAGAATTTTAACATTATCTGAATAATTTTGTGTTTTAGTATCACCACCACTAATTTTAATTTCACGATAGGAGAGGGTAGTCCCCGCAGGGTCAGACCTCCAAAAGAGATAAGGTTTGCTATTACTTCGTCCAAAGAACGAACCATCAATAGCAAAGCTTGAAAACGTTCCAAAACTCATTCCTGAACTGAGCAATACTTCATAGGATGTCCCTCCTTGATATTGAGTTTGAGAACCGGCAGTGTTGCGATATCTCGTCAAAAGTGCATTTCCCACACTGGAAACATTCTTTTGAAATACATACAAATTATTTCTATTAAACGTTCCTACTCCTCCAATATTAGACCTAAAATCTCCATCACTCGTTTGTACTGGTTCAATGCCTGATTTACTAATCAGATAGATTTCTCCATCAGTAGTATAACAGTAGATACCATTTTTAAGCAGAGAAATACTACAATCCCCTAAGGGTTTACTCACATTATATTCTACCAAAGTTCCTCTACTTGCATCATTCATTGCGTCAATCATTGCTCCTTTTGACCCGCCAATCATTATTTTTTGTGGAACTTGAATACTACGCAATTCTCCGAGTCTAGAAAGCTCCGCACTGTTAAAAGTCAGAATTCTGGTTTTTCTGCCACTCACTACATCATCAAATTGACTTAAATTTTTGATATATACAATATTAAATCCTTTATAATAATCTGACTGTAAAATGGTTTTGAGTTTTTCTACATCTTCTAGCCATTTCCCTTTACTTTCGAGGAAATCCAATTTTTGTCCGATTTCTGCATATTTAATGGCTTTGGTATCAGAACTTGCATCTAATGCCTGAAATTCCATCATTTCTTTTTGGATATCATCAATGGTAATATCAATATAGGTTCCTGATTGGGTTTGAAATTTTTCTTCATTGCTTTGGGTTGTGGTCCATTGGGATGCTAATGCATACACCATAAAGATAATCAGTAATCCCAAAATAAGTGCCACCAAATAATATCTGTTGCTCAAGAGTTGCTTTTTGACCTTTTGGAGCATTTCATTTTGTTGCATTTTGTCCATCCAACCAGAAACATAGGTTCCCATAGAATGTTTATGATGTGTAGCACGAAGTCAGGAAACGCGATATCCTTTTACCGTATACGTAATAATAAACCCAATACGTTCTTTTTCTATTCTCATAGTCAATAATTCTTCCAAAAATGCCATTGCTCCTTCTTCTTTTTCTTCACTGGCGAGGAGATGTTCCATTTCTTTTCTATCGTGTTGGTCCATCACATCAGCAATTTTGGTCCCAATATAGATAATTTGGTCGTCTCTTTCCAATACTCCTTCAATAAAATCGGAAAATACATCAATTTTTGCTCTGGTATCTACACTATTTGCCAGTGTGTAGAGCACTTTCTGGTCTCTCATAATCATCAGCGTTGTTTCTCCAATCATCGAAGACATCAATGCTTCTTCCATCACCAATTGAATAATCCCTTTGAGCTGAAATTTTTCTACATCACGGACTTTTTCAGCAAATTGTTTCAATTTGGTATTGAGCACTTGCAAGGACTCTTCAAAGAATGACTTGATATCTGTGCTATCTAGTGCTTCTGCTGTTTTGATAGTGTTGGTAAACTCTGCTACAAATTCCTCTAAAATGTCTTTTTGGAATTGCAAGAATTTATCAGTAGTACATTGTACAAATACTTTAAAGCTGATACTATCAGCAAGCGTATCTTGAAAAGAAAAAATGTTCTCTTCATTCAGATACTGTAATTTGGTTTCTTGGAGCTGCATTACGTTCGTATTTTGGCACGATATAAAAAAAGAGCTACTTCTTTCCTTACTAGGAATACAAAAAGGCAGACGTTTTTCAATAGCAAGTTGACTTTTTTTGGTGAAATATTCCTTCAACCGTTCTATTGAGATGTTGCACAGGAAACTTTAGATGATATTTAAGTTGCATTTCTTTTTTCAATCTCTATCATTTACCCACTGTTTTTTCTTTCAAACGGTGTTTTACTTAGCTTTCAATGCTATTGATGATAAAAAAACTCAAAGCAAAATACTTGCAATTTATGGCTTCTCCAAATCAAAATCCTACGTATTTATGAACAGAACCTATTGGAAAATTATTACGAATACAATCCTATCCAGCAGTTATTGGGCAAGTGGTGATGGCTCTTTACAATTTTGTGGATACGATATTTGTTGGGCAAGTGGTAGGATTAGATGGGATTGCTGCGGTGTCGATTGTAATGCCTGCGTATCTGATTATCAGTTCGTTTGCACTTTCGCTGGGTATCGGTGCTTCCAGTATTATTTCCAGAGCTTTGGGAGCTCAAGAACAGGATAAAGTACATAGAACTTTTGGAGTAGCTCAACTGAGTGTATTCCTTACTACGTTTTTGATTGTAGCTCTCTGTTTACTTTTCCAATCCCAATTGCTGTGGCTCTTTGGAATGACGCCTGAAATTCAAACGCTTACCACTTCCTATTATCGTATCGTGATTTGAGGTCAGATTTTTGCTGGCTTTATGTTTGCCAATACGGCACTTATCAGAGCCATTGGAGATACCAAAAGTGTAATGGTGGTTAGCATTCTCTGAGCGGTGCTTAATGTGATATTGGATTATCTGTTTATGTTCGTTTGGTCGTGGGGCATTGAAGGTGCTGCGTGGGCAACCGTCATTTCACGATGAATGTCTTCCGCATATGTCGTATGGTATTATCTCAAAAAGCAGAATATAATTCAGATTTCTTTTCGCTGGTTGAGTTTTCATCGGGCAACGTTAAAGGAAATCTTCCTGCTAGGAATTCCGACGTTTTTTAGGCAAGTGATAGGAAGTGTGATAATTATCGTCATCAATAATCTCCTGAGAACTCACGGAGGCACGAGTGCGATTTCTACCTTTGGAATGGCACAAAGAATTTTGATGTTTTTTATGATGCCACTGTTTGGGGTTACGCAGGGATTGGCACCGATTATTGGATACAATTATGGAGCACAACAGTATTATCGTGTCCAGCACGTCTTAGACCTGACGATGAAAATTCTAACGCTCTTTTGAATTGTGGTGTCTGCTCTCTGCTTTCTCTTTCCGAGATTTCTTTTGGGACTGTTTACGGAAAGTACGCAGGCCGTCCAGTCGTCTCAATTTGCTGTTCTTTTGACGATGGCGACGTTTCGATTGGTTGGTTTCCAAATTAGTATTGGGACGTATTATCAGAGTGTAGGACTGTACAAAAAAGCATTTCTTCTTTCCTTACTCAGGCAATTGATTGTGTTTATTCCGTTAGTGTTCCTGTTCGCTCGACTGTGGAAGTTAACGGGGATTTGGTGGAGTTTCCCGATTACGGATGTGATTGCAGCGATTATTACGATAGTGATTTTTAGGAAAGATTGGAAAAAGCTCAAAAAAGACACTCTCCTGTTTCAGGGGGTGTTTTCCTCACAAAAATTTGCAAAAAACTGTCTATCTGAGTATACTTATACAGAGAATATCAAATAACACTCTTTTCTCTGCCTTTTCTTTATTATTATAACCCATCCTACCAATGCTTT
>JAISMG010000004.1 GCA_031276875.1 Candidatus Peribacteria bacterium | reverse complement strand
TGCTTTGTGAAGTCATTGTTACTTTGAAAATATAAATATAAATATTATACTTAGAATGATTTTTTTTGCAAATTTTTGAAGACTTTTTACAACTTATTAGTTTTAAAGCTAGTTTTTATGAAAAAGAAAAATATATAAATTCCTCTGGAAGGGAGTGAGAGAGAGATTATAACACTAATATCATTTAGTAAAGCAAACATCTCTTTTGTATCTCTATAGGAAGGCAATTAAGGGAAAATGTGGATGCTCTATTCATATCTTAATGCATCAATCGGGTTCATTTTAGCAGCTCTCCTTGCTGGCAAAATTCCAAAAACAATTCCTGTAATAGAGGTAATCACCAATGCAATTCCTACAAGGTCAGGAGTAATCATCGAATGGAGTTGTATTGCTTCTCCATATTTATTGATAAGTATCTCAATACCATAACTCAGAATAATAGCAATGCATCCTCCTAGAAGCGTCACTAAAAGCGATTCTATCAAAAATTGCAAAATAATATCTGCTTTCAATGCTCCAATCGCTTTTCTAATTCAGATTTCTTTGGTTCTCTCTGTAACGGACACGAGCATAATATTCATCACCCCTATTCCTCCTACCAAAAGAGAAATAGAACCAATAGCCAGCAAAAGATAATTCATCATTTTTTGTTGGTCTTTGATTTGGTCAATGTATTTGGAGAAACTATCTACTTGCATTCCAAAAGCAGAAACGTGGGTAATGCCGTAATATTTCATCAAAGCATACGATATTCTTTTTTGCCACGTGACATTGTTTTCATTGACTGGCAAATAAATAGAAAGATTGCCAATATTACTTTGTTGGGGAAACTTAGCAGCAAATGTTTGATAAGGTATTCGTGCTTCATAATTTTTCCGTTTATATTCTCCTTCATTAGCTGTTCTTTTGATGACTCCTACAATTGCAAAGGTTTTTCCATTCACGGTCAGCTTTTCTCCGATAGGATTATTCTTTTTGGGGAAATAATATTCATATGCATCTTCATTAATCAGTGCTACGGATTCCGCGTTATCATATTGTTTTTGTGTGAAAAATGAGCCATAGAGCAAGGTTCTCTCATTATTATTAAATCGGCTGATAGGCACTCCATAATAACTCAAACTATCTGGTGAACCGTATTGATTTTTGCTAGAAAGCTGCATAGAATCAGCCGTTTGGTAAGTAATTTTCTGGTCAATGATAGGAAAAATGTTTTGAAGATAGTCTATGGTATCCAAAGTAATTTTTATATCTTTTTTCCCTTGTCACGGGTTTTTATAAAGCTGAATTTGATTTTTTGCTAGCGACGCTAAACTATCCATCAGCTTTTTTTCTGCTCCTTTTCCTATTCCTAACATAACCACTACGGAAACAATCCCAATCACAATCCCTAAAATACTCAGAAATGACCTCAAAGGATTTCCTCTAATGGTTGACCGTGCTTCTTTAAAATATTGTCCTACATTCATCGTCTCTCTATAGTAAATAAAGTGATTTTTACTATTCTGTTAATAAATTTTCAAACTCACTTGAAGGTTTGTCATTCAGTCCTGCTGATGCTATCCCTTGTGGGTCAATAAATACTCCCATAATCGTATCACCTAGGGTAAGTCCGGACAAAACCTCTGTATTAGCTTGGTCAGAAATTCAGACAGTTATCGGTGTCTTTTTATATTTGCCGTTTTCTATCTTCATCACAACGGGTCAATCTTCTGTTGTAGAAATGGCGATATTGGGTACCATCATTACTTCGTGTGCTTCTTCCAACACAATGGTAACAGTAGCAGTCATTGCTCCGAGAATAGTATCTTCAGGTTTTTTGGTAAAGACTACTTTAGCTTTATAGTTGGTTCCTCCACCACCATATCCTGTTTCTTCTCCAGCTGTAGTATCGATTTCTACAAGCGTACCGGTATATTTTGCATCAGGTAAAGCATCCAGACTAATTTTCACAGGCATTCCGGTAGAAAGTTTGATGATATCAGACTGGTCTATTCCCAATTGGATTTCCAAATTATCAGGATTTTCTATGAAAACACTTTTTTCATCAGTAGAAGAAGAATTAGTATTGCCCACAGTATCTCACAGTTGAAGGTTGATTTTGGTAATTACTCCATCAAAATTTGCTTTTATGACGTAAGCATCATACTTTTTCATAATCGTTGCAATCTGCTTTTCTTTTTGTTTAATCGTATTTTTGATGAGCCTTACATCATCATTTTCATTATTTCTCAGATTATCTAAGGTATTTTTAGCAATTTTCACTTCTAAATCTTTCATTTCATATTCCTTTTTGGTATCAGCAATTTTTTGTGCTTTTTCTACATCCAGTTGGTCATATTCTATTTTCAGTTTATCCAAGGTTTGCTTTGTGGTCTCTATTTCCAGTTTCAAATCATCCAATTCTCTTTTTCTCTTTTCTCCTACTGTTTCAGGACTAGCAAGTCACAAAATTTCATCAATTGCAGTTTTTGCTGTGGCTTTCAGAGTTCTTCCATCACCGATACTTACTGCTGACCGGGAAGTTCCCACTGATTCAATACTTGCTTCAAACATTTTATCCACCATCAAACTGAGTTCTGTTTTTATATCTGCTGTTTCTTTCAATAGTTCATATTGCTGAATGAGTTTAGATTTTAGTTCTACTTCAGGAAGTTTAGAAAGCTGACCACTACCTGCTCGAGCAGACAGATTGGTAGCTGCTGTAAGCACTTTCCAAAATAAGGTTTCTACTGCATTTTTTGTAGAAGCATCTTTTGCCCCAATATAAATGAGATATTCTGGTTGTGTTCTCCCATATTTATCACTATAATGCATAAATTTATCCAATACATCCATTTCTTTTCTGAGGGCATCTGCCGTAAATTGCAAATCTTCGAGTTTGGATTTTAGGATTTCATCTGCGTGCAAAATAGTAGCAGATTTATCTAAACTAATGATTTCATTGTAAGTTTTTTGCTTCGTTTCATAGTCTTTTTGCTTTTTTTCATAATCACGCAACATTTTGAGATACTCATTCTTTTTATTGATATAAGTATTTTCTATAGTTTGCAAAGCAAGTTTCAAAGAAGCATCAGCATTTTTTTGTCCATAAAGCAGGGTAGAATAAGCTTTTTCTGCTTGCATAATTTCTAATTCTCTTTTGGAAGAATCAAAAGCTTTTTTGAGAGAGGTTTGCTGATTTTCTAAATCAATTTTCGCCTGTTCCAATTCATTGTCAATTTCATAGGTATCCATTTTAGCAATAATTTCTCCCTCTTTGACAATATCTCCTACTTTTTTGTATACTGCAGTAATTCTTCCTGACTGAGGAAAGGTGAGTTTTTGCATATTGGAAAATTTAGCTCTTCCATTCATCGTCAATGCATTAACAATATCGCCTGTACCTACTACCATATCATTTGAGATATATTCATCGGACTGTGAGGAATTTTGAATAAAAGTTTGATAGCCTCGTCGTCCTCCACCAACGAGGATTGCTAGACCTCCTAAAATTTTTACCCAGTGTTTTCGATGCATACGTGTCAACTTGTGAATTCGTGTCGTCATTTGCATAAGATATCAAAATAAAGAATTATTGTTCAGCGAGCAATGATACAGAATCAATATTTCAAGTCAAGCAGAAATCGTGGCAATAATTGATATATCTTTTCTAATTTGTTCATATACTAGGTCATTTAATAGTTTTCTCAGGATATTTTGGTGTTTTTATAGGAGAGATATATTTTAGACTACCATATGTATCAAAGAATTCATCAAGTAAAAGAAAAAGTAGATACTACTTACAGTATCACTTCTGCAATGTTATATAGACCAGTAAAGGAAGCAAAAATAAATTCTTACCTTTCTTCTTGCTCCTCCTTATTATTTTCTTGTTCCTCCTTGTCATTCTGAGCGTAGCGAAGAACCTCCTCATCCTGAGCAACACGAAAATCCCCTCCCTCCTTCATTTGTTTCTCTTCCATATACTCTTTGATAACTTCTCCTAATGCATCCACCAACACTTCAAAATTTTTCTGGTCGCCCTCCAAATCTTTCTCAATTTTTACTTTCTGGTCTTCTTCATAGTTCTTTTTAAACAGCAACAACTTCGCAACGCATTTTTTAGGATGATTAACATCATTAAATGCAAAATCTACATTACTTCAGAGCTGAATAACCAAATCCCCTTTCCCAAACACCCTATCCCACAACGAATTTTGGCGATAACTTACCACATTGATTTTCGACCAATCCAATACTTCTGTACGATATTCCAGCAAACCGTCCCACAAAAAAATAGTAAGCGTTGATTTGGAAAGCAACAAACAATCCAAATACAGATTTAAAAAGCTAATGACCCAACCTACAAAAATAGTCAATCCCAGCACTCCAGCAATCCATTTAGTTCAGAGAAATTCCGGGTGATAATGGTGCCAAATAGCATATCCTGCATAAAGCACAAAAAGAAGTAGACCATACCCCACCATTCCCCTCAAATACACAGAAGAATTGTGTCAAATAATTTCTTCTACTTCTGTCATCCCCACATATCTTTGTAGTAAGTAGTTTCTCAACATCTGTATAGGGTAAAATTAAGCAACTTTTTTTTGAGCTTCTTCAATCCTCTTTTGCTTTTCAAGGTATTTTTCCATCATTCCTTTTACCACTTTTTTCACTTCTTTATTTTTATTGAAGGAAGGATGACATTGATAGCAAGTTTCCACCTTAATCGGTCCTGCTACTGCCGCATTTACCGTAAACGTTGCTCCACAGATACAATTCACCTCTACATCTTTATAATACTTTGCGTGAATTCATTTTTTCATAGGTTTAAACAATAAGAATAAAAATCTGCCCCTCTCCAGTACTCCACGAGCAACACAGAAAGGGAAAATTCCGAATAACGCGAGTATACACAATTTCTTTTCGCTTTCAATAGGAAAATAAGAAAAAATATCGTTCTTTTATGGGGGAGCAAATAGTGATACCTTCAATAATTCCAGTTTTACCACGCACGTCCTCCTTTCTTTCAGATTTTTTCTAATCTTTTATAGTTCCAAATTCCTGTGGCGAGCCCAATAATCCCTACATAGGTATACATAGGGATGTAAATAATAGAATACGGGATAATCAAGAGGATTTTCCAGAGATTTTTTCGCTGTTTGGCGAAAGGGAAAATATTGAGCAGAGGCAACACATACGGTAAAGAAAGCAAAGAAAACGAAGTTTTCACAAATAACAGATTGAGCCATCGTTTGAGATTGAAGACAATTCGGAAAGCTTGTCGAATATGTTCTTGGGTGAAAATAATGACGAAAAGGTCATAACTTTGGATGGCTTGAAAGAGCATACTTACCATCAGAATATTGAACGACATAATCATAATGAGATGTAAAGGATTTCTGAGCCAGATTTGAGGATATTTGATGAAACAGTGAGCTCCGCCAGAATTTCGTCTAATTTTTTGTTTGTATCGTGTTTTGAGGGTTTCGGGAACAAAGGTGGATACTCTATGAAATGCTTGTTCCACTTTGTAGCCAACATTATTGAGTTTGAAGGCGAGGTCCATATCTTCTGTCATCACTCGTGGAGAAAATTTGCCTACTTGGGTGAAAAGAGATTTTTTTACGATGAAACAACCGCCCCGTAGTGCGATAGCTCCAAACGTATTGTAGGAACCTTGGATAAGCGTCAGCATTACATATTCCATATCTTGCATTATCGGAAAAAATCCGGTATTGTGAGGAACATAGGCACACGATACTGCTGCAACTTTGGGATTAGCTTGCATTCTCGCAAGCATATCGTGGAGATGTTTTTTCTGGATAATCACGTCCGCATCCAAAATAAGCAGATGTTCGTAAAGAGCTAATTCGGAGATTGCGTTGAGGGTTTCAGACTTTCAGAGATTGTGTTCATTATCAATGAGGGTAAAACCATAGTGTTTTTGGAGCTGTTGCAACTGGGCGAAAGAATTGTCAGTAGACTTATCGTTGGCGACAATCAATTGGAAATGCTCAGAAGGATACGCTTCATAGATACTTTTGATGGTGAGTGCGATACTTTCGCCGTCATTGTAGCAAGAAACGAGAATAGAAATCTTTTCGTGGGTTTGGAGCAGCCTTTTCTTTTTTCGGTCAATCAAGAAAAAAATTACTGCTAAGAGGAAGCTGAAGAGATAGCCATAAAATGCATATTCCAAAAGTCGCATTGTGTTGTAGAGGGATAAAGATTATTTTTTGATGTCCACTGCCATATATTTGACGAGAAGGAAGATGAAAAACGCCGTAATCGCAAAATCAATGAAGCTTGCAAGCACTTTGCCATATAAAATTCCTTTGTAGGAAAGGTCGTCTAATTTGTCGATTTTTAGTTTTTTGAAGAGTGGAGTGAAAAAAAGCGGAGTGACGAAGTCTTCTACTATCGATTTGGTGAAGTCTGCTACTTTTTTTGCGATGAGCAGTCCTACTGCTACTCAGAAGATATTGTAAGTATGGATAAATGCGAGGAATTCCGTTCGGAGGGTAGGAGTAAGTGAGAGCGTATCCATTGAAAGAAAAAGAGATGAAATAAAAGGCTGATTTCTTTTTATGGAAGTGGAGAGAAAAGACAAGGGGAAGATGTAGAAAACCTTCTGAATTATCGAAAAAACCTCCTCTACAGAAACGTAGAGAGAGGTTGTTCGAGGCGTAGAGCCTCAATATTGTCCGTTTATTATTCTAATGATTAGAGATTGATACAGAAAAAAGAAAGGAAAAAGCCAAAGAAAACAAAAACAAAGAAAACGCAATATAACCATTTCAATATTTCAAAAAACCAGAGCTCCGTGTTCTGGTTTTTTTCTTTGAAGAGTGATTTTCAAATTTGTCCCCTCGCCTCCTCGCAAACACACTAATGTACAGAAGGAACAAATAGTAGTCCCTCCGGGGCTAGATAGAATTCTGAAAACAGCGAACAGAGAAGCCATAGGAGCGATTACTCATATTCTGGGGGGTGATGGTGAACGAAATGAAGGTCAGGCCGAAGGCACCAGAGCCATTAGGCGTAGAAGCCCAATAACCCGCGTAGCCACCTTGATAGTTCAGCGCACCAGACTCACGATTGTGGTTACCAGCTAAAGGCATTTTAAGAAATGCCATCAACTCATTCATCCCTGTACTGTTCCAGTTATAATTATTTCCATTTTTCGTTCAACTAAAGACTCCCTCTACATATGCTGCATCTATCACTCCTTGCCATTCTAAGTTAGTCGGTAAATGATATCCTGACGCACACGGTCACTGTCTTTCTATTTCACTACCAGTATTCCCTCGCAAATTATCATTCTGTGTAGTACTCCAATCATAACGTGTACTACTAGAGTTGGTCCTAATAAAGGTACCACTCGTATAGTATCCACTAGCAGTATTTGGTCAGTACCCTGTAGCGTCTACAAGTTGCTCTAAAGCTCCTGACACTACCGTACTCCCAGGCTGTGCATT
>JAISMG010000027.1 GCA_031276875.1 Candidatus Peribacteria bacterium | reverse complement strand
ATATATAAAAGAAGTAGAAACAAAAATAAATAGTAAACCGAGGAAAATCCTCAATATACCTCAGCATTGATATTGTTTACTTACTATTTAAACAATGTTTCCTAGTTCTTATCTCACTTAATTACCTCTTTGGTGCATTTTGTTTGATAATTAACCTTTTTTTATTTCCACAAACAAAAAATAGCGAAAAGCATCGCTATTCTTCCAACGTACTGTTGTTGTCCAAAACAAAACTTATCTCTGAACCGTCAGTCTTTTTCTTCCTTTTGCTCTGCGTCTTGCAAGCACTCTACGACCTGTCCAATCCGACATTCTGGAACGAAATCCGTGTTTTCTCATTCTGGACGTTCGATTGTATTTTCTAATTCTACGAAGTTTACTAGCCATTTGTAATAAAATTGATGATATAAAGGGATGAAAACATTATTTACTAATGAAAGGCAATAGACCAAATCCTCTTGCTCTCAAAATTTCTGTTCTCAGCTTTTTTTGAATTTTTACTGAATTTCCCGTATAAATCCTTGGTTTGATATCTCCAAATCTCGTAAGATAATATTTTAATATCACTACAGATTTCCAGTTGAGATATTTCTCGTTGGCTTTATGCGTAAAAAAGTCTACTTTTTGTCCATACTTTTTTTCCTTAATATCTTCAATCGCTTGCTGAAAGACTGTTTGCAATGTATCAAAATGGAAAAAATCCTGATTTGCATTTCTCGCAAAGATTTCATATCTTATCAGATTTGGATTGTACAAAAGATACTGTTTCAAATTTGCAATGTCTGTGGAAGAAAGTTCCACCTTGTAAGAAAGAAAGTACACTTGCTTTGCTCCACCTTTGAGAGGGAAAAGCACTTCTTTCAGTCAAATTTCATCTTTATCCAATACATTGAATTTGCTTTCAAGTTCAGATAAGAATTTTTTTCTCTCTGCTTCCGCAACGGAAACATTGAGCATCAACACCAATTCATACTGTTTCATAGATTAACAAGGAGAAATAAAAGGTCGTCCTGCGACGTTCCATAAGAGATTATGGAGGGTTAGATACATTATGTAGTTCGTTAGCCGACGTAATTAGATAGCAAATCTGACAAATTTGGTAATGGTAAACCCATCAGTAAGCAAAGTTTTTACTTTTTGTGCACAGTCGCGAATATATTCTTGTTCCAAAAGCACCTCTTCAGCAAAAGCTTTATCCAGTTTCCCTTTCACAATATTTTCAATCATTGCTTCAGGTTTCCCAGCTGCTTTGAGTTCTTCAGTGAATTTTGCTTTTAGGGTTTCTTTTTCACTTGCTGATACTTCGTCAAAGGTAAGATAGGTTGGGTTCATCGCAGCGACTTGGAGAGCAAGTTCTTTGGCAATTTCTTCGCTTCCCGTATAATATACCACTGATGCAACTTTATTTCCGGGATGATTGTATCCGTATACGTTTTCTGTGGTAATCAATACCGCTCCCACTTTCACATTTTCACCGATTTTTCCTACAAAATCCGTAATCAATCCGTTAATTTCCGTTTGCAACTCAGGAGCAAGTGCCTCAAAACTATTTACATTTTCTTGCACCGTAAAAAGTTTATCCATAATCGTTTGGAATAAGGTTTGGAAATGTTCGTTTTTCACAACAAAATCCGTTTCACAGAGTAATTTCAACCCAACCGTTTTTCCCTCTTTGGTTTCAATTTTCACCATTCCTTCATTGGTTTCACGGTCAGCTTTTTTTCCTGCTTTGGCTATACCTTTTTCTTTCAATACTTCTATAGCTTTTTGAAGGTCTCCTTCTGCTACTTCTAGAGCTGACTTACAGTCTCCTAACGGAGCAAAGGTCGTATCTCTCAGCTCTTTAATAAGGTTCATATCAATTTTCATAAAGATAATTTCTAATAAGATAAAAAAAATCTGATAATTATGCTGCTTTTTCAGAGGAAGTGGGGCTTTCATTTCCCGCATTCATCGCATATTGCGAAAGGTCAATCTCTGAGGCAGGAGTAGTTATAGGGATTTGTTGGGGATTTTCAAGTCCATTTTCTGAGACAGGTTGAGCTGAAGTTGGTTGTTGCACAGGAGAAGAGGGAACAGAAGACATTGGAGAAGATGAAGGTAGGTCTATTTTTTGATAATGGTCTGCATCAAAGAGATTAAGCACTCGACTCCCCAATCCTGCAAATCCTGAAAAGAATTTCATCGCACCGTTGGTGTCTCGTTGATAGTTTCCATCTCGTGCTTGCTTGACACACAGTATCCCCAACACCAAAATAGGAATAGTAATCAGTCCTGCTAATACAGAAAATCCACTCCACAGAATAGTCCCAAAAATAAACAACATCACATCCAAAAAAATAGTCGTCACCAAAAGTACTATCCAACCCATTGATTGTTTTATGTGGTGATGCATATAGGGGGAAACTTCTTGTTGTCCCAGAGAAAGCAGAAGTCCTACGAACATATACATCAGCACTGCTTGTTTTTTTTCTGAACTACTCGGAAGATAATGTTCCCAAGTATTTGGAGTCAGGTTTTCAGACATTGGAAAACAAAAAATAAAGCTGATAGTTAGGAGTATAATTATTTCCTTATTGCTTGCAAGTGAAAGCGTTTTTTTATACATATCTATTATGATGAAAATAAAGAGTATCCAAATATAAATAGTAAAGAAAGAAAAAATAGATATCAGTGATATGATACCTATTTTTCGGAATACCGATCGTACACTAATATGGGAAGTTTTCCCCATAATTTGCACGAATTTCTTTAATCTTTTCAGAAGCTTCTTCCTTTCTCATCTCATAGATTTCTTTTTGTTCCAACAAATCTAACACTTCTTCCAAATTGCCCATACTTAACGCAGCAATCGTTTGATTGGACAAAGACAATAATTCATCTTCACGGTCTTTCTGACACTTGTCCATTTCTGGAGTGATTTTGATATTACGGAACTTAGTTCCGTTCATAAATCTAGTCTCAATACCAATTTCTTTTGCGAAACCGTCTATTTCAGACATAAATTTAAAGCTTTCTGGTTTTTCACCATTAAGCTCTAAATATAATCTGACAAATCCGGATTGCTGAAACAGATCATACTCGCCATTATCGGAGGAGTTAGCATAACCCTTTACAATTTTATATTGAGGATTATGAGCACAATACACATAGAGATGATTATTGTGCAATTTGTTGATTCTCCGAGACTTGTCTTGGTAGTTAGATATAATCATCTCAACTTTTTCTACAGCTTTTTCTTGCCCAACTAACTGTCTATTGATGTCTTCCAAGATTGCCTGTGAGGACTCTATCAATTCTTGTTTCCAAACAACCAAAGTACTATCAATTCTTCTTGTACTTTGCAGTTCCGTTTTTTCTACGGGTTGACTATCCACTACAAGTTGTCTATGAGAAGAATTTCCACACGACAAAACAAACACAAATAATCCTATCAGGATTACGCACCCTCCAATACTGGTCAGGCGACTTTCTTTAGAATTTAACATTTTTTCAATTTTTAATATTTACTTTTTTTAATATTATTATTTATTTTTTATATAGTCAGTATAAATAATAATACAAAGTCAAGACTTCTTTCTGGCTTAAAAAGTACAAAATCACAACATACAAAAAAAGAGGTCATCATAACCTCTTCATTTCCCATTCACCTATTTATTATCCCAAAATACTTTTTACCACAAAATCCATCGCTTTATGAGAATTTACATTTGCCATAATAATATGGTCTTCATTCCAATATCTCGGAAAATTGGTAGAAGTTATCACAAAGGTTTCCAGATTGGGAATTTTTTTCGCTTCATCCAATAACACTCCAAGCATTGTTCCATCAAGCACAATCACTACTTCAGGCTTTTTGGTTAATTTTGTCACTCCTTTGTAAATCTTGTTTACTCTCGCAAATTTTCTCTTGTAAATCAATTGTTCCTTTTTGGTAAGAGAGCTGTAAGCTTCACTTCCCATAAATTTTTCCATATCGTTGATGGTGTCAATCCTCTTTTTAAACGTAGCAAAGTTAGTCAAAAATCCTCCAGGGATTTTGTAATTAAGATAAGAAAATCCTGCTTTTTTGGAGAAATCTTCTAAATCCTGAGCATACATTTTCTTCTCAGATACTACCAAGATTTCTTTTCCAGCCTTTTTTGCCTCTTGGAGAGCTTCACGTACGGTGTTGATTTGTGTGGCGATAATTTCAGGATTGATAATCACCAATCCTCTAGATACTTCCGCCCAATAAGGAGAAGTCTTTGGGTGAGATTCATTTTTAAGGGAACCGAGATGAACTTTGGCGTCCATCACTTGTTGTGCAGTAACTGTCATAGTAAGAAAAATAAGAAGATAAAGCAAAGAGAAAGAAAGCTGACCGCCTCATACATCATGTGCTTAAAGGACGGGGGCTTGGCTTTTGTCTTTGTTGGTTAGTTGTACTTTATGGATTTGCCGAGCATTTGCAAGTGAAAACGTATAATTGAAACTTATATAATCGAATCCCGCCTTCCCCCGCAGGACTGCGGGGTCAGAATGACACGTGATGGTCAGTCATTCTGAGCGGAGCGAAGAATCCAGTGTGTGTTAGATGTCTGGATTCTTCCTCACTCACTACGTTCGCTCCTCAGAATGACACGTGGGACGGGCTCAGAATGACGATAGCGGAACGCTCGCTCTGCTCGCTTTAATGAAAGCGAATGGGAAAGCGAACAGCCAAAGGGTCAAGCTAGGAATTCTGGAAACAACGCAGAGAGAAGCCGTACGCGCGATTGTAGTTGTCGTACGCGTACACGTAAGACGAATACAAGCTCAGGTTACGAGCGTAGGTAGAACGCGGACTGGATGACCAGTAGCGGCCGTAGCTGCCCTGATAATTGACCGACGCGGACGAATCGTAATTGCGGTACCCTGCATACGGTAGACGGAAGTCGTTCCTGAATTGAGTAGCTTTGCTTGAATCATTAAAGTAAGGCAATCAACTACTTGTATTTATAGATGCTCCTCCACTTCCTACTGCATTCCATCGTGTCATCACTACCCCACTCCATTCTCCGGCACTTGGTACATGATAACCATCTGGACACGGTCATTGTCTCTCTGTTCTGGCATTTCCACTATCTCGTCCATTAGCTTGTATATCCCCACTTCCTCATCGCAAATTGTTATTCTGAGCACCTATCCAATAGTCATACTTACTACTACTGCTTACTCCAGGTTCTGTAATAAAGTTAGACCCACTATAATAAGACAATGGTAAAGGGCCATAACTAGAAGCATTAGGTACTAAACTATTACTTGTAGCAATACTTCCTGAGTTTGCAAATCCATAGTTATTTCCTCGCTGGAAGTAACATCCGTAAGAAGATGCGCCGGTTCCTGCCGTTGAAGCACCTACATTACATGCTTTTATCGTAAAACTTCCTATTGTAATGTCTGGCTCATTACATGTTACACTCATATCACATATATTTGCTGCTTCACAACTACTTCCATTCCAATTGTAATTACTTGCACAACTAAACGTACATCCTCCATCTCGATAATCACCACTAAAAGTAGCTACTCCTGCGTCTGGTTCCCAAACATTATGACTCGTCTCTGTTTGGTCTACAAGTGCTACATCTCCTGTCTTATTAAGAGCTGTATTCCAAACAGCATTGGCAGGAAGTATGGCTCTACACACCGCTTTATGCTGAATATGCATCTCCCCGCCTGCTAAACTTTTGGCTCACCATAGCACTATTCCTCCTATGGCTAGAACGCTTAACGTTCGTATTAGTGTTGTTTTTTTCATCATATTATTTGCTAGTAAGATAAAAAACTTTTCATAAAAAAATCCCTTTTTGCATTGACAAAAAGGAATGAAACGTATTACGAAGTGTCGAAAACGTTATAAAATAGTGATATATATATCGAGATTTATTGAGATGGTTCCATTTGGAAAGGACATTACTCTAACGAAATGCAGAAATAAAAATTATTCGCTGTTCACGTTCTGCATTGCTGTTTGGTGTATGGGATAGGATTTCACGTAAAGTAGTTGCTGTTCGCTGAAAGGTATATGTTTTTGGATATGGAATGCAAATGTTTTGTTGTGCATAGGTAGTGTGCCGTTGTCATCCCTGTTTTTAGCTTATTTGATGAGCTTTTTAGTAGATTTTGCTTGAACCTTAAGCATTTTTCCTCATTTCCTCTCTTGCAAATTTTTTCTAAATCACTACACTCTCCAACACACAAAACGCTACAGCTTTTTTACTCTTCTTTCCCGGCTATGCAAAATCTCTACCTCTTTACTGGAGAAAATCGCTACGAACTCTCCAAAGAACTCCAAAGATGGAAAGAACAATTTGCTCAGAAATTTGGTGCAGACAGCGTTTTTGCTTATCATATGGAAAATCGAAATGCAGGTGCTATCCTTCAGCAACTCTCCGGAGGCGGACTTTTTGTGAGTAAAAAATTGCTCATTTTGGAAGGCATACCCCTAGATACCGAACCGACCAATAAACTCAAAGAAGAACAGTATGGGAAACTTACAGAAGAAATAATGGCACGTGCTAACGGGATTTCCAGTGATACGATTATGATTTGCGTGGCATACAAACCGGACAAAAGAGGACGCTTTTATAAATGGATAAGCAAAGAAGGACAAACCAAAGAATTTAGACCACTGGACAAAAATGAACTCAAACTGTTTGTGAAACAACAGGCCGAAGGATTGGAACTGGAAAATCCAGCAATAGAAGCACTGATTAAAAAAGTCTGAAACGACCAGTTTCGTTTGGTGAATGAAATAGAAAAACTCCGCTATTGGAAACAGACCAACCCTACCAAAACGATTACGGAAGCCGTCGTGGAAGAAGTGACATTTGGAATGGTAGCAGCGGAAAGTTTCAGCTTTTTTGACTATGTGTTTTCTGCTCCTCAGCACGCGTGTGAAATTCTCGCCGATATGCAAAGCGACAACACCGACCGAAACCAAGTGGGAGGACTATTGTATCGAGGACTGAGAAATTATTTGATAGTGCTGGATTTTGACCGTCAAGGTATCCACGAAAGCAAACAAATTGCCAGTGAAGGGAAAATGCCCCCTTTTACCGCAAGCAATCTCCTCAAACAGCTAGCAACGCTCAAAGAAAAATCAGCGTTTATTCGCCACTTTTTCAAAAAGCTGATTGCTCTAGAGTACGATATCAAAAATGGAATACTGCCAGCTGAATATTTCCGATTGGCGGTAAAAGAACTGGTCATCAAAGGATAAAAGCCTTTATTTTTTTCCTCATTGTTATGAAAAAATATGTTTTCTCTTTCAGTATTTGACTTGTAATGTTGGCAATGATTTCCTGGATAGGAAGAGGAGAAAGTTTTGCGTATTTAGAAGACAAAATCTATTGTGCATTTGAGGAAGGACAACAATTGACCTTATATCTCAAAAAAGAGGAAGGCATCCGCAAATGTGAAATCTATGTCAATGCCTTGGAACAACTTATGAAACAAAAATATGACGAAATCCTCTTAGTAGCACAATATATCAGTCAAGGAGATGATGTCATCTATCGAAAAGAAGTCTTTGAACTGACCAAACAAACATTTCTCAAGCTCGTAAATTATAGAACTATGCTCAAAGAAAACATCCAATCCTTTGAACAAAAATTTCTTCTTCAGTATCAGTCTAGCCTCTCTCAACATCTCAATGATTACCTCACCAAACTATCCACACTCAGCAAAAATCTGGAACAACTCCCACCTCCAACTTCCATCACATGAACCAGTATTATTCAGCAAGTACATCAACAAATACTCACCATTGAAGCCATTTTGCAGACAACTTCTCTGGATGAAATGATGAATCTCATCCCCAATTATCTTTATTTGAAACAAGCATTAGAATGAAAATAGGCATTGTAAGTTCTGGAAATGACACCCTCGCTCTCTGGAAAGTATTGACCAAGTATGACCACCAATATCTCGTGTACCACGACCAGACTTTTTTTCCTTTTGGACAGAAAGATTTGGACTTTATCCTTCACGAAATCCAAAAGACTATCCAATTTCTCAGAGAGCAATGAGCAGAAATCGTACTTTTAGACCCCGTGTACGAACTTGCTTTACGTCCAAAGGAACCACTCATTTTACCGCTCTTTACTACCTATTTGCAAACCTATGCATTCAAATATTCATTAATAGGAAAAATCTGACTTTTGACGGACGTCGGGAGTGAAAACCACCTGCAAGCCTTGATGACCACATTCGCCCAAACCTATCACCCCACAGAAATCCAATCCCGCACCAAAGCATTCAGCTTTCCTTTTCAGTATTGGGTGAAAGTGGCAAATGCACGACCCGCAGGCATTCGTGATTTGGGAGTGCATAATCCGTATCTGATTAGAACGCTGAAAAATGATATGAAATATTTCAAAGACGCAAATATCGATACACTTATCCCTCTCCACTACCACTACTTTACAATGCAGAGAACGATAAAAGGATTTTTCAACTTTCACAAAACGAGATTTCACGATATGTCTGCGATAGATAGCTGTTTTAAAAAGCTGACAGAAAAGGTGAATACTTCTCCGTATCGTGTTCAGCTTTGGACGAACCAATCACCCAATTTTCTGCTCAAAGAAAAAGAGCTCGTCTGGCTCTTGCAAAGGGGAAAAGCAATTGAACTACAGATAGAGAAAAGTTAGTCAGCGGGACGAAAGGTGGGCTTGGTGTGCATTTTCTTTCGGTCGTGGCTATGTTGGGTATCGGAAGTATCGAGTAATGCATATATATATCTTTCTACTTCTTCATCAGTAGGACTTTGATTTCAAGTGTTAATCATCAAACCAATTTTAAAAGTTTCAAATACTTCTGGAGGTAATTTTTCTTTAAATCAAGGTATTGTCGTCATTGTTTTATAAATTAAATAAGTAAATATTTTATTATGCCCACATACCACGTTTCATATTAGGTACTAATTGAGTTAATATAAGAGCATTATGAGCCTCTTTTTGATGATGAGATGGTTCTCTGTAATAAAGACTATTCATTGTAGCACAAGTTTGTCTTTGAGCATTTTCTCAGGTTCCAAGCTCATTAGATAATTCATCCAAAGCTTTTTCTGGAGACCAATGTAAACTAGGATTTCCTTCATTTAAAAATCATTGAACTTCCTGACTTTTTCTAATAGAATTAAGTTTCAATTCTTCTTCTGCTTGTTCATAAATGTGATTTTTTTCTAACGTTGTTGACATTCTTTCTCAAGTGTAGAAAGTAAAGAGTCCAAAAGACTTTCTGCTTCTTTTCTATCTTTTTCCATTTCTAAATTATGCTGTTTAATAACTTTCAACTGTTCATAAATACGTTTTTGTTTTTCTCTATTTTCAATTTTTTTCATTTGGTCATAGATTAGATTTAAGAGGTCATCAGCTAATCTATCATCTTGGGCTTCTTTTACCAGAATGAGAAAACCTTCTGCGAGTTCTCGATGTCCCTTCAACTTTTCTAAAATTTCAATAAGAGCTTGTTTTTTGTTAGGATGCATTATGTCTATTACAAAATAAGATAAAAAGTTGGTATATCTAATAGTACTGTTTTTTTATTTTTTTGCAAATTTTGGAAGGGATTTTTGGAGAACATTTCGATGGAAGAGTGAAAAAAAGCAATTGCTCTTGTTTTTTACCCCCCCTTTACGTATACTTCACGTATTGTATTTTATTTTTTATACACCTATGCTAATGAAAATTTTAGTCCTCAATGCCGGGAGTAGCTCCCTTAAGTATCAGCTTTTTAATTGGGATAATCAGCAAGTAGAAGCCAAAGGAAATGTCGAAAAAATCTGAATAGAAGGTTCATTTATCAAGCACAAAAACCACGAGGGAAATAAATCTGAATTCCCCGGAAATTTAGCCAATCACCGTGAAGCTCTCCAAAAAGTGCTGGAAATCCTAGTAAATCCACAGCACGGAGCATTAGAACGTTTGGAAGACATTAACGCCGTTGGACATAGAATGGTACACGGAGGAGAAATCTTTAAAACTTCCGCATTGGTCAACGCAAAAATAATGGAAATTCTACATTCCCTCATTCCTCTGGCTCCTCTGCACAATCCTGCAAACATTATCGGAATTGAAGCAGTACAAGAAATACTTCCGTGAGTACCAAATGTAGTGGTATTTGATACCGCATTCTTTCAAAGTATGACCCCTGAACATTACCTCTATGCCCTCCCTATGGAATATTATGAGAAATACAAAATCAGAAAATACGGATTTCACGGAACCTCTCACCAGTACATTACACAGAGAGCCTGTGAATTACTGGGAAAAGATTACAACACCACCAACATTATTTCTTGCCACGTAGGAAATGGTGCAAGTATTGCGTGTATTCAGAATGGAAAAGCCTTGGAAACTTCATTAGGATTTACACCATTGGAAGGATTGATTATGGGAACCAGATGTGGAGATATTGACCCTGCTATTGTACCCTTTCTGATAAAAAATGAAGGACTGTCTGCTGATGAAATAGATACCATCCTGAACAAAAAATCTGGTGTTTTGGGACTCTACAATGGCAAATCTAGCGATATGAGAGATATTGAAGAAGGATATGTAGCAGGAAAAGAGCCAGAAACGCAGATTTTAAAAATGTATGTAAATAGAATTGTGAGATATATTGGAGGATATGCTGCATTGATGAACGGAGTGGAGGTAATTGTAATGGCAGCGGGAATTTTGGAAAGGTCGCCTCTTACCAGAGCGTTGATAATGAAACAATTGGAACGAATGGGAGCAAGTTTTGATGAAACCAAAAATGATTTTAGAGAACAAGAAAGAGTTATCACCACTCCTGAGAGCAAAATTACCGTCATTGTCGTTCCTACAGATGAAGAATATATGATTGCAAAAGATACGTATGAATTGGTGAAATAGCGTCTAGTTTTAATTTTCTTGTTTTCTTGGAATGCTCATTGACGCACATACTCATCTCAACCTTGAAGACCTGTTCATTGACTGGAAAACTCACCTTACCGATTTTCAAACCGCTGGTGGAAAAATTTTGGTCAATGCAGGAGCTCACACCGACTACAACCAAAATGGCATACGCATTGCTCAGGAAGCGAAAAAATTATTTCCAAAGCTGACCGTGAAAGCGACGGTGGGCTTTCATCCAGAAGACGCACGCAATATTGCAACTTCAGATTTTTGAACCCTGATAAACGAATTGGAGCAACAATATCTCCAAAATCCTGATGAAGTCATCGCTATCGGCGAATGTGGCATTGATTTACACAGAACAGACAACGCCAATCTTGCCCACCAGCAGGAACTCTTCAGACTCCACGCAGAACTTGCCCGCAAATTGCAATTGCCTTTGGTCATCCATTCCAGAGATGCCTTTGAAGAAACATTGGAAATATTGAAAGCATTTCCAGACCTTAAATTGTATTTTCATTGTCGAGGATATGGTGCTGAGGAAGTGCAAATAGTGGAAGAGCTTTTTCCAAAGGTTCGACTAGGATTTACCAATATTTTAACCTACCCCAATGCTCATTCCACCAGAGCAGCATTTTTAGCAGTAAAAAAGGCAAAAAGGCTGATGGAAACCGACGCTCCATTTCTCCCTCCGCAAGCCTTTCGTGGCAAAAGAAATTATCCTGCCTATGTGAAATATGCATATGCCTCTGGTGCTGAACTTTTGGGAATAGCAGAAGAAGCTTTGGAACAGCAAATAGAAGAAAATTTTTCAGCTTTATGTTCTTTATAACTTCCTTCTAGCTATGCAAAACCGCCACCTACAACGCTATAAACTGCGATACACTCGAGGAATATTAGGAATACTATTCGTCATAGGAATAAGTATAGGATACATAAACCATCTTCTTTATACTTTAGACACGTGAATACTTCATCAATATACACTCAATAATTTCTGTTATCAAGGAGAAAAATTTGATGAAACCACTTCTTCAAAGGACGTACATTTCCCCTTTGGGGAAAATAAGCGTATAGCAATTAACCTTGCTGTAAAATGTGATACATCCTACTGCAAAAGTAAAAAAAAGCTAGAAGTCATAGCAAAAGAAGGAGAGATAAAAATTTCCCCTATTCTCATCTATAGCACTCGTAATAGCCAAACTCCAAGCATTTCTTGACCTTCGTATTTCCAGTCAGAACCATTCAAAATTCTTCATCCCAACGAACATCTCACATTGAAAATACTAACGTGAACTACTCATTTTCTCGGAGAAACAGTCCCTGCCTTTTTGCCTAAAAAGTATGGAACCTTTATATTTGATACTCCTTTCGCAATATGTTATCTCATCAGTGCTTACTCACAGCAAGGAACGGGGACACATCTCACTATAACCATTTCAGAGTAATGTATATAAATTTTCTACCATTTCTCCCTTGCAAACGCTTTTCAATATCTTATAATAAGACAAGAGCTGATGTATACGCCTATTTTTTATCCATACTCCTTAGCATATGAAAAAAGTCGCCTTAATTATTTTCGATGGATTTGGTATCAACACCAAAACACCCAACGAAAACGCCATTACTCTCGCAAATGCCCCCACCATTCATCAACTTTTCACTCAAAAACATACCATCATTGATACTTCAGGAAAAGCTGTAGGTCTTCCAGCAGGACAAATGGGAAATTCAGAAGTCGGACATATGACCTTAGGAACAGGCAGAATTATCAAACAGTCATTAGTAGCTATTGACGACCTTTTGGAAGAAGGAAAATTTGCGTCATTAGAAGCCTTTCAAAAAGGGATTGCCCACGTAAAAGCTCAACATTCAAATCTCCATCTCTTAAGCCTCTTTGGACCCGGAGGAGTACACGCTTCCCAGCATCATTTAGAAGAAATTATAAAGCTGATACCAAAAGATATTCCAACCTATCTTCACCTCTTTGGTGACTGAAGAGATGTCCCTCCACAGTCAGCTTTAGCATTGATGAAAACCTTTGAAAAATTTCTCCAGTCCTATCCAATGGTAAAAATTTCCACCTTTGGAGGCAGATATTTCGCGATGGATAGAGACAATAATTGGGAAAGAATACAAAAAGCTTATGATGAAATTGTCTTTCAACAATCACAAACGAGCGATACTCCCAGTGAATATATTGCAAAAGCATATGCAGCAGGGCAAACAGATGAATTTATTTTGCCGGTAAGCTTTTTGGAAGGTGCACCTATTGAAAGCGGAGACGCAGTATTTTATCTGAATTTTAGAACAGATAGAGCCAGACAATTTACACAAGCATTAGTAGTTTCTCAATTTCCAGAACAGGCACAACGTTATGAAAAACGAGGAAAAGGAGTAATGACCAAAAAATTACAACATCTCTACCTTGCAACAATGACTACATATTACCAAGAATATGAAGGAGATACTTTTTTAGCAGAAAAGGAAATAGCACATACCCTTTCCGAAGTACTTTCTCAACACGAAATGAGACAACTTCATTTGGCAGAAACAGAAAAATTTGCTCACGTGACAAAATTTTTCAATGCAGAAAAAGAAATAGTCTATGATGGACAGAAAAATATTCTCATTCCTTCCCATAAAGTTGCAACTTACGACCTCGACCCTGAAATGTCCGCTCAAGAGATTATGGATACTTTTAAAAGGGAAATTCAGCATTTTGATTTTTTTATTATCAATTTCGCTAATGGAGATATGGTGGGACATACCGGCATACCTACAGCTATTATCCAAACAGTAGAAAAGCTGAATAGTATTTTGGAACAGCTTTTGACGGTGAGTAAAGCATTTGATGTAGATATTTTGCTCACTGCCGACCACGGAAATTGTGAAGAAATGGGAACTCCAGAAGCACCAAAAACATCCCATACCACCAATCCTGTGCCTTTTTGGTACATCAAGCAAGGGGTAGTACAAGAAGCTATTAGAGAACAGGGAGCATTATATGATTTCGCACCAACCGTATTGGCATTATTTGGGATTGAAAAGCCAAATGAAATGACAGGAAAAAGTCTTCTCCTCTCGTCATAATAATCATCGTTTGCATTAGCTACCCACTATTTCACAGATAAAAAGTGAAATTTTTTGCAATTATAAGGAAAATATATTATTTATTTAAAAATATGGTTTGTTTTTATCAGATTTTTTCTATTAATATATAATATAATAACTATATAAAGATTAATAATAATAGTAATATAAATATATGGAAAAGATGTTAAATAGAGAAAAACGTCCTTTTGTTTTGGGAAATGTATGAAAATAATGATGTTGAAAGAGTGTAAAAACGTTAGAAACCTGATAAAAAAATTAGAATGAGTATTATCTATTGTTAAAAATTTGTTAAATTGTAGTATAATCCGCAATGTTCATTATCTACTTTTTACCTTATAATATCCATTTGCAAAACTCCTTACAATCTTTACTATCTACATTGCTTTAGTTCATTATTTGTTTATAATGGTAGCATTTCAACTCTTTGGATTGAGTATTTATTGGTATGGAATTTTTTATTGTATTTCTTTTATTCTGGGATATTGTTTTCTTTCGTTTTTAGGAAAAAAAGGATACTTCAAAAGTTTTCCCGCTTTACAGGTAGCCTTGACCCAACATTTGGAAACACTGATGATAGCTCTACTATTTGGAGTATTGATAGGAGGAAGACTTGGACACGTCTTTATTTATGATTGGGGAAGTTTTGCAAACAATTGGGGAGCAATTTTGGAAGTTTGGAAAGGTGGAATGTCATTCATAGGAGGCATTATAGGTGTACTACTAGCATTATTAGTATGCAGATTTTTTTTCAAACTTTCTCGAAAAGAATTTGTAATGCTTTTGGATTGTTTGTTAGTGATGGTGCCTTTGGGCATTTTTTTTGGGAGACTGGGAAATTTTCTCAATCAAGAACTTTATGGTATTATCTTTGTCAATCCGTGATTTTCGGATAGTATAGTACAATTTTTGAAAACTACACATTTTCTTCACGTGTATTCAAATGTGGATACCGCATTAAGGATAAATACTAATTTGCTTGCAATGCTCTTTGAAGGATTATTGCTGTTGATAGGAAATAGTATACTTTTTTGCAAAATGATAAAAAAGCAGATATTCCACGTAGGGAAAATTAGTAGTCAATTTATGATAGGATATAGCGTATGCAGATTTTTTTTGGAATATCTGAGAAATGATACACAGGCAGAATTTGTGGGAATGTTTACCAAAAGTCAGTGGTTTTTTATGGGAGTATTTGTTATCGGCATTATCACTATTTTTTTCTTTTCCCCTACTCCTCTTTCTGTTTCCTGAACCTCCCAAAAGGAAACGTAGGTTAATTTTTAAACAAAATGTACCAAAAAGGTAATCAAGTAAGATGAAAACTAGGAATTTTATTTAAGCAATAATAAATAATAGCAATACTAAGGAGACACCATATTATATTTCCATAAACTTTTTCATCCCTGAATAATATCCTTGGTCAAATGCTTTCTTCCACTTTTCTTTGTCTCTTTCCAATCTTTTGCAATCCATATCTTCATAAAAAGCAATAGTGATATCTTTAGTTCTTTTTACCATATCTTTTCTCATCATCACTTCCAGAGCCAAACTAAGTGTTTCTATGATGTTTTTGGGTTCTTGATGTTCTTTAAATTTATTGAGTGCGACACCGATAATATGGTGCTGGGGATAAGCTTTTTTTGCAATAGTGGTAGGAAAATTATCAATAATTCCTCCATCATTGAGTAAATACTGCTGATATTTCACGCTCGGAAATACTCCCGGCAATGCTGTACTTCCCAAAAGTGGAGGAATAATCTCGCCTTGGTCAAACAAGATAAAATTTGCAGTATACATATCAGTAGCTCCCAAATACGTTTTGATAGAAAGCTCTTCAAAGGTTTTTGGCAAATCTGCCTCAAAGTATTTTTTAGGTAACGTGGATTTGAGGAGATGTGCGGTAGGCGGAAAATGTATCCATTTTGTAGGCGAAATATCCAGACTAAATAGCCTTTCAAAAATATCTTGAGCTTTTCGTCCTGCGGCTCGGTAGGCTGCTGCTATAGCTCCTGCACTTACTCCGTAAATGGCATCAATCTGCTGTTTGAGTCAGCTTTCTTCTATTGCTTTTAAAATTCCTAACGTATAAAATCCTCTCATCCCTCCACCAGACAGTACAAGCACAAAACGCCCTTTTTTCGGTGGCTGATGAGAGGAGGAAGAACTACGAGAAAAAAGTTTATAAAAAAAATCGAACATCAGAGAAAAAAATTCGAAATAAAATTTGTACTCCTACTTGTAATGTTCTCTTTGAGAAAATCAACAAATTTTTCATTAAGAACTCTATAATAATAGCTATATATCCTAGTCACTCTGTGTTAGATATACATAACATATCCCCAAGTCTAGGTATCTCTATGAAGGTACTGATTACATTTCTTCAACAGATGCTACTTTGGGATTAGAACCTGTTCTAAAAGGGAAATCTTCAAGGATGGTGTAGCCTTTAATGTTGGGTAAGCATTTTAGCACATTGGTTTGCCAGTAGTATTAAGAGGTTTCATTATGTATGAATGATGAAGGTTCATTTTCATTATCTATTTCTATAGCATAGCTTCCCAAAAAAGCACTAGTAAGAAATCAAAACGTTGTGGGGCTTATTTGGTAACATACTTGCGGAGTTTTTTTGTTCCATACAAAAAGTTCTATTCCCAATCCTCCAACTCCTCATATTAAAATTTTTATTTCTCCGTGCTGGAGAAGTGTATTAGTATTCTTTCCAAAGGGAAATACTCGACTTACCCATCACGTTGTATCTCCTGTATATAACGGTCTCGTATTTAAAATATTCAACATACCATCTATAGAACCATTTCCTATTGCCGTGCCTTCTGGAGTAAAGTATTGTGTCAAACTTCCTAGTTCACCTGTTCGTTGTTTATATTGTAGTACTTCTCTTATTCATACATAATCATTAACGGTATGAGAAAATTTCATTTTGTTTACGGTCTCTTCAAAAGTTGCTTTTGCTGGTAATTGATATTTGGTGATAAGAAAATCTATATCATTTTGAAACCTTAGATTTGCTCCTCCTGATATATTATCTGCTCCTGCTAATCTATAGCTTTCTATGCTTATTTTCCCTCCTGTCTGCTGAATTTGTAAAGGAGATGTTTTGAGATGGTCTGTACTTTTTTTATCAAATCCCCAATTGGTTGGCAATTGAGCGATAATCTGTTGGATTGCTCCATCACTGGTTTGCGTTTCCGTTGCTAGCAAAAATGAAAAATGTTCTGCTGGAAGCGAAACAAGGTAATATTTGATGTCTTCTTTGGGTACATAAGGATGATTTCATCTTCGCCATTCGTTCATTGCTCCAAAATAATTCAAGTCTTGCATTTGTCAGCTTAAAGCTTGGTAAATTCCTACAGCTTTTTGTACCTGTTCAGGAGAAAGATATCCGAGTTCTTGGACTTCTACGGTTCACGAAATGGGAATTTGTAATTCTTCTGCTCTGTAGCTTCTTCGTTGATGTTCAAGGAGAGGAAAGCTGGTTTCCAAAAAATTAGTACAGGCTTGTTGTATTGATGGGTTTTTGTGGTGATTTGCACAAGAGGTAAAGAGTTTTTTAAGCTGTTGCAAGGTGTCGTTTCTCTCTCAGGCTTGTTGTATAATGGTTGTGGAAAGGTCTAAAAATTGTACTTCTAGTGCTGGTTCTGTAGGTGTGGTTGCAAAGAGGACACTTCCTCCGAAAAGAACAGAAACGGCGAAGAGTGAGAGAGAGATTTTCATTGTAAAACAGAATATATAAAAGATGGATTATTTATATATTTATAATGAAGAAAATCAAGGATAGTTGAGAAAAAGAAAATTATAATTCAAAATGCACCACTCAGCAGGAAGATAAGTGTTCGTTTTACATTTTATTTTATATTGTATTCTGGTGAAAGAAACATACTCTACTGATACATATTTATCTTTTTATGCTATCTTATGCAGAGTAAAATATATGGAATGGGATTTCTCCTTGGTGGATTAGGCATTGCTTTGGGAGGATGTTCTCCTCTATTTGAAGGAGATACAACCACTGCTACGGGAAACAATACAGAAAATTCTCTCATCCAAAATGAGCAATCTCTTGAACAATTTAAAATAATACTTTCTGGAGAAGCTGACCTGATAGAAGATGAAGGATATGGTACTAATTACCTAACACTACTTCAAGAAGGGAATTGTAGTTCTTATAGAAATGAGGAATATGGATTTCAACTTACTTTACCCGATGAGTGGAATAATTGTAAACTTATTCGTAATGTATTTATTGCTCCTGATAACACGATATTGGTTGACTTTACGCTAAATTTCTTCTCTGAAATGAACAAAGAATGGAAAATATCAGATGGAGAGCTTCTTCCTATTTGACGATGAAATCCTATTACGTTAGGAATTATGAAACATTCTACTTACGTAAATATGCCTGATTGGATGTATTTTGGAGATAGAAAAGGACTGGAAGAAGCAAACATAGGACACAACAATACGTATTATTTTACCTTGACATTAGGTAGTGCTAGTACAACGTGGTTTGAGTCATTTTTTCCAAATAACAAAAAAGAATTCTCTTGTAAGAAAGAAGGAGTTCCCGTGAAGTGTTGGTTAATTGATGCGTTTACAGCAGGATTTTTGACTTTTGATATATAAAAAGAACCTCTTCAAACAAGAAAATTATAATTCAAAATGCACCACTAAAATTCAAGATAGTTTACATAACAATTTATCAGTTTAGTACTATCTTTTCCTCTGTTGCAAATAAAAACACTTGAAAAAGCAGTCATAACATAATAGTTTAGTCAGTTTATAATCCAAGAAATAAGAGCAAAAATGAAGATTGAGAATATCGTTTGAAGATACTACTTTTAAGACTTAAAACTTGGAAAATCTCCTTCATCACTGAGTTGTTCTAATCCTTTGAAGTAAGAACGCGGTAATTTTCCAAAGGGATTTCCTCCAATATCCAGATATTTTAAATTTTTTAGATGAGTAAAAATATTGGGGTCTATGGTTGAAAGTTTATTTTTTGCGAATGACTTATATACAACCGAGAGAAAAACTACCACAAAGCAAAGCTTGTCCTAAAAAAAATGAAAACTTAACAAGAACAAAAAGACTAACAATAATGAGAAGATGGATAATGAGCAATTTCCAAGATTTTCTCAGAAAAAACTGTATTACACTGATAATACAAGCTACTCATAGCAATATGAAGGTTGTAGTATTTATTGTCATTACAACATTCCACATTTCATTTGAAAGTTGATAAGTTCAAATTAAAGTACAAATTATGCAACCTACAACAATTCCATAAATGAAAGGTATTACCGCATTAAGAACGTTTTTCATAATAATAGTAATAAGAAATAAAAACAATTTAATTATAGTCAATAATTTAAAAAATGCAAAAAAAAACATACTTTTTTCGATAAATCTAAAGCAATCTTCTAAATTTAAAAGAAAAATAAGAGGAATAAAAATTCCTCTTATCATTTTAATACTTTTAAGTTATGGACAGTCTATAGGATAACTATCACATAACGCCCAAGTACTTCCTGTACAATTATCGCAATTGCTATCGCACTGACTCCAAGATGCAACACCTAATGTACACCAATTCCTTTTCCACTTAGTGGCTTGAACACCTGCATTCATTACTTTGTCATTTTTGTCATTATCTGATACCGAAGAAGTTTTTAAAAATTTTAAATATTCTTCAAAGATAACAACTGCAACATTCAAATCATAATCTGAATTCAGATTACTCAAATCACTTTTGATGGAGTCAAAAGAAGTGCCAGAATAATATTCATCATTGATATTATTCAGATATTCAACCACTTTTTCTTTAGAAAAGGAGTTTTCGTGTATCTCTTCAAGAGATAACGCATATACATTGGAGTTTCCAACTATAACAAACAATAAAAGTACACCTACTAAAATTTTTACTTTTTTCATTTTGAAATAAATTATTTTTATTTTTGTCTTTGACGAGATAGCGTCATCAACCATTTACTTTACTTGTAGGGCTATCTCCCTACTATCGTTTTCTCGCAGGTTTCCCTACAAGACAAGTGATAACCTCGGAGACATTGAGTTTCAAAGCTGGTCTCACACTTCGGCTTCTTCCTCTTCCTTGAAAAGAAATTAGCTTTTTTTTGTTTTTTTTACGGGGACATATATAATTTTTATTTTACCATTTTAAGGTCGCAGAAAATACTGCTTTTTTGCAAAGTGTCACTCTATTCTCTATCTTAAAAAAAATCCATTAGATATTTATTTGTTCTCTACTTGGATTTTTCACGTACTTCTTGGTTATTCGTTGTAATGCTTGTTATTTGTAATATGTTTCGTTTTCAAAAGTTGAACGTGTACGGAGATACGAAAATGAAATCAAAAATCAAGGGAATTTTCACATAAAAATTATCATTCAATATATTACGGTTATCAACTGCTTTTTAGCTTATTTGATTATATATCCTTTTTGAAAAGAAGCTACTTCTATGAAGGTACTAATTACATTTCCTCAACAGATGCTACTTTGGGATTAGGACCTGTTCTAAAAGGGAAATCTTCAGGGATGGTGTAGCCTTTAATTTTGGATAAGCATTTCAGCACATTGGTTTGCCAATTGATAGGACTGGAAGCATAAATTTTTCCGTCGGTGTTTCCATATCTGGAAAGCTGATTGATGGTATGATACTTCCCGAGATATTGGTTATTGAGTGTCAGTGCTATCAATCTTGCTCCTTCAAACGGAGTGGTATATGCAATCCTATCTCCACGGTCATTATTTCCTACATTTCCAATATTATTACTCGTAGATAAATAATTTCCCAAAGTAGATTCTGCGAAAGCTACACAGATTACCATATCTCTATCAATATTGGTAGCGTGTACGACAGAATTCCAAAAGTTTACGTCTCTATAAATACCTTTAGCATAACTATTGATAAAATGCTGAGCTCTTTCATCAACCGTGGCTCCTTCAGAAAATTCTAAACTACTTACGTCAATAGGTCTTACAATGGTATCATTCAAATATTTAATTCTATATTCTTCTGGTAGTACATTTTCCCAATGGGTAATCACACTCAAATCCAACACACTTAATGGGTCTACCGGCAATCCGTATCTGTACACGCCGAAGGTCAGATTTTCTCCTTCTGATACAAATCCTGCTCCTTTGGTTCACGGTTCACCTCCGCTGTATCCGATAATTTGTCCTCTTTTGACAATTTCTCCGGGTTGAACAATAATTTGGTTCAAATATTGATAGGTGGTAACGTAGCCATTTTGGTGGACGAGCAATACTCGGCTGATACTGTCCATATTATCGAACACGTGATACACCACGCCATCTCTGGCAGCATACACAGGCGACCTTTGTGCCGCTTGAATTTGGATAGCTTGATGTTTAAATCCGTTTTCCTCTTCAAATTTGGGGTCATTGAAATAACGGAGAATGTTTTCGATAGGATAGACAGGTCGTGCAATAGGAGCAATCGTGTCCGCATTTTTCGCGTCGGGAAGCAGAGAAAGCTCGGCGATTTTGAGCGAAATTCCTTCCACAGATTTATAATTTCTTTTTACTATTTCATCCAAAAAGCTCTGAATGCTGAGATATACTTCTTTTTTGCTTGCAAAGACTTTATCAAATCTCTGAGAAAGTTCTACTTGTTTATTTTTGTACAAGGCGATAAAGTTGATGAGATATTGCTTTTTTTGCTGGAGTTTTTCGATTTCATCACGATATGCCGTAAAAGTGCGTTGAGCTTGCTGTTTCATTTGTCCGAGTTTACTCAGGAGAGCAATATCATTGTCTTCAGCTTTGTCTGTCTGTTGGATAAGGTCATGGAGTTGGAGCGTCATTGCCGTGGTGATTTCTGAACCAATTAAGGTTTTGCTTACATTATCCGTATTAACCAACAGTCTAATTTCATTGATGGTATCACCTTCATCTTGATAGAGTTCTCTTTGCATTTTATAGAGCAAATTGAGATATTCGGCGAGGTATGCTTTCGCTTTACTAGAGGAGTCTCTGAGGTCATTGAGTTCGTTGAAGGTATTCCTCATTTGGGTTTGATAGACGGCAAGTTTTGCGACTGCTTGCGTGATATTAGTTGTTGCTTCATCAATACTACTAATCACTCTGACAATTTCATTTCTAGCTTGTCTGTATTTTTCGTCGAGATGTTCATTTTTTGCTCTTTCTACCGCATCCAAATCAAAAAGTTCTTGCGTGATTTGGTCGAGTCAGCTTTTGAGGTCTTTTACGCCTTGGAGGGCAAGACTGATATTTGGTTCGGAAGTAGCACTTTGAGCCAAAAGGATATGAGGGAGCAAAAGGCTGATAATCAGAAGCGAAAGGAATTTTTTCATCGTGTACTCAGAGGGGAAATAAAAGCTCTTCTAAGTATATGCATTTAATGAAAAAAAGGCGAATTTTCGTTGATGAATGGTGTAGTATCTTCTTCCTTTTTTTTGGAAATGTGATATGGATAATTTTTTATACTTCCACCACACTATCCCAAATGTCCATTTCCTGAATTTCCGTATTGTGGGTAACGGTATAAAATTTCATCGTCCTTTGCTTCACAAAATTATTGAGCATTTCGCTGACTTTCCCAACGGTTTCGGTATCTAAATTGTTAATCGTTTCATCCAAAAAGAGTAGCGGTGTATGCAAATATGATGAAATCGCCAGCATTCGCACCAGCTTCAAAATCGTTCTCTGTCCACCACTCAGACTTTTCACTTCTCTTTCTCCTTTTTCATCATAGATTTTCGCTTCCAATTCCAGTTTTTCTGCGGTTTCAGTGATTTTCATTGAGATTTGATAGGCTACGACTTGTACCAAAAAACTGTTGATAATCTCACTCAGAACGGGCAAATATTCATCCAGAGCGATGAGGAGAATTTCTTTACTCAAGATGGTATATAAGTTCATCAGTAGTTTCTCTTGTTGCTGTAAGTCTTTGATGAGGTTTTTGTTCGCGGTGGCGTCTGCGATAAGTTGCTGAATATCGTGAACAGTTTGCAAGAAATTTGCTACGGTTTGCAATTGGGTTTTGAGTGTTTCCAAAGGCTGGGATTGAAGTTGCTGTTGGAGTTGGTCGTGGTCTGCATTCAGCTTTTTTTTAGTGGTTTCGGCCTGTGCGATTTGTTGTTGGATATTGTCTAAAGAAGTTTGAAAAGCTGTTTTTTGCTGTTGGTAGTCTTGTAATTTTTGGGTTTCGGCTTCCAATTTCATAATGGTTTGGTCAAGTTGGTTGATGGTGGTTTGGATGCGGTTTTTTTGTTCGTATTTTTCTTCTCGGGATTTGTAGTCAAGGTTGGTGAGAAAGGTTTTGATGTTTTCAATTTGCTGTTTGTGGTGTTGGATTTGTTGGATAACGGCTTCGTCGTTCGGACGGGTACAAGCCCCGTCCCTACATATATTGTCTGTATTCGTTCCTCCTATTTCCTCCTTCGTCAGAGGGATTTCCAATTGTTCAATTTCCATCTTCAATGTAGTTTTCTGTTTTTCCAATTGGTCAAAATGCTGTTTATTGATGATTTTGATATATTGGCAATTGCTTCAGGTTTTTTTACAGAAAAAAGTGGCTTGTTGGGTGATGTTTACTTCAAAGTCTGCCAGTCTTTTTTTTGCTTGCTGGAGTTGGTCAAGTTTGATTTGTTGGTTTTTGGCTTCAAGTTCAAGGTTTTTGAGTTGGAGTTGGGCTTGTTGCAGTTGGTTGGTGAGGTCTTTTCAGCGTTCTTTGAGGGTTTGGATGAGGGTGATAAGTTCTGCGAGAGAAACCCCCTTCCGTTCCCTTCGCTTCGCCCAGTGTCCTCCCTCCTCTTTATCAGGGGAAAACGCTACTATTGTTGTATCCAGAGGAATGGTGATGTGTTGGACTTCGGCTTCCAAAGCCTGCTGTGCTTCGTACTGCTTGGTTTTTTCGTATTTCAATTGCTGAATTTTACTGGTATCAATGCTGGCGATATGTTGGTCAAGCTGGGCGATGTTGGCAATCAGCTTTTTTTTCTCTTGTTCTTGCTGGGCGATGTATTGGGTTTGTTCGTTGATTTGTTGTTCGAGATGAGATTTGCTGGTGTGTTTGGAAAGGAGAGATTTTTCTTCGGTTTGGAGATGTTCTTGAAGAGAAAGAAAAAACTGAATATCAAGTCCGTTCAGGGTGAAATCATTGAGAGTGATTTGGTCAAAGAAGGGCTCGATTTCGGTGAAGAAGGCGGAGTTTTTTTGCCACAAACCCCCTTCCGCTTTGCTCCCTCCCCCTTGTCAGGGGGAAACGCTACTATGATTGTGTCAGAGGGGAATGCTACTGATGTTAATGTAGTCGTTGTGGAGTTGTTTCAAAAGTTTTCTCAATCTGGTGTCTTGGTGGGAATGGTCTTGTAAGGCTTTGAGTTTGTAGGAGATTTCTCTTTTTTTGTCTTGGACTTGTTCTTTTGCTTCGTCGATACCGAGTAGTCCAAAGACGTTTTTTAAAACGGTCAATCTTTCAGCAGGCTGGAGTTCAAAGATATTGTCTGCGTCTTGGAGGAGAAAAATAGTCGAAAGGAAAACGGGTTTTGGGGGGAGTAATTGGTCAAGGGTTTGTTGCAGGTCAGTTTCATTTTTCATCACGATTTCCTCAAGTTGAAATGCGGGATTGTTTGCGATTTCGTGGATGATGTTGGTGTTTCGTTGGAGAAGTCATTCTGAGGCGGAGCCGAAGAATCCAGTAAAGATTTCGCTATTATCTGGATTCTTCACTTCGTTCAGAATGACTTGAAAGAGTTGGCTACTGCAACTGTCTTTGCTTTTTCCGGTTTTTAGAAGTCTTTTTATTAGGTAGTATTGTTCATCAACGGAAAAAATCAGACTTATTTCTCCTTCGGTACTCTGGATATTGAGCATATTTCTATTGGCGGTTCTATAGAGTGCATAGGTAGGTCCATCAAAAAAGAGGAAAGATTTTCAGCTTCCAATGGGGGCTTTGATGAGAAATTTCCCTTGATTAAACGTAAGGGAGCATTCTTTGTCTTCAAAGGGTCAGATATTGCGGTAGTAGATGGCGTGAAGGTTTAGCATAGGATTACGGATGATTTCAGAAGATTTATTGGCAAGATTGCAGAAGATTTCAGAGGAGTAGAAATCCATTATTAGCATAGTATAAGGTATGTTTTTTGCAGAGGATTTCAACAGAGAAATTGAGTTGGTTAATGTTTAAGCAAAATGTACTAAATAGGTCTTTTTGTTGGTTCTCCAAGGGAAACATTTGAAACACGGTCTGATGTGACAGCAGATTGGAGCTGTTGGATGATGAGAGCGTGCTGTTGGTAGGTACGGTCAAGTAAGGTGTATCCTCAACGAGGAGTGAGAGCCATTATATAAGTATCTCCGATAATATTGTAGAGATTTCGCAGTTGAGCTTTGCTAATATTGTGATTTTCAGTGATTATTCAGACTTCTTTTAGGATTTTCTCAGAACTTTTTCCATTGCGAATACCTTCTGCGAGTTCTTTCAGGGCGTATGCAAATCTTGTTTTGGTTGCTTGAGCATCATAAAAAGGGGGTTTAAATAATCGTATAGAAAATATATTATTGGAAGTAAAACTCCTCATCGGAGAATTTGTTGAGTCTATTATTCCGATTTCATCAGGTGCAGTGACGGTAAATTGATGAAGAAAGTCCGTCATTGTGTGATATTCTCCTTTGAGGATATGTTGAAAAGCTGTGATTTTATCGGTATGTAAGAGCGTATGGTAGGTGTCCAGTAATGTTGCTTTATCAGTAGAACTCAATTCGTAATGTGTCAAGAGATATTGTGTTGTGTCCATTGCCGTGTTAAGACACGATGCAGCCATTGATGCGTTTACCAATGAAACATAAGTAGAAAGGTATTTGTCGGCGAGTTTCAGGGCGAGCGTATTGTAATATATTCCTGTGGAGAGTTCCCCTTTGTTAGCGTGATAGGCTACCATATATTGCAGACTTTTTTCTAGGAGTTGTATATCTCATAAGCTAGGAAGCGTATCGCTAATGTTCCACTCCATCTTTAGTATTTCTTCTATACGGGTGAAAAAGTCTGATTGTTCCAATATTTGAATGGCTGTTGCTTCATCAAATTCTGGATGTTCTGCTAAAAGTTCAGCGAGTGTATCGTATTCTTGAAACGGACTTCAAGTCACATACAATCTCCGTTTTATATCTTGTTGTAAGTGTTCTGTGATAGTGTTAAGTTCTGTGATATTATTGAGCGGTATTTCCCTCTGTAAGGTGATATCGTATCCTAGATTTGTTCGTCCATTTGCTGTTTGTTTTTTAAGAGGGTAAGGTGCAGGGGCTTCGTCAGGAGTAGGATAAGAACGATAGATGGGTTCTATTAAAGCTTTTAGTTGTTCAGCTCCGTTTTCTTCGTCAGAGAGATGAGCGTTAATTCGTGTTTTTTCAAAGTATGCTTCAGGGACGAAAGGAACAGTTTGAGCTTGTTTCCCAATGATGAAGTAGATAACGGTTGTAAGCGTGATGCCAATAAAGACGAGAAATCAAGGTATTCGTTGTTTGTGGTCAGATTTTTTTTCTGGTGATAATTCATTTAGAGGAGTTGTGAGCCTTTTTTGTTGTACATCTAATGAGAAGATAAAGCTGATTAACAAGCAGAATATCACGCACAGTAAAATAAGGGATATATCAAAGGGAGTAGTATATAATCTTCTTATTCGTCGTTCTCTTAACATAAGGATACTTCCTGCGATGGAACCTAAGGTGGTGATGGCTAACAGGAGTTTTATGCAGATAAGTATTCACGATTTGTTGCTGTAGATACCTATTCAAACAATAGTGAAAACAAGGGCAATGAAAAGAGTGATACTTCCCATCTTTCGTAGTCCTACACTGAGAAGATTATAGCTCGCGAGGAATAGTCGTGAGGCGAGTATTCGCAGGATGGCACTTGCGACTTTGTTTCGGAGAAGGATTTTTCTGTACATTAGTAGAGAGGTAAAAGATAAAGAGAAGATTAGTTGGCAAGATTACAGAGGATTGTCTGGAATTGCGTTGTTCGTGTCATCCAAGATTGTGTTGTCTGAGATTACAGAAGATGGGGATTGGAGCTGTTGGAGCATAAGTTCTTTTTGGTGGTAAAGAGCTTCTAACATTGCATAGCTTCCTATTAAACGTGGAAAAAGAGTTGAAATGGTAATATTCCCAACAATATTATATCGATTTCGAGCTTGTGGCCTCTGAAAGAAATCTCCCTGAGGATTGACACCGATTTGTGTCAGCATTTCATCGTTTGAAACTCCTTGCAAAACCAGTTCACTTCCTTTTTGTAAAGCATATTGATACTGGGCAATAGTTGCCTCTCTATCATAAAAGGGTTTTCTCAAGAGTAATGCTCCCAAAGCAGAAAGATTTTCAGTTTTTCCACCAACGTTTGCAATTTCGTTAGGGTCAATAAAATTAAATCCATTGGTCATTGCTCGCATTGCGTGATACTCTCCTCTGAAAATATTTCTCAGTGCTTCTTCTTTGTCAGTCGTCAGAATGTTTTGATAGGTTTCAAGTAATGCAAGTCTCTGGTCTTCAGATAGTTCATAGCGACTCAAGAGATACTCTGTAGCATTGACTGCCAAATTGAAATTAACAATTCCAATAAGTCCGTGTGTGAGTGAGCCATAGGTGGAAAGGTAATTGTCGCCGAGTTTGAGGGCGATGATATTCAGCTTCACCGCAGTTTCCAAATTTCCCGTATCTGCATAGTAGGCTACTAAACGTTGCAGTACTCTTTCTAGTGATTGGATATTTTGAATTTTTGGAATGGTGATGTCGGTGTTTTTTCGCTCCATTTCTACGATTTCGGATAAACGAGGGAAAAAATCTGAATGCATCAAGGTTTCAAGCTTCTCTGTGTTCATTTCGTCTGGACGTGTGGCGAGATATTCCATCAGAGTAGTATATTGTTCATTATTTCCCGGTATTCGATATTTTGGTGTAGTGAAATATGCTGGGTCGGTAACGGAAAGCTTGTTTCCATAATGCACTTGAGGTCGGAGTTCTCTTGATTCTTGTTGGTCTATTTGATACTTAAACGGATACTTCTCCATAATGACTTTTTGTTCTTCTAGGGGAGTGTCCACGTCTCCAATCAGCTTTCTCAGCTGTTCATATCCATTTTCTTCGTCAAGTAAGTTGGGATGTTCTCGTGTTTTATCAAAGTAAGAGTCTGGCACTTCTGGCACGGTTTGAGCGTGTTTCCCGATGATAAAATAGACTACCGTTAGCACACTTATGACAATAAAGACCACCAATGCAGAAATTCGCTGTTTAGTATGAGATGTTTGATGGGTTGGGAGCTCTGGCAGAGAGGTTTTCAGTCTTCTTTGTTGGATTTCCAAGGTGATGATAAAGCTGGTCAAAAGAAGCAGTCCAGCAATCCAAAGTAGTTCTTGCATTCCAAAGGAAAGGGGTTGATGACGGATTTTGACGAGCATTCCAAATCCTATGCCGAGGATGATGAGGACAGTGAAAAATACTTTAATTCCTATAAATGTTCGCTTCTTTTCCGCATATACTCCGATACCGGAGAGAATAAATGCAACTGCAAATCAGAGCAAAATTAGTCCGCCTTTCACATTGCCAAAAATAAAACAGTTATAACTTGCCAGTAGAAGCCGAGTGGAAATAGTTCGCAGGATGGCACTTGCGACTTTGTTTCGAAGAAGGATTTTTCTGTACATCGGTAGAGAGGTAAAAAATAAAGATAATTATGATATAAGGATTTAATGAGTGGTTGCAACAGAAAGTGGGGAAGAATTTTTTGAGAGAATGAAAAAAGGGAGGCGTTTACAATACGTTTTTCCTCCCTTTGAGACAAAATATGTCTCTAATCCAGATAGTTTGTAACAATGACATTTTTAATCTCGGAAAGGAGATTAGTTGTTGTCATTTTTTCAAATGATTGAGAAGTTAATATTTCAAACAGCTCAATGTATCGTTGACTGATTTCGTTTGCTATCTTTGGCGTTATTTCAGGGATAATTTCCCCTTCTTTACCATGAAATCCGTTGTCCATTAACCATTCCCTTACAAATTCTTTGGACAACTGTCGTTGTGGTTCTCTTTTTTCAAAGAGTTCCTCATACGTATCTGCGTACCAATAACGCGAGCTATCAGGAGTATGAACTTCGTCAATCAAGTAAATGACTTTTTTACCATTTTCCATACGCCAGCCGAATTCGTACTTGGTATCAACGAGGATTAATCCTCTTTTGGAAGCAATTTCTTGTCCTCGTTGGAATAAAGCCAACGAATATTGTTCCATGATTTCATAATCTTCTTTTGATACTAGTCCATGATTGATGATTTCTTCACGAGAAATATCTTCGTCATGTTCACCTTCTCCAGCTTTTGTTGTTGGAGTAATAATTGATGAAGAAAATCTTTCGTTTTCCTTCATCCCATCTGGGATTATAACGCCACTTTTAGTTCGCTTTCCATTTTTGTAGTCCTTCCAAGAACTACCAGCAAGGAATGCACGAACAATCATTTCAACAGGGAAAGTGTTGCATTGATATCCAATCATTATCATTGGGTGTGGTGTTGCTATTTTCCATATTGGACAAATATCGGATACTGCATCTAAAAAGAATGTAGATATTTGATTGAGAATTTGTCCTTTATGGGGAATAGCTTCAGGAAGTACCACATCAAAAGAGGAAATGCGGTCTGTAGTAATCATTACTAATCTCTCGTTGGAGATAAAATAAACATCTCTAACTTTCCCAACATATTGTTTACCCCAATCAAAATTTGTTTGCCATAGTGTGTACGGAACAGTATTTGTTGGATAATTAACTTTCCCACGATAATATGTTCTTTCTAATTGTTTATTGGCATTAAGAACTTTCATTTTTTGTGTAGCAAAGTACTGTTCAAGATGGTGACGAATTATTTTGTCAGATTTGGAAAGTTCTTTCGCTACCAAAATAGCAGCATTTAAACTTCCATCAACACCAACGGTAGCGACAGGAACACCAGGAGGCATTTGAACGGTAGAAAGCAGTGCTTCCATACCATTAAATGCTGTTTCACCAATAGGAACCCCATATACACTTACAAAAGGTGCATTTGACTGGATGACTCCTGCTAAATGAGCAGCCATTCCAGCTCCAGCAATTACATATTGAATGTCTTGAGAGTTCAAATTTTTTGCAAATTTTACTGTCTCATCGGGTGTTCTATGAGCGGATAGCACACTCATTTCAAAGGGGACACCTATTTCCCCAAAAAAGACTGCAGCTTTTTCCATTATTTTTTTGTCGGAAATACTGCCCATTACAATACTAACTAAAGGTTTTTTTTTCATTTTAAATATTTATTTTAATTTTTTCCTACTTTTTTCTTTAAAGTCCCTTTTTCGGTTCTCGGACTACCTGCTTTTACATCTCAGGTTAGATGTTTTATTTATCACCTCCTTTTTATTTTTAAATAATTAAACTTTTATTTTATGTTGTGAATTTTAAATATATATATTAGTAAAGTCAAGAGATTTTTTTGGCTTAAATATGCCCGAAAAACAAATTGGGAAATTTCTACTTAAAAAGTCAATCCAAAGTGGCGAAAAAAGTCTGCTTTTTTTTACTTTTTTTCTTTCTTGAATATACTTAGAGAAGACAATAGTTGTTTCCCTTTATTTGTTCCCCGCAATTATTATGTATCAAACACTAGAAGACCTTGAAATTCAGTGTGTATATGACCAATTGAGAACTCCAAAATTTTCTCTCAAGACTTTTTTTAGAGAGATAAAAACCTTACTGATTATTTTTATTTCCATTTTTCTGGGGATGTATCTGATTACCAATGCTCAGCTGATTATGGATACCTTCCAAGATAAATTTGCTCCGACTCCTGTAGAAGTGCTTCGTACGACAGAAGTTTCTATGACTGCAATCCTTGCTTCCAAAGAGCAAGAAAAATCTAAGATTGCCGAGGAATTGCTCCAAAAATATGCGTCTGTGCTTTCCGTAGAAAAAGAAATCGCTCCGGAGATACAGCAGCTGTTGAGAACTCGTTTAGATGAATATCCTTTTGATTTTAATTTGTTACCACCGGGAAATAGATTGGTGATTGCTTCCATCAATTTAGATGTGCCAGTGATACAGACCCAAGTAAAAGATTATGCAGAATTTACTGATGGAAGTTTTGATAAAGAACTAGAAAACTGAGTGGTAAAATATCCTACTACTCCCAATCCCGGAGACGGAGGCAATACGTTTCTGTTTGGGCATACTTCACAAGAATATTGGAAAAACAACAAATATGGTACCGTATTTCGTAATATTCCTCAATTGAAAGCGGGCGACCTTATCCAAGTCGTACGAGAAGGAGAACTGTATGAATATCGCGTTATCCAAACAGAAATCGTTGCTCCAAAATACGTCAATGATACGTATTTACAGTATGCAGCAGAAGGGAAAGAATATCTTACCTTGATGGGATGTTATCCTATTGGACGTACCGACAAAAGAATAATGGTTTTTGCTGAAAGGATTACATAGAAGGAGATTATTTTTAAGAGGTACTATAAGTTATAAGGTAACCGTAAAATAGGAGTATTAGCTTAAAAGATTTTCTTAAAAAACATTTGCATTTCATATAGAAAAGAATATACACACAACGTATTTATTTTTTCATCTAGTAATGCCAGAGAGAAACCGCATCTCCAGTCTGTATCAGCAATGCGTAAAATCGATATATATATATACGTTAAAAATTTTAACAGTAGGTAAAAGAATAATACATATACATTTGTCAATAGTTTTACTCCTCAAATAGTAGGAATTTTTTATTTTCTTCTTTTTATTGCAATGAAAAAAAGACAAACTTGGTTTAAAAATTTGAAGCAATGGGCGTTTAGATTCATGGTAAGTGGAGTAATCTTTACTAGTACAGTAGTAGGATTAAGTGCATTATTTGTGTATGCAGCAACGACTCTGCCGTGATTTAAAAGTATAAATGATGACTATCAATTAACGTTTGCAGAATGGAAAGAAACGGTAGCTCATTTGTTTTGGAGAACGTGATCTGTAGCAGGGGAAATTGTGTATACAGGA
>JAISMG010000024.1 GCA_031276875.1 Candidatus Peribacteria bacterium | reverse complement strand
CTTCCTGTTCTTTATTGATTTCTTCCTGTTCTTTATTGATTTCTTCCTGTTCTTTATTGATTTCTTCCTGTTCTTTATTGATTTCTTCCTGTTCTTTATTGATTTCTTCCTGTTCTTTTTGTCGTGCTTCCTGTTCAGCCTTTTGAAGATAATAATTATCTATATCATCTTTCAACTTTTCATATTTTCACATTAACTCTTCCATCTGTTTCATTATTGTGTAAGGTTCAAGTTCCCGTATATCATCTACTGTTTGAGATTTTTGTAATAATTCATTTTTCCAATCATCTTCTTTTCTTTCTGATAACTTATCATATAATTCGTTGATTTCTTCTTCTAATATTTCCAGTGTTTTTTCTTTATCCTTAATAGTTAAAATGATATATATATTGTTTTTTATCGCATCTTTTTTAAAATTTTCTGGCTTATAGATTAACTCATTATCTTTTCCAAAATTGATGAGACGATGGTTGTGTTGGTCAATAAGATTATGAAAATCTATTTTTGCATAATCAAAGTTTTCTTTACTCATTATAATACTAACAAAATATAAATATCTATCCTTCATTATTCAATCTCTTGGTAATGAATGCAGGCGTTTCCAAATCCTCTTCTGGGGTGTTGAGTTGGAAAGGTTCCTTTTCTTGGGGAGCTGGAGCAGATGAAGAGTCAGATTTTAAACCTCTTATCATAAAATGTTCGCCTCCTGCATTTATTCCGGGTGTTGGACGACCTGTCTCTTTTCTGCCAAGGATATCTCTATTGGGTTTTTTAATAATCGTGTCTTTGCTCTGTTCCTCAAATCCCGTCGCAATAATCGTCACTTTCACTTCATCTTCAAAGCTTTCATCAAAACTCATTCCCCAAATCATATTCACATCATTATCCAAAATTTCTTCTACCACAGTAGCAGCTTCTTGCACTTCTACTGGCGTCAAATCCAATCCTCCCGATACTGCAAAAATCACTTTCTTTGCTCCATCGAGATTAGTTTCCAATAGTGGATTTTCAATCGCTTTTCTCGCAGCGTCTACTGCTCTCTTCTCCCCTGCTCCATATCCGATACCGAGTAAGGCATTTCCAGAATTGGACATTACTTCTCTAATGTCAGCAAAATCAATATTGATGTCTCCCGGTTTGATGATAAGGTCGGAAATTCCTTGTACTCCGAGGTAGAGAATTTTATCAATCATTGTGAAGGCTTGTTTGAAGGTAGTTTTTTTGTCAATTACGGTGAAGATTTTATCATTTGGGATAACGATAAGCGTATCCACTGCATCTTTCATCTTTACGAGACCTTCTTCAGCATTGGTTTCTCTCTTTTTCCCTTCAAAGCTAAAGGGTTTCGTCACGATACCGATAGTGAGAATTCCCATTGATTTTGCGATATTGGCAATCACGGGTGCGGCTCCGGTTCCCGTTCCTCCCCCCATTCCAGCGGTAATAAACACCATATCGGCGTCTTGAAGTGCTGCTTTGATTTCCATTTCAGATTCTTCTGCTGATTTTCTTCCGATTTCTGGATTGGCACCAGCTCAAAGTCATTTTGTGATATTGAGTCCAATGTTGACTTTAGTTTGTCAGAGGTTGATGGCGAGGTCTTGGGCATCGGTATTGATAGCGACGAATTCTACACCGTCGAGTCCTTCTTGTATCATTCTATTGAGGGCTTTGTTTCCGCATCCTCCGACTCCGAGGACTTTAATTTTTGCTCCAGGAATGAATTCTGGGGTGATTTCTTGAATTGGCATTGTAATAGTATTGTAAAGGTTAAAAAGGGCTTTAAAAGGCTGAATTATGTTTTTATTTTTTTATGTTGAGATTGTTGATACTATTAACTATAGTAGATGCACGTTGTTTAATCCTTTCATCACCTATATAGTTTGCAATGTCTAAGTAAATTTTAGCAATTTTTTCAAGATTTTCTAAGTTTTTTGGGTTGGTTTCAATGTCATCAAGAAGGAGGAAGGATAAATGATTTCCAAAGCTTTCATATTTTTTAATATATTCAAGTGGTTCTAAATTTTCTCGTTCAATTAATTTTTTACAAGATTTAAGATTTTTCTTTGCTACGTCATTAGTAGTTGTAATTTGGTCGAGTAACAATCATATTTCTTTAGAATGTGTTTCTAATCTTATAAGATTATTTATAATACTATTTTTCCTAAATCCGTTTTCCAATCCCAAACTTAGGTTTGCTTTTTTACAGTAGTTTCAGTTGTAGTTGTGGTATTCCATTGCAATAGATAATAAATGTTAAAACCAACTAAGAGATTGTTGAGATAGTGTCTCACCTCGATTTCTTTCATTGTCCCGATTTATTCCACCGTCCCATTAAAAAGTTGTTATTGATTTAAAATAATATTTTTTATATCTGTAGCAAAGGCATCTGTTAAATAGTTGATTTTTTTTCGATAAGGGACAGTATTTTTTTCACAATATTCTTTTATATTTTCATTATCTCATCATACAAACATTATCTTTGGGATATGACCTAATGTTAAATTTTCCATAAGATTTTTTAAGACTACTAATCCTGTTTGCATTCCTCATCTGCTTTCTCCATAACTAATGTTCTCTCAAGTTGGCATAACATCATCAATAATAATAAGTTTAATCTGTTTTTGATATTTTTCAATGAGTGCTTCAACTTTATCAGGATTATTTGCTCCGATAATTGTAAATCATTGTTCGTTCAATTCATCGACATAAGGTCTTAACGTACTATTTTCTATATCGTCATCTATTCGTAAGATTATATTGTTTTTTAGAATACCAGTTTCTAGTGAGGTAACGGTAATTTTTTCATTCATTGTAATAATCTATTATAAAGATAAAAGAACTAAAATAATTTCTTGAAGAAGTCTCAAATTTTTGTTCCAATTTTTCAGATTTTTATTCCTCCTCCCCTCTTTTCGTCCATATATTTCATTGACCAATAGTAGCATCCCAACACATTCACAAATTGAATATTATTGGAGAGTTCGCCAATATTAACCAATTGGTCTTTACCATAGAAGGTTGCTAACTTAAAGTTATCTTTGGAAAGGTAGTCTAAATATTTTGTTTTGGAGCCTCACCCGATAAGCAAGATACCTCCGGGAAGGCGTCAGTCTTTTTCTAAATTTTCTAAATGTTTATTTATCTTGAAAAATATCTGTTCATATCTCGCACTAATAATCTCTGCTAAGAAATGGATATCAAGGGCTACGTCCATTGGAGTTTCACTATCCACAATTGCAGCTCCACTGGTCTTTTTAATGTTTTCAGCTTCTTTGATATCTACTTGCATTCCAATAGAAATGTCTTTTGTTACGTCTTCACCTCCCAGAGGAAGCGTTCCATATCCTAGTGGGTATCCATCTTCGTAAATCACATAACTTGTCTGGTTTTTCCCAATATCAATAAGCACTGTTCCCAGGTCTTTGTGGTCATAATCCACAGCAACTTCACTGGACGCGAGGATATTTGGGATGATGTCGGAGACCTCTAACCCTATTTTATCAAAGGCATCAATCAGTCCATTGTAATAATTTTTAGGAATGAGGAACACGTCTGCCATCAATTCCAATTTTTTGCATTTCAGTCAAATCGGGTCTTTCTCTTTCTTTTCTTCGTCTACAATCCGAGCAACAGGCACAATTTTGATGGTTTCGTAATTATTGACATTGGCGATATCAGCAACAATTCTAGAAAGGTGTTCCAAGTCATCAGGTTCTACTTCGTCATTCATAATTCTTTTTCCTTCGATAATTCTTTGGGTCATCATCTCGGGATGAGAAATACCAATATACACTTTTTCGATGAAGTCTCCACCGAGTTTTTTGATAAAACTTTCCGTAATTTTATTCAAGGTGTTGGTAAAGGCTTCTGCGTCAATGATTTTTCCTTTTCTCATTCCCAGGACGGGTTCGGTTTGTTTGGCAAGGATGATGTCTTTGTCATTGTCGCGACCAAAGACAACTGCTTTAATAGTTTCATTTCCAATGTCAAAGATGGCTCTGATGTCGTTCATTATATTTCGTGAAGTACAAGAGGTAAAAAGAGAAGAAAAAAAATTAAATGTTGTGGAAACAAGCCCTGTTTGCATTGTTCACATTGAGGGTTGTATGGATGTTGAAGATGATTGCAAATGAATGTTTTTATTTTGTGCTATACATTGGTTAGCAGAAGAATTTTTAAGAGATTAAATCTGATAATTTTTGGTTATCAATAAAAAATATGTATTAAGAAGACATTTTTACCCTCTTTCTTTAGACATATTTAATGTTTATCATTATATGTAATAGTGTACCGTCTATTTTATGAAACAGGACACATTGATTTCATTTACTCTTGCAAATGCTTACCAAATCATTATAAGGAAGGCCGAACACGGATTTTTACTCTTATTTCTATTACTGATGATGAACTACTACGCTTTACTGATGATTTCGTTGATGACCAGCTTTTTATTTCTTTCTGGGTGTTGAAAACCTTCAAGTCCCACACCTCCACTCTCTCAGTGACCTTCTTCTGCTGTAGAGAATACTTGTATTGGGGTACAATGTAGAACTCAACCAACTACTCCTGAAGATTTTATGCCTGTATTTGCTCAGCAAATTAAACAATATGCTTCGTTAGCACCAACGCTACGACCAGATAATGCTGTGAAAGATTTCGTTGCTATCGTTGTGAATATGGAGAGAACCAAAGCTCGAAAAGTTCAGCCAGATGGAACCTATACTTCCATTACTATAGCAGAGGCTGACACCTACTGAAAAACTGTAGGCTATGATACAGAGTTTATATATTTCTCCAAGGAAGGAGAGAAAGGGATAGTATTGACCCTCAATGAAGCTAGGCTCAAAAATCCTTCTTCTTTTGAAAGATATGCCCATTTAGGGACCTATGACTTATTCATTACCTATGTACACGAACTCTTTCACAAAGAAGAACAATCGAAACGAAACACTCCTACGAACCTCGCTGATAAAGAAAGAAATGAATTACTAGATGCCTATGAAGCAAGAGCAGCTAGAGCAGTCATTATCCAACAACTATTATCGGCTTTCTCTTCTCCACAAACAGAGCTTGCATATCTTAAAAAAGCTGTAGCGACCTATCGTGCTTATGAGAAAGCATTTCCTCAAGATGCAACCATTACTCACCAATGGGATACGTTAGAAGGGTCAGCTTATTATTTTGAACTTATTAGTTCTCTAAAAGTCTGATATCCGACGATACAAACCATTGACGATGTGTATTATGTATATTGAAAAATTGCTCCGACCGTTAAGGTGATAGATTGGGTTGGTGCTGTTAATGAAGGATATCTACTAGGAGGAATAGCAGGAATATTGCTTGACCATATAGGACAAACTGGTCGAAAAGAGGAAACAATGAAAACTTCTACGAGTGCAATGGAATTTTTAGCACGTTATTTGGAGAAAGAAACTACTCCTCAGGATGTTGTCGTTGTAAGTACACAAATGAAAGATGAGTATGCTCGTCTTGCAGATAAAGGGAAAGAACTGACTCCTGAACAAATAGAAAATATTCTCAATATGTTTAAACAATATAAACAGCAGGATGTTGCCATTTATAATCTTCTGTTGGAACAACTTCAAACGGAAAATCCTGCACTCTTTGAAAAGATAAAACCTCTCTTGGATTAGTTTTTTCTAAGTGGCAACATTAGTAGGTAATTGATATAAAACTAATAAAAATGAAATTTAGCTAGGGTATTTTATTTAGAATATCCTAGAATTTTAAAAAATAAGAAAAAAAATGGAATAAAAAATGGAATAAAAGAATTAAAAAAAACTCCATAGAAAGATAAATGATATAAAATGTCTCCTATTTATAATAGGAGAAGCCATTTTATTATGTGCGTTTCTGGTAGGAAAATTTGCTATCGGAGACATTATAAATAAAAGTTATATTTTTTTGTTGTTTTGTGTCCTATTTTGGGGTACAAGTGTGATAAGTTGGCTCCGAAAATAATTTGGTATAATTTATATTAAAAAATAAAGTTTGGTCCTACCTTAGATTTCTATTAGGGTGGGATTTTCTATAATACATTTTCCCTTGAAAACGGATACGATTAGTTTATAAGCATAGTAATCAGCTTTTTTATTCTTTTTTCTTCTGCCGATGTCTACTCCCCTTTCTACCACAGACCCAGAAATCCGAACTGCCATTGAAAACGAACAACGCAGACAATCCGAAGGAATGGAACTTATCGCAAGTGAAAATTACCAATCCCCTGCGGTTCTTGCTGTTCAGTCTTCCGTTTTTGCCAATAAATATTCCGAAGGATTTCCTGGCAAAAGATATTATGGTGGGCAAGAATACACCGATACTATTGAAACACTTGCTATTCAAAGAGCTAAACAGCTTTTTAAATCTGACCACGCCAATGTGCAAGCTCTTTCTGGGGCGGCAGCCAATTTGGCGTTTTATTCTGCGGTAATGCAACCAGGTGATACCATTTTGGGAATGGATTTGACCCACGGAGGACATCTTACGCACGGAGCACCGGTGACGTTTTTTTCCAAAGTGTTTAATTTTCAGAGATACAAAACATTGCCAAATGGAAAAATAGATTTTGCTCAAGTGCGTGATTTAGCTCGCGAGTTGAACCCCAAAGTCATTCTCGCTGGATTTAGTGCTTACCCTAGAGAATTGGAATATGATAAATTTGCTGAAATAGCCAAAGAAAGCTGAGCTATTTTGTATGCAGATATTTCTCATATTGGAGGATTTGTCGCTACGGGAATCTTGAAAAATCCGTTTGATTATGGATTTCACGCAGTAATGACTACAACCCACAAATCTCTTCGCTGACCCAGAGGAGCATTGCTACTTTCCAAAGGTACTGTTTCCAATCCTTTGAAAAAACCTGAAGATACGATTGAACATATTCCTACGAGAATAGATAGAGCAGTATTTCCGTGAATGCAAGGAGGACCTCATATGAATACTATCGTTGCAATTGCCGTCGCACTCAAAGAAGCTCAGACTTCTTCCTTTTTTGACTATGCTCAACAGACATTGGTTAATGCGAAATTACTCGCTTCTGAACTACTTGCATATGGCTATACTTTAGTTACTGGAGGAACGGATAATCATATGGTGATTGTGGATTTTTCGTGAACGCAACGAAATGGTGCCATCGCAGAAAGGACGTTAGATAAGATTGGAATTTCTACCTCTAAGTCCACTATTCCTGATGACCCTAATCCGCCGTTTAGACCGAGTGGATTACGCATTGGAATGCCTGCAATGACCACTAGAGGAGTAAAAGAAAGCTGAACGAAAAAGATAGCGTCGTTTATTCATCAGGCGTTATTGGCAACAAATGATGAAGAGAAATTGGCACAACTGAGAGAGGAAGTAAAGGAGTTTTGTGGTTCGTATCCCGTGCCGAGTATTAGGTAAGAAAATTTGTGTTTTCTAATCATTAGTTATCTTGTAGAGAAGATAATAAAAATGTATTGAAACAAAAAATCAGCCTATGTTTTCTTTTCAAAGAAAATGTAGTCTGATTTTTAGTATTGCATATAAGAGAAATTATCCAGTGGCTCCTTTGATAACATAGAAGATGAGATTGACAATCAAGGCAGAGAGGGCAATTACTGCTAATCCAATAGCTGCATTTTTTATAATACCAGTACCTTTTTTCACTTTACCGTCATCTCCAGCAGCTGTTGTAATAAGAAACCCAGCATATAGACATAATACTAAAGCGATTAAACCAAGGATACTTAATGCCCAGTTGATAGCATTTTTGATAACTTGAATTAAGCCATCACTTGCTCACGGATTATCACCATCTCTAGCTCCTGCTACACCAATTCCTTCCACATATGTTGTATCTCAAAATCATTGAGCAGAAGCGGAAAGAGGAAGTAGTATAGTAAGTGTGAAAACTCCTCCAAGAAGTCGTCAAAAGAATTGTTTCATTAGATTTTTATTTGTGAAGTAAAATTAAACTCACGAAGTTGATCAACCAATAACATAGAAGATAAGGTTAACAATCAAGGCAGAAAGTGCAATTACTGCTAGTCCAATACCTGCTTGCGTCAAGATTGTTCTTCCTTTTTTTACTTTACCATCATCACCAGCTGCAGTCGTAATGATAAATCCACCATACAGACAAAGTACAAGTGCTACAAATCCAAGGATACTTAGTCCCCAGTTCAAAGCTCTTTTGATAACATCAATAATACCAGCTCCTTTATTCTCTCCAGCTCCACTTACTCCAATACCACTTGTGTTAGTTTTTACCGAATCGTTAAAAGAAGTAGTAGAATTACCAAATGAAGAGTAATCAGGTTCTCCACCTGCTCCACCTTGAGCCAAAGCAGGAACCACTGTAGCCACACCAAAGAGAGCCACGAAACCTAATAAAAGACCATACATTGTTTTTTTCATTTCTATAAGTATATAAAGGATAAAAGCGATTAGTGAAGGAATAAAAGTCTTCAACTAATCTGATACTGTATATTGTATATAAAAAATTTTATTTTGCAAATTTTTTATTACTTTTTTTGGGACTTTTTTTATCTTTTTTATTTTTATTACGATATTTTACAGATTAAGACTAGTGTTTTTGATAATGTCTTATTACTACATTGAAGATACAAAAAGTCGTTAAAATGAAATTTTTTAACTCAATCTCTTTACTGCTTTTTGTAATCATTTCTTCACTACTTCAAATCTTTCGTTATCTAATACTTCTGCAAAAAAAGAGGTTTGTTCATTTGTTCATAGATACTATGGATTAGTAGATATCTGATATAATAAACATTGTAGAGTTAATCACTGAGAAAATGGATTTAGTAAATGAAATTGATAGCATATCAACTGAATAGAAAAACTTTTGGTCATTCACAAAAAAATTCAATTGTGTTCGTAAGAACTTTGCTCTGCATCTCAAAGAATGTGAGTTCAGATATGGTAAATCAAAATTTGAAATTAAAATACAATTGATTAAACTAATAAAAATAAAATTTAGCTAGGGTATTTTATTTAGAATATCCTAGAGTTTTGTTTATTACCCAATTTCTCTCCTAATCCCTTTCTCCAGTCTCACCAACATTTCATATGGAATGGTGTCGGTTTCACGAGCAAGATGAGCGATACTCAAAGGAGTATTTTTCTCTCTTTCAATAATCCAAACCCTCTCTCCAATCTGCATTTTTTCATTTCCTAGACAACAGCATAAGTTCATACAAATCGTTCAAATCTGTGGAACAAGTTCTTTATTCCAGCGAAAAAAGAGTTTTCCACTCAGCTTTCTAGGCAATCCTTCAGCATATCCAAAAGGAACTGTTGCAGTGATTTGCTGAGCTTGCTGATTTTCCCATTGTCCGTTGTAGCTGACGATTTCCCCTTTCTCCAGCTGGTTTAACGCTACAATGACACTAGAAAGTGATAAAGCTGGTTGCAATTTCTCACCCTTTTCAAAGGCGGTATCCTCTGGCGACAAGGGATTGTAGCCGTACAATGCCAATCACGGACGATAAGCATTGAAAAAATCATCTTCCATTTTCAATAATCCTGCACTGGCTCCAATGTGTCTCCATTTTGGTGTATGTCCGTATTCCAATATTTGATAATACATTGTTTTAAATTGTTCGATTTGTTCCTGCATTCCCGTAGATTGTACGCTATCGGCACTATGGAAATGCGACATTACGCCTTCTACCGTGAGCTGAGGAAAGGATTTGAGCGTTTCCAGAATATTAACGAGATTAGAAGGCTGAATTCCTTCTCTGTTCATTCCCGTATTCAAAAAGAGATGGATATTCAGCTTTTTTTTCAATTTGGCTAAACCGTGCAAGGTTTCCGCATTATATACAGCAAAGGTAGTTCTTTTGAGGTCAAATTCTTTGTAATTTTGGGAAAAGGTTTCGCCGAGTACCAAAATGTGGTGTTTGCTGTGGCGTGCAATGATGTTGTATTCCGGGAAGCTATCTACAACCAGATATGGCACGTCAATTTTTTTGTAGATTTGCAAAATTTGGTCGAGTCCGTGTCCGTAAGCATTAGATTTCACTACGGGAAAAAGTCTTGCTTGGGGTTTCAAGGTTTTGAGATAGACGAAATTATCCAGCAGAGCTTTTTTGTCCAGATGGATAATGTTCATTGGTGCTACTTTGGGCTTGAAGAGGTTTTTGATGAAGGTTCGCATAGTTGTATTTAAGAAATGATAAAGCTGGATGTGGTATGTAGTATTCGTTAGAAGTGTTAGAGTTCGCTTCCTCCCCGTTCAATGACAGCAAATCCGGTTCTTTGAAAAGGTTTTAAAAGCTGTTGTTTGATTTCGATAGGTTCCTTCAATCCTTGAAAGACCATAAAGACACGTTGGATACTGTCGGGTGTTGGCGTGATGGTTAAAGGTGCTTGTTTCGTATACGCTTCTCCCATAAAGGAAATCAGATTTCGTGGGTTGCGTTTCATCAATGGTCGTCGATACACGATGAATTCGTTGTATTCTCTCGGAGTTAGTCAGAGATAGGCGAGGGTATCTTGGAGAAAGGCGACAGTATCTTTATTTTTCACCACAAATCCTTCTGTAATGGTTCGTGGGTCTGGCATTGTTCCTTCTCGGAAGAGGTAAGAGTATTCTTTTCCGTCAGCTTTATTCACTAATGTTCCGTCGGGATGAGCAAGGACGGTTCGGTTGTTGGTTTCGCTGATGTCGGGATAAGCAACGGTAAGCTGACCTTTAAGGTATAGTCAGACTTTTATTTCTGTTGGCTGAGGAGGATAAAGGTAGATGACAGGTTTGTAGCCATATCCACAGACAAAGACACATCACTTGGTAGTAGCTTCACTGGAAAGGTGCTTGATTTTCCCGTTGAGGACTTCTTTCTGGATGGCGTATCTCTCGTTGCCTTTTGGAGTGATGAAATCTATGAGCAGTTGTACTTCTCCTTCTTCTTTATCATCTGTGCTGGAACTTTCCCAATCTTCTTTGCTAAGAGTACGCATATCGGTCATTTGATGGATAGCTATTCCTTGAACATTTTTATAGGTATCTTGAAATGCTTGCAAAGATTGGCTGTGGCGATATTGCATTTGATAGGCTTCTTCAAATCTCTCACTAGCGATGAGGTGATAATAGAGCTGTACGAGAAGCATTTTTGGAGTATTGAGGGTGTGGAAAATAGGCATTGGCTCAGATGCAAGCAATTCAATTCCGCTCGGAGAAACACGCAATATTTCTCTGTTGATTTCAATAGTTCCAGAAAGCGTCCTCATAAACAGTCTTACCTCAAACTGATTTAATTGTCCTATGCCTTCCAAATACGGAGTATTCGTGCTGGGATAGCTTTTGAAAAAAATGAGTGGGGTAGCAATTCGGTCAATATCTACGAGATTGTACTTGTTCCATTGCTTTCTAAATGCGTCCAAAGAAAGCTGAGGTTGTTTCAGCATTGCATAGGCTTCTTCAAAGTGCTGTTGGTCAATCAAGCGGTAATACTTCATCAGCGTTTTTTCCTGTTGCTGTACTTCAGTAAGGATTTCTGGCGTAATGGTTGAAATGCTTTCTTCGATGTCATTGGGTCGTTCATCATACTTTCTCCCTATGGCAAAGCCAGTTTCCAATGCTTGCAAGGTATAGGTTTCTGTTCCTACCAAAAAGTTTCCTGTCCAGCTGTCAATGATTTCACCGCGTTCATTTTTCAGAAAATACGTGCTATTGGCATATGCTTCTTCATTATCCAGCACAGAAACCGCATAAATGAGTTGGTCATTTTCATCAAAGAGTAAAGGTTTAACGTATCCTGAAGTAGCTGGCATTTTCTCAAGAAGTTTTCCTTCTTTGGTGAGAATGAGGTTGAGCGGCTGTCCCTTGTCGTTCACGCCTTCATTTTTGACGAGGTAAAGTTGGTTTTGGGTATTAAGACGGTAGTCAACTACTCCTGTTGCTATTTCTTCAAAGTTTTTGTAGAGGGTCTTTTGGGGTTCAGAATGATTATCATCAGAAGTAAGTAGTACATAGTAATCATTATATCCGTATTGATTGATTGCTCCGTATTGTCCTAAAGGAGTTCGACTTTGAAAAAGTCCTACAGGATATGCATTATAAAATATTAGCTGAAACGAGCTATTTTTTAGGTCAGAGTGTTCAGGAAGGAATTTTGCTTCAGGATAGTCTGCATTGGCGAAGTCAATCGCTTGAAACGTAAACATTCTGATGGGAGTTTTGATATGTTCAGGAGGGAATATTTCCTGAGCGTGAGGAAGTGTATCGGGAGAAAAAGTTTGGAGCAGGGCTACAAATCCTGTTGGGAGGTTAGTTTCATTGAAAAAAATATTGGGTGGTGGTGGCAACTGTTGCGTTGATGGTGTAGTGGTAGACGTGCAACCTGCATTGAGGAGGAGCAACAGAGGAGCGAGGAGAAAAAGGAAGTATTTCATTCGATGAAAGCTCATAAAATAAAGGTAGGGGTTATTTTTTCCCAATCGTGTTTTTCAGTTTATTCAATTGCATCTTTTCTTCATTGCTCAGATGGGGGCTTTTGCTCGCCATTTTGAAGTATTCCATTATCGGAGAAGGCTGACCGGGATTATTGGGGGAAATCACTCTCTGAAGGACAGCTTTTTTTGTCGTTTCTTCTCCGAGTTCTCCCAATTCTTTTTCCCATCGCAGTTGTAAAGCACTCATTTCTTCTTTTTCCGGTTCGGTGAGCGTTCCTGTGAGCACTTTTGCTATGCTACTTTCTGGGACGGCAACCGCAATTTGGTTGGCAAATTGGAGCAAAGCCTGCACAAATGCTTCTTCTGTGGGTGCTTGTTCCGTAGTTCGTAGTTTCTCCAAAAATCCCTGATAAAATAATGCAGCAAATAATGCTTCTCTTTGGGGTTGGTAGGAAGGGGGTTTGGCAGAAGTTTCTTGTCTTTCCTGTTGTCTGAGGAGAAATTTTCCCTCCCCTGCTCTATAGTTCTGAAATTGTACTTTGATGATTTCCGGTGCAAATCCCAGTTTCTCTGCCAAAAGCAGTTTGTAATGTTCCTGAATGGTGAGATTACTTACGGAAATAATCAGCTCAAACATTGCGTTAATCAGCTTTTGTTTATCAATAGGAGAACTCATATCGCTACTCGCTCTTATCTGGTCAAAAAGAGCTAAAAAGCCGTCTTGTGCCTGCTGTAAACAGCTTTCAAAACGTTCTTTCCCGTGTTCAAGGTTCGCGAGTTCATCTACATCTTTGGTTTCTGGTGGCAAATTCACGATTTTTGGGAAAAGATTGTGATGATAACAGAGTTTCATTGCTCTAAACGTTGCTTGCTGTCCTGCGGTATCATTATCAAACAGAAAATACAAATGTTCGGTATGCCTTTTGAGAATTTTGATATGGTCTTCGGTCAATGCCGTGCCACTGGTCGCCACTCCGATAGGAAATCCGAGTCTATGCAATCCGATGACATCCATCTGTCCTTCTACGACAATCAGCTTTTGAAACTGGTTAATATGAGATTTAGCGTGTGAAAGTCCGTACAGAATTTTGGATTTTTCAAAGGCTTTGTGTTCAGAGCTATTGAGATATTTTGGCTGGTCGTTGGGGTCAAGACTTCTGGCAGTAAATCCAATCACATTTTTCATCAGGTCATAAATCGGAAACATAATTCTATTTCTAAAAAATGCGTAAAGTTCTGGACTATTAGCACTTTTTTTCGCTAAACTGGCGTGAAACAAATCATCGTCTGTGAAACCTTTACTTCTCAGGTACTGCAAGAGTTCATAGGATTTGTCAGGAGCATATCAGAGTCAGAAATCTGCAATAATTTCATCGGTCAGCTTTCTTGTTTCTTTGAGATATTGTATTGCGTTCAGATGGTGCTGTAAGTGTTCTACGAAAAATTCTTGAGCGAGTTTGTGCATTCTTTTCATCTTTTCTTTTTCGTCCTGAAAACGCTGAAAATAACCGCCTGAAGCTTGATAAGTGGGCATTTCAATATGATTGCGTTCGGCAAGAAGTTTGACAGCGTCCCGAAAGTCGATTTTTTCTATCTCTTGGATAAAAACAAACACATTTCCTCCCTTTCCACAGCCAAAACATTTGAAAATCTGTTTCTGAGGAGAAACGATAAAAGAAGGCGTTTTTTCGTGATGAAATGGGCAACATCCAGAAAAATTTGTCCCTGATTTTTTGAGCGGAACATATTGACTGACTACGTCGACAATATCAACGCGAGATAAAATTTCATCTATGACGGAGTTATCTTTGGACATAGTGCTAGGATAAGGATTTGCTAGTGGAGTGTCAAGAGATGTTTATGCACTAGGTATTTTGTCTTTAATTACAACACAAAATACATAGTATTGTCATCACAATGCTCTTTCAAGTGAAACACCAACCAGAAGACTTTATTGTAGAAGAACTCCTTCCTCAACTTCCAGCAGGACAAGGGGATATATTTTATGTATATATCGAAAAAAGAAATCTGACGACAATGGAAGTAGTGGAGTTTCTTCAGCGTTCTTTTCATCTTTCTCGTGAAGATATCGGTATTGCAGGGCTTAAGGACAAAGTAGGTATCACCAGACAATGGATTTCCCTTTTCAAAAGAAAACTAGAGCAAATAGGAGGAGAGTCAGCTTTTTTAGCTGTTTTAAATGAACAAGTAAACGTGCTACAAACTTCACGAGGAACACAGCCTTTGAGAGTAGGAGGAAATGCTGGTAATAAATTTACAGTGAGATTGAGAGCGACTTCCACTGTTAGTGAACCCGTAAAAATGCTGATTGAAAAAAATATAGAGAACGTGCAAACAAAAGGATTTCCCAATTGTTTTTGAACTCAGAGGTTTTGAAAAAGAAACAAAAATTTCTGGGAAGCAAAGAACATACTCACCAATCAATCCACCAATGAACAAGTAAATATAGGAGAACATTATCATTTAAGGTTTATGTTGCAAGCATATGCGAGTATGTATTTTAATGTTTATGCGATGATGAGGCGAGAAAAGGGATTACATTTATTGTCGGGAGATATTATGGTCAATCGTTATTATGCTACGTGAGCCCAAGTAGGAATCTATCAGGAAGGAAGCGTGAAAACGTTTGACTATGAGCAAATGAAACAGAAAAATGCTGACAAGGCAATGTGGAGTGTATTTCCCGACGATTTGCATACGGAATATGAGCTGACTTCTGGATGAAATAGTACGTTGCAATGGTTTCCTACAGGACCAATGCTTTGATGGAATTTACTTGTAGCTCCAAAATGAAGCAAAGCGAACGTGAGAGAAGAGCAACTTTTTGCATTAGCTGCATATGATGAACAGCTATGGGAAGCAGGTAAAAGGTATCATCTTCGAGGTGTGCGTCGTCCTTTGTGGGTACAAGTAGATGATTTGCAATGGAAGTGGGAAGGAGACGATGTATGTTTGCAATTTTCACTTCCAACGGGAAGTTATGCGACGGTGTTGTTAGCGTTTATTCTCGCGGAGGTAGACCCTTTGACTTTGAAAGATAATAAACTGGAAATTCCAAGGATTGAGTAAATTGTGCTAGGTGGTGTTTTTTTGTATTTTCATTTGCAATTGAATTTGAAATAGGTACATTGAAATTGTCCTAATACAAATCTGCGACGGAGTATTCCAGAGCGATTTTAATAGTAAACTTAAAATAATCTGTATAAACGACATCATAGTCTGTGTATACTCAGCCCTTGTTCATCTCCTGTTAATTGGATGTTGACGAGTCGTTTGCAATTTCTCCGTGGAATTGCATTTCTTGTTCTCCGGAAAGCGAATGTTGCATAAAAAGAACAATGCAGACCAGATTAAGAAGTAGAAAGAAAATACATCGCTAGTTTTGGGTAAAAGATAAAACTTTTTTATTGTACCCCAAAAAATTTTAAATGCAAAATTTTGACCAGTTTTGAAACCACTTTTAATTGATTTCTTTAAAATATTCATATATATATTAACAATTTAAATAAATTGTATATTAAATGATGTAGAGGTACCACAAGACTGTGGTATCTGTGAATGTGAATTTGATTATGTAATGTGAATAGGATGTCCTACACGATGTATTTACGTTCGTTTTTGAGGTTCCGTGTCAATATTCCCGCATAACGATAACGGTTTTGAATGGTAGTTTTGTATGTTCATACCTCACTTTTTATATTTTCTCTCATTTTCTATAAATAGGGCTTGCATTTGCTATCTAAAATGCTAACTTAAGACTATGAACATATTTCAGTCTTTTATTTCTACTATATAAACAATGATGTTTTCTTTTTCAAAGTTTCTCTTTTCTGTCTGTGGTTTGGTCATTTTGACTTCTTCTAGTTTTGCAGGATTGGTTTCGCTCTCCTCCTCTACCACAACTCCCAAAGTTTGACAAAAAGTGGATGTACAAGTTGAGGTGGCAAGTGACTATAAAGGAACTGTAAATTATCGTGTAGAATACTATAATGGAAGTACGCGAACAACCTTAACCAAATCAACCTTGAGTGGCGTTAATGATTTTTATGAAGGCAGTCGATTTTCTGCTGGAGATAAAGGAGTAAAACAATATTCAGGATTTCTGATGTTTCCCAGAATATTAAAATACAGACTGTATGCTATTGATAGAACCGGAAATGAAGGATATCTGGATTTTAATGTGCAGACGGGAACGGTTAGTACAGGAACAGATGCCCATTTAACGGGAAATGCAGCGACATTCCAAAAACAGTTAGATGAGAAAAAAGATGCCTTATTATCTACATTAGCGACTACCCTTCAACGTATTCAAAATATTTATAATACGAAAGTACAACCATTGGTAGAAACTTCAATGTTTAAAGCAGTAGCGTGTTTAGGGTTTTTGACTGCTAATGCTACCGATGTAGATGTACTCACTATCCAAAATGAATATCAAAAAGCTATTTTGGAAAAATATGTGGAAATTTCTGCGGACATTAAAAGATTTTCTGTAGGATTATTGACGAATGAAAAAACGATTAGTAATGCAATATATGATTTTGGTTCTACCTTTGCTAGTCAGATTTCCACGATTGAAACTACCTATGAGACTACGTTTGCGACGTTGAAAGCTGATTTTGAAGTCTATTATACTCAAAATAAAGAATTGGTGTATGGTTTAGCGGAAAAAATCCAAAAGATTGACACTATCCAAGCACAATATAATGCTTTACAGCAGGCACAAACGCAGCTTTATCAGACTTTGGATAGTAAAACTACCCTCAGAACAGCTTTACTCAGTCCTCAGAAGTCATTTACAAATCTTTTGAAAGGAGATATTGATGATTTAATCAGAAATTACCAAACCAGCAATCCTGAGGTGTCTTATGAAAAAATGACGGAAAAAAGGGATAGTCTCGTAACGGCATTTGTTGATGAGACTACAAGTTTTATCAATGAGCTTTTTAAGTCTGATATTGATGAAAAGTTGTATCTTTCCACGCTGGAAAAAACGAAAGACTTTTTGACTCAATACACGGTAGAACGTTCCTATCAATGTGGACTTATCATTGCCTCTACGCTCAATCGAGAAAGAACGTATTTGGACTTGACTCAAGCATTAAAAACCTTAATCCAAGGAGTTGAAAAAGCTGAAGAAAAAGTACATCATCGAGATACCAACCAAGTAAAAACGATTGAAACTACGATGATGACGTTATTGCAGGATGCTTACAATAAAATCTTAACTACCAAAAAGAAGGAATTTATGTCCTATGTTATGCAGCTTATTTCTGAAGCATATTATGCGAATATCCCTCAGCCAACTGAACCTACAGCTCCTACTCCCTCAACGGTTTCGTGGACACCCTATACCTTTACCAAGACCTACAATAAAGGAACATATGCACTAGAGCTTACGTATTTACAACAATTTCTCAAAGCACAAGGGCTTTACAATGGAGAAATCAATGGACTGTACGACGCAAAAACGATTGAAGCGGTGTATCATTTTCAGTTGCAGGAAGGAGTAGTTAGCGGAAAAGAAGCTAATAAAGCTGCTTATGGACGAATGGGACCTGCTACGAGAGCAGCTGTAAATAAAAAAATGAACCCTTAACAAGGACCTACGATACTTCCCTTACTTTATTGTTTTATGGACAATGTATTACAGATATTACACAAAATCCTTTACGATTGTAGAATTACTCTTTGTTATCATTATTTTGTCGTTGATTTTGCCTACAATCTTTCTGACGTACACTTCCATTCAGAGAACTAAACAAGAACTCAGTATCAGACAACAACTTATCCAGCAGAGTTATGAAACATTTGAGAGGATAAATATTTTAATGCAAGATTACACGATAGATTATGAGGAATATTTCAATAGAAAGATGGTGGGATGTTCTGGAACTACTAAAAAATGAGATAGTTTTGAATGGAATGTAAATGGAAGTGGATATTGTGATAATTTCACCGCTTATGGGAATAGAAATTCTTTGAGTGATAGTTCAAAAACTGATAATCATATTTTGTATTATTGTAGTTCTCTTCAAAGCCAAAATATGTCTTCTAATACTTATACAATACCTATTGTTAAACTGTCTAATAGTATGTTAGACTGTTCAAAAGGTTATGAACAACAATCCTTTGGACAATACGCTAAACTATTTTTTGATGTAAAAAATGATACAGATTTGATAAATGGATTGGTAAATGACTCTGATGATGAAGATTTGTGAAAATGACCAGCTGCCATTGCTCATTCTACAGGAGTGCAAGAACTCTATTTAATTTCTCAGGATGGAAGAAATCGTCTGTATTTTAGGAGAAAGCTGATAAAACAACAAGATATAAATGGAAACGGTATAGGAACAGGAGAACAGTTGTATGTGCTTCAAATGTTGAGGCTCAGAGGATTTGACGCAGGAACATTGCATAATTTTGATACCGTTGATGGAAATACTAATCCCGGACTGTATGACGGGAAAATAGACACGTGGGCGTGTGATTATTCACAAGGATTTGAGGGAAATTGAAAGGAAATTGGAAAAACATTTTCTGGCTACAAATTACCCAAAGATGAAAATGATTGTTGGGTGGATATTCCTCAAGGAGCTATTAGCAGTGATGCGTGGAATTTGGTACTTTATCCGGATACTGACCCGTATTTAGCTTATAAAGAAGGTGTTCAATTGAACCCGTATTTTCAGATTTTTATATTAAATAGAGTGTATTTGCCTGCACGACAAAGTAAAATTCCTGCCTATACACAACAATTTCAATTTGCACTTCAAACTATATTCAATACCAAAACTTTTTATAGTCAATAATCATTTCTGAAAAAACTGCTCAGATTTTTGCTTTTTTTTATCTTTTTGCGTATACTTAAGAGAAGATACTTTCATCTTTAGTATTTATACAATAATGGAACCGCAAAACTATAGAGAACTCCTCAACAAAGCCATTTTACAGTCAGATATCGTAAAAATTTTCGATTATCTTTTGACGATTGGTGTAGAAGAAGGAGCATCAGATATCCATATTGAACCGTTTGAAAACTATTGTAGGATTAGGATTAGAATAGATGGAGTGCTGCTAGAATTGGTACAATATCCCAAATCCTTTCACGATAGTATTATTTCAAAATTTAAAATCGAATCTGGACAAATGAGACCAGATGAAAAAAGGCTGCCTCAAGATGCCAGAGTTTCTGCGATTACCCAGACGAATAAAGAAATCGATCTCCGTGCAAATACGCTTCCTACCGTTCGATGAGAAAAATTGGTAATGCGTATCGTGGATAAATCCAAAGAAATTCCTCCGTTGAAAGATTTGGGATTGGAAGGCTCCAATGGACGTATTATCCAGAAAAATCTTCAATACCCCAACGGAATTATTCTCAATACTTGACCAACAGGTTCTGGAAAAACAACAACGCTGTATTCGTGTTTGGGAGACATCAATAAACCTGAAGTAAATATTACGACGTTTGAAGACCCAGTGGAAAATAAAATGATGGGACTCAATCAAGCACAAGTAAGGTCAGATATTGGATTTACCTTTCTTTCAGGGTTAAGGTCGGTATTGAGACAAGACCCGGACATTATTATGGTGGGAGAAATTCGTGATAAAGAAACCTTGGAAATGGCGATGGAATCAGCGATGACGGGACATTTGGTGTTTTCTACTATTCATACGAATTCAGCAGTAGAAACGATTACAAGGGTTTTGAATATGGGAGCTCAGTCATTTATGCTTGCGGGAACCTTTAATTTGGTGATTGCTCAGAGATTGGGAAGAAAAATCTGTCCGCACTGTGCAACGAAAATTTCCGTAAAAGACGACCCCAAATATTTGTATGCCAAAAAAACATTTCAAAATTTTGATAAGGAAATTTTGAAAAAGGAAATTCTGTTGAGAGGGATTACTCAAGCGGAATGGTCAGATTTTTTTACTAATGGATATATTACGCAAGGAACTGGAAAAGACCCCAAAACGTGAGAAGTTTGTCCGGTATGTAAAGGGATAGGATACAAAGGAAGAGTGGGATTGTATGAAATGATGGATTATACCGACAACATTAGAATGATGTTATTAGACGGAAAATCTGCCTTTGAAATCGGGAAATACGCTCTTGCCAACGGAATGATTGATTTGGAGAGAGACGGACTTTTCAAAGCCATTCAAGGAAAATTAGATTTGAATGAAATCTACAGATTTGTAAAAATTCAAGAAATATAATTTTAGTTTTTTACCCTACTATAATGTCGCTCTTCTGAAATATTACTGGATACATTAACAATATTGTGATTGAACTGCAAAAGCCTAACCTCCAACAAAAGGCAACCTTTTTTAGACTTTTGGCAGTGTCTCAGAAAGCAGGATTGGGAATCAGAGCATCATTGCTTTCTCTGCAACAGGGAGAAACTCATCAAGGATTGATGTTGATTTTGGAAGATATGATACAGAAATTGACCGAAGGTTCCAGTCTCGCTGAAGCAATGGAACATCATATGCATTTTTTCAAATCTGATGAAATTGAACTTATCAGGTCAACAGAAATTACGGGTAGTATGGCACAAACCTTGGAAGAAATCGCTGATAACTTAGAAGAAAGCCAAAATATCAATGCAAAAGTAAAAAAAGCGTTAACCTACCCTACCCTCGTCATCATTTTTACAGTGGTGGCGGTGATTGTCTTATTGATTTTTGTGATGCCAACTATTGTAACAATGTATGGAGACCCTGAAGACCTCCCATGAATTACCAAATTTATGCTGAATGCTTCTCATTTTCTGCAAGAGCGTTGGTTTACATTATTGATAGGTATGGTAGGAACTGTCGTAGGATATCAATTACTCTATATGCAAGTGTTGGTATTTAAAATGTTTATTGATGCTCTGTTGCTTAAAGTTCCCTTGGTGAAAAATGTGATTAGACTATTTTATATGAGTAGATTTACGTCATTGCTAGGACAATTTTATGAAGCAGGAGTAAGTCCTGTGATTTCTTTTGGATTATTAGCAAGTATTTTTGATAATTTCTCTTACAAAAGAAAAATGATTGAAATCAAAAATTCTATCAGTGCAGGATTTTCTATTTACGAGTCAATGGAAGGCTCAGAATTATTTGACCCTATTTTAATTCAGATTATCAATGTAGGAGAAAATACGGGGTCATTGACGGAAGTATTAAAAAAGATTTCCATATATTATACGTCTTCTCTAAAAAACGCGATTGATGCATTGATGGCAATTATTGAACCGTTATTGATGGCATTTGTGGCGTGTATTGTGGGAGTATTATTGGGTGCAATCTACTTACCAATGGCGGATATGGTAAATCAGATTAAATAATTTATTTTGATACAACATACACCAATGAACCGAATAAAAAGCTGATGGATAATAGGGATAAGTATTGCTCTTGGGAGCGGAAGTATTCTCGTGGTAGCAAGTAATGTGAGCGTTTGGAACCTTTTAGGGGTGCATTTAGAGTTGGGATTGGAAGAGACAAGGCTTCCTTCCACATTGACGAACAACACAACGATGAAAAATACGCACGCTACGAAAAATCTTTCCGATGCTGGTCAGCTTTTGGAAGAGATGAACCGTCAAATTACGTATGCTCTAATTGATGCATTAGATATGGCAATGACTCCCTCAGCGAGAGCTATTATACTCAATACGTATCTTGCAAATGCTCGTGAAATACTCCAAGTAGCTCATACTTTTTTGGATACGGAAATTGCTCTTTTGGAGAAGTACAGTCGCCAGATTACCGAATGTGAAACGCCCATCAAGCAATATAATATTGAATTTACCACTGCGGTAGAAAGGAATAATTATACACTTTCCCAAATGCTTGCACAAAAGATTGCGACCTTGAGAGCTTGTATTGCGGAACAGACGGTGTATTATAAAGCTCATTTGCTCTACAAAAATAACATACTGACTGCTCAAGCGACCTTGCAAAGGAAAGTAGACTATCTCGTTCTCAATGAAGAAAAAATTATCCAATATTATGATATGTTGAAGCCTCAGCTTTTGGAGGAATTGTATATTATTTCTAAAGTATTAGAAGTGCATTATAATGAATAATACTTTTGTTAATCCTCCCTTTTTGGGCTTTGCGTTCCTTGCGATGAGTTGTGCAACCATTTTTTAAAATCAAACAACAATATAAAAAGGCTGTATTGACCCTAGATGACACTAATTATGATTATAAATGAATAGATATGAGAAATATAATAGATTGGAGTTTAGAAAAATAAAGCATGCTTATAAGAAGGGTGCTCAATAGAATATGTTCATATCGCATAATACAATGAATATATTAACATAAAATTTGTGAGATGGATTGATTTTTGTGAAAATAAACAATAGTGTTTCAGTTCACTATGGTGAACAGAAAAGGAAAATTGATAATTTTGTTCAGTATGATGAACAGTTTAATCAATCAACTATTTTTTTTCCCGATATTTTCTTTACCTTCCTTACCCGTTCTATTTTATCATAACACGCAGTTTTCACCACAAGAAATGCAAAGGATGCAAAGTTTTCTTCTTGGCACTCTTGACGACTTCTCAGGAAGATTTGTTAGAGGAGATTAGATTTTTACGGTGATGGATAGAGCGGGAATTTAGGGGATTGGAGTAATATTTCAGATATCATCAAGTAATAATTAAAATATTTATTTTACTATTCTAAAAAATCTTTCTATTAAATATTCTAATTCCTTTGCAATAGGGGCATCGAAGTTATTTTTCAGTGCAACTAAATACTTCTGTAAATATTCTAATTGATCTTGCTTTCCAGCATTAAATTTTTCTCGTAAATTCTCTTGCTCCAGAATATACTGATCAATAAATGAACGAATATTGTAAATTTTATCAGCTGCGGAAATAGTTTTTATATCACTTGAGGCATTTTGTAAATGTTTAATATAAGTAGATTTTCTTTCTTTTCGTGAGAGAGTTTTATCTTCTGAAAGTTCTTTGATTTTAGCAATAATTTCTGGGGCATATCATTTTTGGATCAATTTTTCTTCTCATTGTTCCACATCTTCTATTACATCGTGTAATAATCAAATAAGAATATTATCTTTAGATTGTTGATAATATGTTAAAATTGCGGCGACTCCTAAGGAATGATCAGCCAACGGCTTTCAATTAACCTTACTAAGCTTTCATTGGAATAATTCTTCTACCCATTGTTTAGTAGATAATATTTCTTCATTTACCAACAACTCGTTATTAAAAGCTATCTGTTCTTCCTTTTTCTCTCCATAAAAATCACCTAATTTTCTTTCTTCCAGAGGATAGGTTTGTAGTTCTTCTATATATTTCTTATCAGTAATCATTCCGTTTTCTAGGCTTGCTTTTAACCATGCTCTGTTAGCAACATTGCCATAATCAGTAAAAGGATTTTTTTCTTGAGGAGCAGAAGGAAAAGCTAGATTGGAAGGTGTGTTATTCATTATAGTAGGTCAGGTAGTAAAGTTTTTCATTAGTGCTAATTGTAATAAATAAAAGAGTTTTTTCAAGACTTTGATGTAATAAATTAAATTTGTTCCAAGAAGTTTTTATATTCTCAAAACCTCTTGATTAAATCTGGATCTGAATTTTCCTTTTGTATTTGTCAATTTTCATAAATAATTTTTTGTTTTGATGGAACTGCATTAGTATTATTGACACTATTGTCTCGAATTTCCACTTTTAAAACTTTCGGGTCATTTGCTAAATAATCAATAGTTTGATAACCACTACGATAATCTAAATAGCTCTCAAGAGCAACTGTTCTATCTCTAATAACAGCATTTCTATATCGAGCTTCTCCTCCATCAAATACAAAATGTGCTTCTATAGTATATCCACTATTATGTGCAACATTTATGATATTATTATATTTAGGAAAATTTTTTGTAGGATTATCTTTCATTGAGGAATCATAAAGAATACTATATCATCCTTCTATAGCTTTATTGTAGATAATCTTGGAAAGATAGGAGCTTTCTTCGTGAACAATTCCTCCATCCACAACACCGCTCCCTTTATCGTATTCTGGGAGAAATCTCTTAACTTCATCTGGATTTACAATTACGAAAGATTCGTTTCTCTTTTTAAAATCTCCCTCTATCATTCATTTACCAGCTCCGGGCATTCATCAGGTCAAACCGAGAATTTTATTTCCCTTACTTTTCTCTCCATCAGATAAAAATTTTTTAATAATTTTGTCATGTAATTCAGACCTTGTTAGTTCTATTTCTTTATTCGTAAATGGATCCTTGCATTTCATTTTTTCTGATTTTTTATCATATATTCTTTCTCCTGTTTGTTCATTGATACGAGAGTAGTGAGCTTCAGTATCATTTATGACTCTTGATTCTTTTTTTTCTATCTTTGATAAAATTGACCTTATTCATTTAATATTTCTCGTTCTAAAATATTCTACTAAATGTTTATTTTCTTCAACAGTGAGTCCAATTTTTTCAAATTTCTCTATTGATAGACGAACAGCTTCTTCATAGAGTTTTCTAACTATGGCAATATCTCAAGTTTGAATAGCATTCTCAAATTTTACTTTTGCAGTAGGTTCTCCACGGATTTTAGTAGATCTATTAAAATAAAGAAAATTTGCATTAGTTTTCATTGTTTCTATATCCACATTTTCCGTTAAAAGTTTATACTGATCTACTTCCATATTTTTGTGATTGTTTATTTTAATCTTTTCTGTAGTATTGTAAATTATCTTTTCGTTGTTTTTTAGCACAGTTTTTCAATTTTCTCCACTAAATCCTCCCTCCAGAAGGAATCTCCTCACCTGCTCATTAGTCACTGTCTCTGCCAAAAGTCCTACTTTCTCTTTCAATTGACCTGTAGTTAATTCTCCTAATTTTCCATCAGCTTCATGAGCATCCATCAGACTTTTCATCTGTTCTTGGGTAAAATTTTCTAATTCACTTCTCTCAAAAGGCATTTTTTCTCCCTCAGGAAGCAGGTTATTTATTCTTTTATATTCAGCAAGGAGTTTTTCTTTGAGTTTTGTGTGTTGTTGTACAAAGTTTTTTGTGGTGGTTTTTGTATTTATTGTACACATAAATTTGCTATTTTCATATGCTTCTTTTTCTTTTCCTTCAGTATTCTGTGCTTTATTTATAAAGTATTTCTTGATACCCTCAATATCTATAGTTTCTTGAAAATGAGGATTAGCTTCTGCTTTTGTTTTATAATAGTCTTTACCTACAATTCCATTTTCAAATAACACTCTAATATCTGCACTCGTAAATCCTGCCTTTCCTAAAATGTCTATTCTTACTCTTTTTTGTTCAGGAGTAAGATTATAAATCGTTCCTTCTTGATTATGAGCATCTAAAATAGCTTGCTTTTGAGCTTCGGTCAATACCTCCCCGTTTAATAATTCCTGAGCCTTTAAAATCCTCGCATTATCATCAAGCTGAGCATTTTGTTTTACAAGTTCTGGATGAGGTTTGATAGTTATCACTTCTTTAGTTGTTTTTCCTGTAATCAATTGCATTCTTCCTGTAGTTGGATGTATTACCACTTGTCCCAATCCATTCTTTTGAATACTCTTTTCAAATTCTGCCAACTTTTTTGGGTCAAAAGCGAGAAGAGTCCCATTTTCGTGGTCAATTTCTATACCATATTCTGATGAAAGCGTTGGTCCCATTGCTCTAATCTCAACAGAAACTTTAGATGGAATAAGTTTGATAGTCTCCGTTAATTTTCACTCTTTAGCAAAAGTACTTGGTCTAGAAAGTGTTTGTGTAGATGCATCATAAGTAAAAGCTCAATCTTTCAAACTAGTATAATATTTTTGAATTTGGTTGATATCTCCATTATATGTCAATTCTAAAATTGTCGTAGCACCAGAACCATTAGACTTAAAAGCAGAAAGTCCATTAAATTGTATCTTGTTATCCATAAAGATTTTCGCACCTCACGTTCAAGGGGTTAAACAACTATAAATACTTGCTAAAGTTGCCAAAGCTGGCATATGGAGAGCATTTCCAAGTTCTTCAGCAGCTTGTTCATAACTCTCTTCAAAAATCTCTTGAAAAAACTCCTTAGTAAAATGTTTCAAAGCTGACTCTCTTATTCCATTTTTTGCTGCATTTTCAAAGATTTGCTGAGTATAAGCATCTCCTATAGAAAATTTTCCAAAAGTGAGTTTATTTAATATGTTTTGAGGTCGAGTAACTCAGTGGAGCGTTGCGTTCCTTGCCCGAGTTCATAATCCCCTACCTATAAGCTGTCCTGCTCCCATAAATGCAGCAGTAGTGAGCGTTCAAATCAGAAACTCTGTACCTACATTTTTGATAAACTCTGCTGGCTCGATTTTACCGTTCGCCAACAATTCAATATCAATAGGATCGTCATACTTGTATTGTGTATCTCTATATATAGTTGCATTCCATAATGTTTCATTTACAAACTGTCCCACTCTACTTCCTACTATTCCTCCAGCCGTTCCTACCGCTCCCATCATAAGAAGACCACCAGCACCAGAACCTGCACCAAAAGTACCGACTGTCACAACAATAGCTGCGACAGCTAATCCAATAGCGGTCAGCATTTTAATTCCATTATCTTGCAACCGATTTCTCACATTTTTCCATCGAGTATCATTGGATTTTATATTTTTAGGATTACTCATAAATTCCGCAAATTGAGTAATTGCTCCATCAGGTCAAATCCCTTCCAAAATAAAATTTACTTGCTCCAATGCAGATTTTAGTTTCATTTCGTCGTTGGAAGTAAGACGATTTTTATCAATATTTTTCAGCATATCTTCCAATTGCTGTTTAATTGCTTTGAATGTTGTTTCCTGTGCACGAAGAGTATTTAAAGAGTCACCAAGCTCTTTCGCTTTATTTCTTACAGCTTCTGCTTGCTTATCTGACATTTTTCCATTTCCTTCTTGTAGTGTTTTTTCTCACTGTGTAAATACTTCTATAAATCATTGAGACAATTTTTGAATATCTCCCATTTTTATGTTAATTTCACTCGCTTTCTCATATACATCTCTCACTTCTGGAGTTTGTATACTCATCAAAGCCATTTGATTAGCATTTTTTGCTTTTTGTTGCTCTTCCTTGCCGATGGTCTGATAGGGGGATTCTTCACCAATTTTATAGAGTAAGATATTTCCATCTTTATTTGTCTTGGAAATTGCAAGGTCTGAAAGATCAAGTACATTTTTATTTGCTTCTTCAGGGTTTAATAGATCATAATTATAGCTTGATCATTGATTGGATTGATCAACTTTCGAAAATTCTTTACTATATTCTGGCATAATAAGAGTAATTTTTCCACTATTTGCTTGATTAAACAGATTTTTCACTTGTGTTTCTTTTTCTGGAGGTATTCTCATAAAAATAGGTTGAGCTCATGGGACAGTTATTATTTTAAACTGTTCGGGAATAAATTGATGTGCTGTATAATTTGCTGGTACATTGCCACCTATATGTGATCTTGTATAGTCACCCATTGTTCATCTGTATCATTTATAAACTGCATTTGCTTCTTGTGGTCGAGTTGCAGCAAAGGCCTGCCAAGCCCTATAACCTGCAGTATTTCTAGGATCTTCTATGTATATATCTGTTCCACTTTTCCCATTTTCTTTAGCTTGTGCTACAAATAGATTATGTCCCCAATCCTTAAGAGAAGTCATTCCCCATTTTGTCCCAACTCATTCTGACACATTTGTTTGCTCTTTAGTAGTTTGTTGGTCCACTTGAGCTAAAATGTCATTTATAGGTTCATATAATGTAAGTTCTCTTCCAACTGTTCACCTAGCCAATACTACATCTGCTAGGACTTTTCCTCCAAAAAATTTATCAATTTCATTTTCAGTAAATACAGTAGATAAAGAAATTAAAATCTCCTTGTTGAGTGTAAAATCTTTTGTCTTTTGGAGAGATGTAAACAAATTTGTATATATACTTACTAATTCTTGTTTCTCTGTTCAAGAGAGCACCTTGTTGCCGTCACCTATAATGTTCGTGATTTCCGAAAACTGTTGGTTTATCCACTGATACTTATTTTTCTCTACAATGATAGATACACCCTTTTGAATCTGATTTTTCAAGTCAGTTGCCATTTGCAATCGCGTTTTCTTTTGTCATCATTCTAGTTCAACCTTTTCTGTTGGTTTAATTTCCGCTAAAATCAGATAATTAAGCAGTGCTGTTAAATTTTCATTTCCTATTTGATTTTCAAAAAACATTCCGTTCACTTTTACATCATTCAGAAAGAAGTTTAAAAATTTATCAAATACTCTGTTTTGCTGTTCTTGATTACCAACTACAGATAATAATGCTGATAAATTAGGAATATCTAACAAATCAGAAAAATCTTTTAAACGATGAATTTTACGATATTCAATCATTCCACTTCTTCTTTCCAACTCAAATCTCCACATATATAAATTGGTTTTTTTTGCATTATCATCCCCAAGTCTTGTACCAGTAAGAGCAAGATTTTCTCCATACTTAATATTTGCATACAGCTGAATAAGTATTCCATCTAGTTTGGTATAGTAATCCCAATTTGATATTGTATTTTGCCTATTTTTCTCATTGATTCTGTTATAGATATCATCTAGAGAATTTTCCAATACCTTCTCCAAACTAGGAAGAACTTCTAATAATTTCTCTCTTCCTTCATTGTTTAAAACTGCTCCTAACTGTTGTAAATTCCTTTTTTTGTTTACAAAATTCAAAAGTTCTTCATCCTCAATCTCATTATTCTTCTCTTGAGTTGCATTTTTTCCATCTATCTTGGAAATAAGGTCTTTTTTCAGTTCTTCTACCATTCTATTTTTCATCACAAAATAAAGTATCTAGGACGTGTTCAGCTCCTTCGTGTTCTTGTGCTTCTACTGCTTCCATACGTTCCTGATACTTCTTCGTGGCTTGTAATTGCTTTTTAATGTGTTCTTTTTGCTGACGGTCTTGTATCGTTCTTATTTGTTCCCTAATAAACCCATACAACTCCTCCACAAACTGCTCATCATCACTTTGTTGTGCAAGCACCAAAAATCCTTCGGCTAATTCTCGATGTCCTACGAGTTGCTCCAAAATGCTAATAAGGGTCACTTTGCGAGATGTGGTCATAAGTGGAATAAGGTAAACAGATAAAATACAGTATACATTTTCTCTACACTTCCATTATACCTTAAACACGATAATAATGCAAAAAAATCCCCACTTTTTACGACACTTCATCTTGTAATTTTATAAATAAGCTATATATATATTGACATTATTTTTTATTATTTAAGATAAAAACAAAAATCCCAATCAAAACCCTTTTTTTCTTTTTTATCTTACTGTTGGTGTTTTTTGAATGATCATTTGTCTCCTTTCATTGCTTGGATGAGTCCGACAAATAAAGGATGAGGTGCTAAAGGGCGAGATTTAAATTCGGGATGAGCCTGCGTCGCAATCATAAACGGATGGTCGCGTAATTCCACGACTTCAACGAGTTCGCCATCGAGACTCGTCCCTGAAATATGAAATCAGCTTTTTTCAAACGCTTCACGAAATGCATTATTAAATTCATAACGATGTCTGTGTCTTTCCGCAATCTGTTTAGTGCCATATAAGCGATAAGCTAAACTCTCAGGGTCCAGCACACATTCATAACTTCCCAATCTCATTGTCCCGCCTTTCGTTTGAATTCCTCTCTGGTGTTGCATTAAATGCACGACATTATGCTGTCCTTCTGGTGAAAATTCTTCACTGTGAGCGTCCGCATACCCCAATACATTTCTGGCAAATTCTATCGCCATAATCTGCGAACCTAAACAAATTCACAAATACGGAATATGGTTTTCTCTCGCATATTGAGCAGCCAAAATCATCCCCTCAATTCCACGATTACCAAATCCACCGGGAATGACAATCCCATCGTACCCTTCCAAAAGTTTCGTTCAGTCTTTTTCTATCTTTTCTGCATCAACAAAAGAAAGCTGAATTTTGATGTCATTTCGATAGCCTGCCACTTTGAGTCCTTCATTCAAGGAATAATACGCATCTTCCAGCGTACAATATTTCCCTACCATCGCAATCTTTTTGACCACCGTCGCCTGTTCAATGTGTTGCATTAAAATATTCCATTTAGACATATCAAACGGTTTTTGTGCAAGATTGAGCTTTTGGAGTAAGATATTCCCCAACGCATATCCTTGGTAATTGACAGGAACCTGATAAATAGATTTGACCGTAGGAGAAGGAATGACGCAGTTTTCTTCTACTCCCGTCATCAGAGAAAGTTTGTGCAGTACCTTTTTTTCAATGGGTTTATCAGCTCTGACTACCAGCACATCAGGTTCAATTCCTCTCGCTCTCAAATCTTTGACAGAAAATTGAGCAGGTCTGGTTTTGAGTTCCTGAGAAGCTCCCAGAAATGGCACATACACCAAATGCACAAAAATCACATTTTGTTCGCCGAGTTCGTGCCTAAGTTGACGAACTGATTCAATGAGATATTCATTTTCCATATCTCCGACCGTTCCTCCGATTTCTATCAAGGAGATGTCTGTTTTACCATATATATATCAGTCTTTTATTTTTTCTTTGACAATTTGAGCTACGTGGGACACGACTTGCACCGTATGTCCCAAATATTCACCTTTTCTTTCTTTTTCAAAGATTTCCTGATAAATTCTTCCTGTCGTCCAACTGGAATTTGCACTCAGACTTGTATCGATATATCTTTCATAGTGTCCAATATCCAAATCTGTTTCTGCTCCATCATCAGTCACGAAAACTTCTCCGTGTTCGAGCGGGTTCATCGTGCCAGGGTCTACATTGAGATAGCCATCAAATTTCTGCATAAAAATCTGATAGCCAGCTGATTTGAGAATGGCACCGATGCTGGCACCCGTAATTCATTTTCCAATACCGGAGAGCACGCCTCCAGTGATACAAATAAGTTTCATTCTTGACAACTTTTAAGGGGTAAAACTATCTGTATTCTTTTTCGGCAATTTTTCAAGAGAAAAAGTATTTTTATTTTTTTATATCTTTTTTAGACATGTATTTTATTAAAAAAAACACTCTGCACACATCCTTTTAATCAGACTCCTCTTCTATGAGATAACGTAAATCTACACCTCACTTTTTATACGTATTAAACGTCGCTTCTCCTTGCATAATAATTTCTGCCAAAACTTCTGTGGAAATCTGCAACACAAAAATATCTTCTCCTACTCTCTTCAGAGCATAGTTGTAATAAAACGAATTGGGGTCAAGTTTTCCATTTCTTCCCAATACCCATCCTCCTAAAAAAGCACTTAAACGAAGTCTGGAAGGTACTGTAGTATTTTTTCTTACTTCTATTTCGTGAATGAGAGCATCATATCCTGCTTGTGCCGTCGCAAATACTGAATAATATCTTCCATTGGGAGAACGATATACTCCAATAGCATTATACATTCAAAGATTATAAGTGAATAATAGAGATTCCAAGAACAACAGGAAGCCTAGAATCTACATTTGGTCATATGAAAGAAAATGTAGTACATCATAGAGGATTTAAAAAACACAGAAAACTCAAAGTAATGCGGAAATATTTATGAAAATAGTCACACAAAAATTTAATTATACCAAAAATTATAATTCAAAATGCACCACTCATTTTTCTTTGGTGCATTTTGTTTGAGAATTAAGCTATAAGACACTATGATAGAAGAAGTGGTTAAGGAGACTGATTATTAACATTAAGAGATGTTAAATTAGGTAATCACAAACTTTCTTTTGTAGGAACTGTGGATAGTTTATTGTAAGATAAATCTAGCTGACTTACTTTCGATCCATTAAATGCTCCTGCTTGTATGGTAGCTATTTCATTATTGTTTAATTGAAGAATGGTTATATCTAAATGTCATGCTATAAAAGACTTTAATTTTTTATTACTAAGATCTATGGATAAACCACCTATATTACTAGGATTAGGAATAGTGACAGTCTTATCTCCAGCAGTAGCATACGTATGACAAGCTGTTTTATAACTTCCTTCATATGATGCACTAGATCCATCTCCTCGATTAATAGTTATAGAAGTGGAAGTTTTCGTTGAGTAACCCAAACATTTTTCTTCACTAGCTGTCACTGTCCATACCCACTTCATAGGCAATTCTTCACAGATGTTATTTTTCCAAGTATATCCAAAAGCACACTTATACCTACAAGCTGTGGTACTTGCTGTTGCATTATACGCTGTTGTAGAGTCTGCTGGACTTCGTGCACTTCCATTTCGTGTTTGAGTATAACTGCTAACGCTATTTCGTACGGTACCTACTGGTTTCGTTTCACATGTGAACGTCTTGGTATCTGCTGTACACGTATTATTTTTCCACGTATAATTTGTAGCACATTTATACCTACAAGCTGTGGTACTTGCTGTTGCATTATACGCTGTTGTAGAGTTTACTGGATTTCGTGCACTTCCATTTCGTGTTTGAGTATAACTACTCACAGTATTTCGTACGGTACCTACTGGTTTCGTTGCACATGTGAACGTCTTGGTATCTGCTGTACACGTATTATTTTTCCATGTATAGTTTGTTTTACAAGCAGTACAACTAGCATTGCCACCTCCATTACTACCATTACACGTCCACGTTCGTGGTCAGCTTCCACTGACAGATGATGCTGTGCCTGCTGAACATAAATTTGCTGTTGGTTTACTTGATATACTTGTTCCATTTGCAGTCCCACATGTCCCCTCTCCGGGTACTGCTTTATTGGCACTACAGTTTGCTGTACTTCCTCCATTTGCTCCTGCACACGTCCAATTGTATACTCCATCTGTTGCCGATGTATCTACATCTTCTTTCGTTCCTGCTGAACAATGATTGGCTGTTGGATAAGTCGTTACTGCTATGCCATTTGCTGTTCCACATGCTCCATTTACTGCTACCGCCGTCTTATTTGCAGTACAATTTACATCTGTTCATCCATTTGCTCCTTTACATTTCCAGTTATATGCTCCATCTGTTGCCGATGTATCTACATCTTCTTTCGTTCCTGCTGAACAATGATTGACTGTTGGATAAGTCGTTACTGCTATGCCATTTGCAGTTCCACACGTTCCATTTTCTTTCTTATTAGCAGTACAAGTTGAAGAAGTGTTTCCTCCATTTACTCCTGCACAAGTCCAAGTTCGTGGTCAGCTTCCACTGACAGATGACGCTGTCCCTACTGAACATTTCTCTCCTACTGTAGATGGTGCTGATGTTCTATTTGTATTATGTGCAGTTCCACACGCTCCATTAGTTGGGCAAGCTTGCGTATTACAATCTTTGCTAATAGCGATTCCACTACAACCTGCTATACAAGTTTGACTAGTTCCAGGTTTCGTTCCACTACACACACTATCCGCTACTACAGAACCATCCGAACCCTTACATTGTACTGTTCTGCTTTGTGTTCCATTCGTAGCTGTACATGTTCTAGTTTGTGTTCCTCCTCCACAACTTGCACTACAAGCTCATCGAGAGCCAATTGTCGGACTCGTGGCACTACAACTTCCATAACTAGACGTATTCCAACTATATGTAACACACGATACTTGAGTCCAATTGCTTCCATTACAATAGGACAAACATCTATCTACATATTTCAAATTTCCTGCATTGCTCGCTGAACATCCAGCTGTTGTATTTCCTATTCTCGCTCCTCCTATTACTGCAATGTCTCCTGTATACACAATTTCCCCTGCTACAGATCACGTCCTCCAAAAAAGATGAGCTACCGTTTCTTTCCATTCTGCAAACGTTAATTGATAGTCATCATCTATGCTTATAAATCACGGCAGTGTCGTTGCTGCATAAATTAGTACCGTTCCTAATCCCGCCACAGTAAGTGTAAACACTACAGCACTTACCACTGATCTGAATGCCCATTGCTTCAGACTTTCTAACCAAGTTTGTCTTTTTTTCATTGCAATAAAAAGAAGAAAAATAAAAAATTCCCACTATTTGAGGAAAGAAAATATTGACAAGTATATATGTATTATTCTTTTACCTAACGTTAAAATTTCTAACGCATATATATATCGATTTTACTAATTGCTGATACAGACTGGAGATGCGGTTTCTCTCTGGCATTACTAGAAGAAAAAAATAAATACGTTACGTATATACCCTTTTCAACACAAAAAGCAAGCCCTAATTGAAGGAGAAAAAGACTCTGCACACACCCTTTTAATCAGACTCCCCTGCTACTAAATAACGCAAATCTACACCTCACTTTTTATATGCATTAAATGTCGCTTCTCCTTGCATAATAATTTCTGCCAAAACTTCTGTGGAAATCTGTAATACAGAAATATCTTCTCCTACTCTCTTCAGAGCATAGTTGTAATAAAACGAATTGGGGTCAAGTTCTCCATTTCTTCCCAATACCCATCAGCCCAAAAAAGCAGTCAAATGAAGTCTAGAAGGTAGTGTTGTGGCTTTTCTCACTTCTATTTCGTGAATGAGAGCATCATATCCTGCTTGTGCCGTCGCAAATACTGAATAATATCTTCCATTGGGAGAACGATATACCCCAATAGCATTTTTTCCTCTTCCCTCCATCAAATTTCCAAAATTATTGGTATCACTACCTACATTTCTACTTTTTGCAGGTCTGTGTAAATCACGTGCAGAAAACAGAGGCAATCCATTATAAGTTTTTTGTATAGTATGTTGTTTTTTAGATTTTTCTTCTTGGAGTTGTTCTTCTTGAAGTTGTTTTTCTCATTCTTCCTCAAAAAATATCTCCTGAGAAAGAAGGGTTCCTTTTTCAATTTTTGGAGGTTGTGTTTCATGATAAATAATTCATTCACACCATTCTCCTATAATTTTTTCTGTTTGTGGGAGCTCTTCCTCAACTTCAACTGTCTCAAATAGCAATTCTGGCAACATTTCTTCTCTGACTTCCTGGACAGCAAAAACGAAATGCGTAGTAGGAATATCCACACACAGTATACTAATGAGTAGGAAAATAAAGATACACTTTTTCATTTTACGCCTCAAAGAATAAAACGCTGTAAAGTAATTGTATTCCTTGTCTCTCCAGAATGCAAATTTCTCTTACTCTACACGCGTTTTACTCCTAGACATTTACGATATCTGATAGATAGCTATCCAAATCTCTTATTTCATTTCTTTTACAGCAATTTTCCCATCAGTACCAACGCTACTAATTATTACTTTCAGCTTTCCCCCTACTTTGAAATGAGTAGAAAGATTTCCAACAGGTTTCTGTGCAAGATTGGAAACGTGAAGAAATCCGGTTTTACCTTTTGGGAGGCGAATGAACATATAGGAGTCTTCCACTCTACTAATCTCTGCTTCAAATTGTTGTCAGACTTCTAAATCCGTTACGATTTCCAAAATCAAGCCTTTTGCTTTGTCAATCATCGCTTGGTCAGGGTGCGTCAAATAACAGGTTCCATCATCTTCAAAGTCAATTTTGATGCCATCACATTGCTCAATAATTTTGTTGATGACTTCTCCACCTTTTCCAATCACATCTTTGATTTTCTCAGGGTCAACGTGGAAAACGTGGATTTTGGGTGCATATTTTCCCACCGCTGGTCTCGGTGCAGGAAGCGTTGCCAGCATTACGTCCATAATTTCATTGTATCCCGTGAACGCTTGGTCAATCGTTTCAAAAACAATAGAAAGCGGAATGCCCTTGAGTTTTGTATCGAGTTGGATGGCAGTAATTCCTTCACGCGTTCCTGCGACTTTGAAATCCATATCACCGATAAAATCTTCTGTTCCCATCAAATCATTTAACACGAGATGTTTGGTAATTGCTCCGCTTTCGTCGTGGTCAGTAAAGAGTCCCATTGCAATCCCGGCAACCGGTTTTTTGATAGGTACTCCTGCGTCCATCAGCGATAAGGTTGAACCACAGACAGACCCCATTGACGTTGAACCTCCTGATGAAAGACATTCAGATACTACTCTAATCGTGTAGGGAAAATCGCTCTTGTCAGGTATCATTTTTTCCAATGCTTTTTCTGCCAGTCTTCCGTGTCAGATTTCTCTCCTTCCTGTTCCTCTAATTCCTCTCGCTTCTCCTGTAGAAAACGGCGGGAAATTGTAATGATGCATATATCTTTGTTTGACGTCGTCATTTTCCATATCGTCGAGAATGAGATAATCGGTAGGTCCTCCTAATGTAACAGTAGATAATACTTGCGTATCCCCTCTTCGAAACAATCCCGTTCCGTGCGTTCTTTCAAACAGTCCTACTTCACAATAGAGCGGACGAATATCCAATGAAGTTCTATCATCTACTCTTTTTCCAGTAGAAAGTGTCCTTTCGCGGATATAGTATTTGGTGATGTTGAAAAATGCCATTTTCACTTTGGAAACAGAATATGCTTCGTTAGTATCGTCTTCAATTTCTGCTTTGAACTGTTCCAGCAGTGCTTTTTCATAGTCATAATACAAATCATTGAAGGATACTTTGGCGTTTCCCATCATCGCTTCCAATTTTTCCTCTCCAAGAAACGTGCGAACGGCAGCTTCTAATTCAGAAGAAGGCTTATTGAAACTCACTTCTTTAGGAGTAGGAGAAAGCTGACTGAGATATTGGAGCTGAAATTCACAGCTACGGTCAATCTCTGCTTGTCCGAGTTCAAACGCTTTTTTCAAGATGTCTTTGCTCACTTCGTTTGCTTCGGTTTCAATCATATTGATACTGCCTTTTTTTCCTGCTACGACAAGGTTAAGTTCAGCTTTTTCTAGCTCTTCATTGGTAGGATTGATGAGGTAGTTTCCATCTAGGTAGGCGATTTGTGCAGCACCTACAGGTCCATCAAATGGTAATCCCGCCGCCATAATAGAAATCGACGAACCAATGATAGAAAGCACTCCTAACGGGTACTCGGGGTCCATTGCTAAGGGAGTAGCAGTAATAACGACATCATTCACCATTCCTTTGGGAAACATTGGTCTAATGGCTCTGTCGGTCAATCTTGCATTTAAGATTGCTTGGTCGGAAGGTCTCCCTTCTCTTCTACGATAAGCTGCTCCGCCAATTCTTCCTGCGGCAGAGAAACTTTCTCTCATTTCTACCATCAACGGAAGAAAGTCGGTGTCAGCTTTGGCATCTTTTGCCATTACGGTAGAGAACAGCACGGAAGTGTCCTGAAACTTCACCGTAATAGATGCAGTAGCCTGTAATGCTAATTTCCCTTGGTCAAAGCTAAGGGTTTTTCCAGCCCAATCAAAAGATTGCTGGGTGTCGGTAAATTGTTTTTTGCTCGTTGGCATTATAAAAACGTGTATAAGAATAAAAAGTGAAGCAGGAACTAGTAAGAGAAAGTTGATTATAAGAGCTGAAAGCAGTTAGCATTGAGCTTTTGTAATCATCTTCCAAAAAACTATGTTCCTTGCACACGGTCTCAGTGTAAAGATTTTATTTGCAATTACCAGAGGTTTTACAAAAAAACTTAGAAAAAAGCGTTTTATAGGAAATATACTATGAGATTTCTCTATGATAAAGGGAGAAATACTTACTTTGGTACTTGTCTACAAGTTGTTGTATTGAAAATACAAAGGAAATCACTACACCTACCAATATGAAACCCACCCTCACAAACATCAAAATCTCTAAACTCTGACACGGCTGAATTGGTATCGGTTCACTTCCTGATGGGAAAAAAATCCTGATAAAAGGCTGAGCCTTACCGGGAAGTGTTGTTGACGTTAAAGTTGTGAAAAAAAGAAAAGACTTCATTGAAGCACATATCATTGACACCAAACACTACGACCCCCATTTTGCTGATGGAGACATTTTTTGTCCTCATTATTTCATTCCCAAAGGGGTAAGTGAAATCAACGCAGGAACAGCAAAAATCGGTTGCGGAGGCTGTAAACGGCAAATAATGAGTTATGAAAGACAACTAGAACTCAAACAACACCTCGTAAAAGAAGCCTTTAAAAAAATCAACAGTAAACTGAAAGCTGAAGGAAAACAGGAAATAAGCTTTTTACCCATTATCGGCTCACCACTAACGCAAGCATACAGAAATAAAATTGAATTTAGTTTTGGCGTATACAAACAGCAAAGTGAAGCATATCGCGAATGGCAAAAACACAACACTTCTACCAGCGAGACTTCTAATCCTTATCCAGCCAATCTCCCACAATACACTATCGATAATGCACGAGGTTGTGGATTTCACAAACAAGGCGAATTTAGTAAAATCGTTGATGTGGACACCTGCGGACTTATTTCCGAGAAAGCCAATCAGATTTTTCAAACCATTAAAAAGCTGTGTTTAAAGTCGGGGTTGCCTGTCTATGACCAGAAGACGCACCAAGGATTTTTCCGTCATCTCGTACTCCGCGAAGGAGTGAATACTTGAGAATTGATGGTGAATCTTTCCGTTTCGTTGGCAAATTTGGATGAAAAACAAATAAAAATTTGGGAGGCATTACTAGAACAGTTGAAAACTGACTCTTTCTGGAGAGAAGAGATAACAACATTTGTCCTCACCCACAATGAAGGACTTGCCGATACGGTAAAAAATGAACAATCGGAAACGAAAGTATGTTGGGGAGAGGGCGTTATTTATGAAATATTGAATTTTTCACGCTAATATTTAAACTTTCATTTGACTTTTATTAGTGATTTTTCTATACTGCTAACATTGAAATAAATGCAAAAAGGTTAGACTCAAAGAGTGGAAATAAAGCTGTTATGCCCGGATGGTGGAATTGGCAGACACGCTAGCTTCAGGTGCTAGTAATCGCAAGATTGTGCAGGTTCAAGTCCTGTTCCGGGTAAGAAAAATGATAAAAAATCTGTATTGATGGTTGTTTTTGGAAATATGTTATTAAACCCCCACATTTCTTTCTCTACTCACTTACACGCTTTTTCACGTTTTCCCAACCAAGCTGCCCACACGCTCCTTTCGCCTCACGCCCCATACTTTCACGCACGGTAACCGTCAATCAGCCTTTTTCCAATATCTGTTTAAAAAGCTGGATATTCTTCACGTCCGACTCCAAAAAATCAAGTACAGGATTAGGATTGTAAGGAATAAGATTTACGTGTGCTAGTCTTCCCGCCAATAATGAAACTAATTCGTGAGCCAATGCTGGCGTATCGGTAATTCCTTTTATCATAATATATTCATAAAAAATTCTATTATCCGTCGCTGCTACATACTCATCTATCACTTCCATCAATGCAGGCAAAGGATACGCTTTGGCAATAGGCATCAATTTCTCCCTCAATACTTGATGAGGAGCGTGTAAACTCAGAGCCAATTTCACCTGTACTTTATCTGCTATCAGCCTTTTAATCCCCGGAATAATCCCTGCGGTAGAAATCGTGATATGCCTGCGTCCTAACGACAACCTCTCTTGAGCCAACATTATTTCAATGCTCTGGATAACGTTGTCATAATTGAGTAAAGGCTCTCCCATTCCCATAAACACTACATTACGTACTGCTCGAAGCGAACCATCTTCTTTTTTGCCAAACTGTTGCTGTATTCGCCGATTAGCATATAAAATCTGACTAATAATCTCGTCCCAACTCAAATTTCTCGTAAATCCCAATTTCCCAGTAATACAAAACAGACAATTGACCGGACAGCCAACCTGTGAAGAAATACACAACGTAATACGGTTCAATTTACGACCTGCTACTTTACGCGGAGAAGTTGCGGAATAAGGAGCGTACTTTTCGTCCTGTCGATGGAGCATCAGCATTGCCTCAACAATATATCCATCCAACGTTTGAAAGACAAATTTTGTGGTTGTATCGCTTTTCACAGTTTCAATAATAGACAAAGAAAGCGGAGTGAAACTTTGAGCTAATTCAGCTTTCAAGTCTTTGGAAAGTGTGGTCATTTCCTCCCGATGAATACGTTGATTTTTAAACAGTTCAAAAAAAATCTGTTTCACTTTGAAGGGTGGAAGTTGGTGAGAGGTAGCTCGAGATTGAAGTGCAGAAGTATCAAACAAAGGCGTTTTCATCAAAATACAGAAAAATAAAGTGCAGAAAGTATACTCAATAGGAGAACTTTATCAAATAAATTTTTAAAACTAATTTACGAATTTGCTGTAACATACAAATCACCCAAATGCATCTGCTGAAAAAAGTATTGCTTTTTGACGTAGCAATCTTTATAGTTATGTTCGCTCTACCCTGTCAAGACTATCTCGGTAGAACTCTGACTTTTATTCTTCTTTTTCTAATGCTTCATCCCATAAAAACCACCGTTCGCGGTATCCTCTTCATCACAGAAGAAAACGAAACCAACATCGTACTTATCCACAGAATTAAACAAGGAAAAGAATATTATGCCTTCCCTGGTGGAAAAATCGAACAGGGAGAAACTCACCAAGAAACCCTCATAAGAGAGATGAAGGAAGAAATCAATGCAGATATCGAAGTGGGAGATTTCTTTGCAGAACATCGCAATCCAAAGCTGAATGATCACGATTACTTTTATCTCTGTACACATCTTCAAGGAGAAATCAAACCTGGAGATGGACCAGAATTCAAAAAAAAGCTGATTGACAATGTGTATGAAATCGTTAAAATTCCGTTAAAAGAACTTCATCACTATCTTCTTTTCCCTACCACTATTAAAGAAATGGTCATCGAAAGATATGGAAAATAACTGTGTAATGGAAATTTGGTTTCCGTTTTATCTTCTGCTTGTTCTTTCTAATGAAACTTATTGTCTGACTGTGAAATCCTTGACCTCAGTACAACAACACTCGCCACAATATCGGAGCCACAATGGTGGAAAAGTTTGTGAAACGAGAACAGCTTGGCGAACTCAAATATGATAACAAATACAAAGCTGAATTTCTCACATTTCTGTGGAATAAAGAAGGAGGAGAAACGGAACAAGTGCTGTTTGCCAATCCACAAACCTATATGAATGCTTCAGGAGATGCCGTGACCCTGCTTGCAAATTTTTACAAAATTACTCCCAAAGAGATACTCGTTTTGCACGATGAAATTGAACTTCCTCTCGGGAAAATTGCTTTAAAAAGCTGATGAGGAGCTGCGGGACACAATGGACTCAGAAGTATCACAACAAAACTTGCAAGTCCTGATTTTATGAGACTTCGCATTGGAGTGGGAAAAGCTAGCAATATTGGCGTAGCTGAATATGTGTTGCAACCGTTTAAGCCAAATGAATGGGAAGTGCTGGAATGAAAAGAAGAGGAAATTTTCTGATTTATGAGGGAGTTTTTGAAAAAGTAAAAGAAATTTTGCGAAAAAAAAGAAAATAAGTATAATAATCACACTATTTACTACTTATGTATCATAAATGTCTCTTAATCGTTTAAATCATAGTACTACTCTTTTTCCTTCTCTTCAAATAACTCCTACTCCCATTTTAAGAAATAAAGATATATATATTGATACTATCTCTTTAACAGGATTAGTTGAAGCATTAGCAAATCCAGAAATTGAACTCACTGATAAACATATAATAAATCTTGTGCTTAAATATATGTATGCTTTTGTAGATATTGATAGTCTCCATCAGATTGTAGATATTCAGGATATAGATTACCTTTTTAGTGTGGGAGAAAAAGTATTTCATTTTGCTCATCAAAAAAGTAATTTTCTTATGACTTCAGACCAATATAATCGCACTATTTCAGAACTATCTCAAGAATATCCTTTAGTAGAAGTATTTGATAAAAATAAATATGGACTTGCTATGTTAAGTGATATTCCTTCTACCGTCAGCATTATAAAAAATATTATTCAACAAAAACATAATCCCCAACTTTCTCATTGAAAATATCTATGACTTGATTTAGGGTCGGGAACAGGCATTTTACTTTTGGCACAATATCTTCAAGCAAAAAGAAATGGATTTACACATATAGAAAATATAGGTATTGAATATTATAAAGATATACAAACTAAAGCAAATACGTTAGTACAGACATTAGGGATAGGAACAATTATAGCATGAGATACGACCTTACCTGAAACCTATAAAAATATTTCGGGAAATATCACCCATATTTCTAATGAAACCATTCCATTTCCTTGACAAAGTATGAATAGAACCGAAGACCCTTTTTTAAAAAATACCTATGTTTTATATACCACTTTAGGAAACCAAATCCAGAAAGAAACCACTTTTTTCCCCAATAAAATTATCCTAAAATATAACCGTTTTCCTTATGAAGCAACAAAAGAAAATCAATTTTTACACAAAGAATTCGCTGATGAAGAGAAAGGAATAAAGCAAGCTTTTCCTGAACTGTCAGAACGAGAAATTGCCGAAGAGATTAGTCCTATTTGAATTGAACTACAAGAATGAAAAATCACTGATTTAGAAAATGTAGGAGAAGAAATAGAACCCTACATTAACCAACAACCACGAAAAAGACGTTGGAAAAAATAACGATAATCGGAGATTATTTAAAAAAAGTCCTCAGAATTTTGACAAAAGTATGTCTTTTATGTATACCTAAAAGAGCTTTATTTATTAAAGAAAAAAAATAGTAATCCTTCATTTGATAGTGAGAAAACATATACAGAAGAAGACATTAAAGGGATGAAATTTTTTTGAAATAAATTTGTTGAAGATTTAAAGACAAAAAATGCTGACTTATTCAATCAATTTTGGAAAGAAAATGCAGATGGAACACTTGCTCCTGCGTAAAATAGGTGTAAAAATTGAAGGGAAACAATTCCTTGGGAATGACATCTATAAAATAGAAAAATTGACAGAATTACCAGAAAACTATACTTGGTCAGACAAGATAGTTTATCAATATGAATTTGATGGAAAATCTTACATTTTTTATGGAAATGGAAGAGTTAATGAAGGAGGAAAAATGAATAATTCAAAGGATGTTGTAATATCTCTATGAAACATTCAAAAGAAAATAGAAACAAAAAAAACTAACCTTGTAAAAAATTTTAATTTAGAAATTATACCAAATACTGATTACTATCAAAGAGAAAATTATATATGACTATATACTTTTAATGAAGGGACTCTGTACTATTCAGGTTCAGATTGGGGGAAATCAAAAGTATATTTGATGAGCAGAACATGATGGACGACAAAATATATCACAACAGGAATTACCTTTGGAATTTTGAAAACAAGCAATTATTACATCACTTAAGCTTTCAGAAATAGGAGAAAATCAGTATGAAAGGGAAGGTAAAAAATGATTATATGCTTTTTCATCAGATGGAACATTATATTATACAGGAATAGATACGGGGAATATGAAATTTTGAGGTTTACAACAATGAAGTATAAAAAAAGAGAAATGGAAAAAAATAAATAAAATTCCAGATGATATTGATTATATTAGTATATCCTAGTAATCTCCTTATTCTCTTATATTCATTTTAATTGAGAGAAGATTGGTTTTTTAATCATTATAAAATATTGTAAAATACCATTAAGCAAGAGCAAGGTGTTCTTTCTGTACATAAGAAGTAAACTCTAACACTCTGGTGGAAATTTTAGATACTTCTCTAATTTCTTGTTTATTTTTCTTCACCAAATAAATGTCGTAGATGTTTTGCAATTTCATCCAGATATCTGCGGAAGTTCCAAAAGCTTCACTGATACGAACAGCTAATCTGGCTGTTATATTTCTGCGACCTTTCACCAAGTCATTTACTTCTGCTTTTGTAATTCCAATAAGTTCTGCAAACTTTGCTTGAGACCATCCTCTAGCTCTGAGTTCTTCTAGGATATATTCCCCGGGATGATAAGCAATTCTCATTTCGGTAATCATAGTATAATAGCAAATAAATCTGTAAAGGCAGTATACCAGTGTAGTATTCAATTACAAGAGAAAGTTATCTTTTTTAGATAATAAATTATCGCTTTTCTTGTATATTAATACTGTATTTTAGCTAAAGAGACTCCCCTATTCTCTATTCAGCTTTCTTTCTCCACCTCCTACCCCCTACTTACCATATCAATAAATACTGAAGTCGGCACCTCTACATTCCCAATAGCTTTCATTCTCTTTTTTCCTTCTTTTTGCTTTTGGAGGAGCTTCCTTTTTCTGGATACATCTCACCCATAACACTTTGCCAACACATCTTTTTTCATCGCAGGAATGGTTTCACGAGCAATCATTTTGGTTCCCAATCCTGCTTGAAGAGGGATAGGAAACAGCTGTTTGGGTATCAGCGTTTTTAACTTTTCTACTACATCACGTCCTAAATAATATGCTTTATCCTTATGCACTACTCGCGTCAACGCCTCTACTTTTTCATTATTGATAAAAATATCTAACTTCACCAAATCGGCAGGTTCATAGCCTTTAAATTCATAATTCATTGTTGCATAGCCTTTGGTAGCAGACTTCAAACGGTCATAGAAATCAATAATAATCTCTCCCATCGGCAACAGGTATTTTCGTACTACTCTGGTTTCATCCAAATATTCCATCGCTTTGAGCTGTCCACGATATTCCTGAGCAAGTGCCATAATATTTCCTGCAAAGTCTTTGGGTCAAACGATTTCTACTTCTGCAATCGGTTCTTGAATATTCTCTATCGTTCCTTGGTCAATCATTTCTGAACCAGATTTGACTACCATTCGTGGTTTGAGGAGCTGGGCTATCTGTTGAAAATCAGCATTTTCAAGCATTGTCCCAAAGATACCTTGGCTCTGTTCTAGTTGGAGTTTCTGGTCGGGAGCAAGTGCAATACCTTCTTGTTTGAGAATGGTTTCATAAAGTCCTGTAGAAATCAGACTTTTGATATTATTTCAGGTTTTTATCGGGGAAAGAGAGAGGTTTTTGGATTTGATGAGATACATCACCGTAGGAATAGTGAAAATCGTATCAAGTTTGTATTCTCTCCACAGCCTTTCTTTGATAATATCCATATGCAACATTCACAGAAATCCACAACGAAACCCCAATCCCAATGCTCAGCTTTCTTCCATTTCATATTCCACAGCACTATCATTGAGAGAGAGTTTTTCGAGGGAGTCTTTGAGTTTATCGTATTCTGTAGAGTCTATGGGATAGACACCAGCGTATACGTAAGGAGTAATCCTTTTGAAGCCCGGGATGAGATAGGATTTCAGAGTTTTTTTCTCATCTTCTTCTGTAAGCTTCTCTAATCCTCTGCCATCTTCTGAAATCTTCTGTAATCTTTTATTTTCTTCTGTAAGCTTCAATATCGTATCACCTATTTTCACTTCACGAACTGATTTTTGTCCTGTGGTAATGTAGCCGATTTGTCCTTCTGAAAGTGCAGTATCAGCTTTATAGTCTGGTGTGAAGTAGCCTACTTCTGTAGGAGTAAACGTGGTTTGGGAATGGATAAGATGTACAGGTTCTCCTGCTTTGAAACTTCCATCTACAACTTTCACATACGCAAGAACGCCCTTATAAGGGTCAAAAACGCTATCAAAAATCAAAGCTCTGGAAATATGCATCAAGATGAAAAAGGAATAAAATTCTGCAAGTGATAGTACAGAAATGCTGTTTCTTTTCAAGATTATTGAGAAATTAGCAACAAATACTACAACTTTGTAATGGGAATGAGGTATTTTTCATATTTTTCTATCATAAATTTCAAATCTTCTGTAAACTTTTCTGGATACTTATGTAATTCTTCTTTCGCTTCCTCAAGAGATACGGTTTCTATTCCACTCGCTTCTCCATCTTTAAATTTGATAGCACCGTCATAATATCCACAATACATTGTAGTTATATATGGTTGATATATATATCAATTGTTTTTTAACTGCCTTAAAGAAAGAAATTCTGATAAATAGTCTATCTGTCTAAAAAGTCCTATAATTTCAAAATTAACAACTTTAATGGAACGCAAAAACTCTTTTTGAGTAATTACCGCTGCAGGAAATCATAATTCTTCAACACATTCTTTTACTACCGTCATTGTAAAACTATCTCCAGCAATTACGTGCCCTCCTACAGTTTTATCATACATTCCAGCATTTTCATTTTTAATTTTACTTCTTTTCTGGAGATAAATGCGACCCGCAGAATTCATCAAGAGTAATGTTATTCTTTTGACTTTTTTGGTAATTTTTCCTGTTGTAGCAAATTCTTCTTTGATGTCTGTATAAAATGATTTCCTCTCTTGGATACCGATAAGATTAGAATGTAAATCATAAATTTCCAGTAATTCAGACATCATCATAGACAAAAAGATAAAAATATATTTTATTCTCCAAAAGCGGATTTCACTTCAATCGCATTTCCTACCAAACGTTTTTTTTCAACATTTGCCAATATCGCTTCAGCAGAAGGGAAGACATTTCCTTGTTCGAAACAGGCAATACTTTTTTCATCTTCTGCAAGTTTGATGTCATCTGGCAACGGGAAATTGTAGAACTCATCAAACATTTTTTTCATAGAAGAAAAATAGTCTAAAAATGCTGGCATTTGTTCCGGAGCGAGTTCTATGGCAGTAAGTTGGAGTAATTTGTCTAATTCAGCTTTTTGCATAAGGATGAGAAAAAATAAATCTACTCTCACTATACACAAAGAACAAGCATTTTCAAGGTGAAGCGTATTTTTTGTTGGGTAATTTGGCAACGTAATACATTCTGATTTGCAAAAGGGAAAAGAATATGTATAGTGCAGATACACTTTTATTTTTTATTCTTCTCGTAATGACAAATCTTGGATATGCAATGCTTGCTGTGCTTTTGGTCAGCCTTTTAGCTTTTGTGGGAATCCTTACATTGGGGATTTCTACAGAAAAACTCAAAAAAATGCTGATTTATTTTATCGCTTTTTCTGCGGGAACCTTGATGGGAGACGCTTTTCTTCACCTGTTACCGGAAACGGTAGAAACGTATGGCTTTGAAACTTCTACAGGGTTGGCTATTCTCTGAGGAATTTTGGTGGGGCTTATCACAGAAAAAATTATTCATCGAAATCATTGCCATCTCCCTATCACTACTGAACATCAACATCCCTTTGCACGAATGAATTTGGTGGGTGATATGGTACATAATTTGATAGATGGAATGATTATTGGAGTAGCATTTATGGGTGGCTGGGAAGTAGGAGTGGCAACAACGATTGCCGTTATTCTCCACGAAATCCCTCAAGAAATCGGAGATTTTGGAGTGTTGCTGCATTGAGGATTTTCAAAGAAAAAGGCACTACTGCTCAACTTTTTGAGTGCATTAACCGCGTTTATTGGAGTAGCAATTGCCTATTTGTTAGCGAATATGGCAGAAGATATTGTAGTTATGTTGATGCCGTTTGCTGCAGGACTTTTTATCTATGTAGCAGGTTCAGACCTCATTCCAGAAATGCATAAACAGTCGCGTTTGAGTCAGTCAGTAGTTCAGATTGTGCTGTTTTTGTGTGGAATTGGGGTGATGTGTTCTTTGTTGCTTTTGGAATAAGTAGTTTTTACTACCCTTCTTCGTAAGGAGTAGGTTGTTTTTCGGGGGATTTTTTGAAGAGTCCTCCGGTTTTTACTTTACGGACATCTTGTTTAAATTCTTGGAGTCCTCCTTGCAAAAATCCTTTCAAAACATTGATATTTTTTTTGGTGTCATCAAGCAGTTGGCTTTTTTGGGTTTGGAAGTCTCCAGCAAGTTTTTGCTGCTCTAGTACATATTTTTTTCCCATCACAATACTGATAACCCATCTATTAAATCTGGCTTCTATTCCCATTATTTTTCTACAAGAACTAAAATGCTGATATAAGCATAGAGAAGTGGAAGTGATTTGCAAGAGTTCTTGCAGTTTTTTTGTAGTGTTTTTTTTCATTATGAAAAAGAGGAAAGATTTAAAGAATACAAAAAATATTTTCACAACAAAACCCCGCAACAAGATACGGGGTTGTAAGAGAAAGACATAGAATAACCTATCATTAAATTGAACAAGTGGTCTTTTTACATACTGCTACTGTTTGTTGATTAGTTACAGTAACTGTTCCACCAGCTTGTGCTGTTACAGTGGATGAACCATTATAACTATTATTCATACTATAAGTTTTACACGCAAAGTTAGTAGTTTCACAAGCCACTATCCTTGTAGTATTATCATAGGTTCCAGCAACTACAACAGTTCAATCAGAATATGCTACTCCACCTCATTTTCCACCTGCTCCAATTATACAAGAGGTCCCTTTACATACAGCTATATTATATTCATTTTTCACTACAGATACTCCTCCAGTACTAGTTACAGTTGATCAACCATTATAAGTATTATTCATACTATAAGTTTTACACGCAAAGTTAGTAGTTTCACAAGCCACTATCTTTGTAGTACTGCCATTATTACTAACAGCAACTGTTCAATATTCTGTTTCCTCCTCTGTCTCTTCTGGTTCAGGAGTTGGTTGTTGTCCATCTTCACAGGTTCCATTTTCTTCACAATCTTCACCATTTCATCCATTTCCCCCTCCTTCTAATTTCTCAGAAAGCATTGCTAATAATTCATTATTGGTTCTTAGTAAAGTTATCATTTCTTCATTCATTGCAAGTATAGTTTGTTGGCTTTCATCTCTATTATGTAACAGATCAATAATAGTAAGCAAATGATTGTCAGCTCTTTCTAATCCTGACCCAATAACAAGATTATGTAGTTTCACTTGAGCTACCAAATAATTTCGTTTTTCTGCTGTGAGTTGATTTGCTGGTTCTGCTTGTGAAGTGACTTCATCAAGCGACGAGGGCAAAGCCCAAGTAATAATCGCACCTCCTAAAATCACTACAGACACAAAAATAACGCTACTGACAGACATTTTTACACACCATTGTTTGAAATGGTGAAAAAGAGTTGTTTTTTTCATTGTCATAAAGAGAAAAGTATAAAAGCACCACTCAATGTCTTTTATAACAAAAAAGACACCATAGAACGTGGTGCTAATATACAGTAACTGCAGTCTCAACAAGAAAACAACAATCAGAGTATCCACGAACAATGATGTCGTTTTTTCTGATTATAAGTCTCATTAAAACTGGTTCAGGTTACTCACCCTAGCAGCATACTATATATTAGCAACTTGAATGTATACATCTGTAAACCAATTGCAACTGAAAATTTTATGGTGGTGATGGCATTACAACATCATACAAGATAAAAGTACCACTTAATGCCTTTTCAGAAAATAAAAAGACACCATAGACGTGGTGCTATAACGACATAATCGCAACTTTAACAGATAAAGAAACAACCCGAAGTATCCACGACTATGATGTCGTTTGCCCAGATTATACTCCAAAATTCTATACCTAAAACCGCGGAAATATTCCGTTATGGATTTACATTGTATAACAGCAACTTGAATGTATAAATTTTAGTAGCAATTGCAAATCAAAAATCAAAAAAATCTTCAGATAAAAAATTTTTTATATCAAACTATAACGTTCGTTATTCGCTTTTTACGTTACTTGATTATCCCTTTAGTGCATTTTGCTTGAAAATTAATCTCTAAAAACATACACTAAACTTATTGTTGTGGAGTCGTGATAGGGGAAAGGGTGATTTCTCTCTCTTGTGGTCAGGTTTTTTTGATAGTGAGATGAATATACGTGGTGAAAGGAAGCTGTTCAATCCGTTTGGGTCGTTCAATGAGAACATAATCGTATGCATTCATTTGGTCGAGAATGCCTTTTTCTACCACTTGATGAAAATCTTCCAATCTGTACATATCGATATGGAGCAAAAGATTGTCATAGCTATTGAGATAAGTATAGGTGGGACTTTGGACTTGGGAGGGATTGATACCAAGAGCTTGTGCAAATCCTTTGGCAAAGGTAGTTTTTCCCGCTCCAAGGTCTCCGGTCAGCAGGATGATAGGGTGAGTTTTGGCAAGACTTGCTCCAAATGCTTGCATTGCTTCAGGAGAAGAAATGAGATGACGTGTCATAGAGGAAAAAGAAAAAGTAAAAAGCTGACTATAAAATAACAATGTAGAGGAGAAAAACAAGCTATTTTCTGGTTTTTTATGCTCTTTTTCTTTGTTTATGGATGTAATTAATGATTATGTCTTGACATTGTGTTTTACAATGCTATGCTCATATGTGTATATTATATCATAAATACAACAAAAAGGAAGATAAAAAAGGGTAATTATTCCCCCAAAATTGGTAAATTTGGGAGTTTGTGAGTATACTTGAAGTGTAGTGTTTATTTCCTGATTAACGTGATAGTATGGCATCATTCTTTGAACATCTCTCAGAAGAAGAACAAGAAAAGCTTATGAGATTTAGGAATTCTCTTCCTCAAATCAAACAACAGCTTTTTGATATTTTTTTTCATACTTCAGAGTGAGATGAGAGTGCCCTTGAAAATGTTGCTACTCCTGAGGAATTTAGAAGACTTAATGTCAATACTAGTGAGGAAGCTATCCAACAGTTTTTGGATGCGACGATTTTTAAACAGAAAAAAGGAATGCTTGCGGTGCTAAATGAAAAGGGCAATATTGAACGTTCTTCAGTAGACGAACATCAAATTTCTCTGAAACATTTTGCAAATTCATTCGGATTTTTTCAAGAACATTTGGAGAAAAATAAATTAGGAAAACAAATCATTCCACTGCTCATTCAGCGTTTTGTTACTGCTATAGATGAACAGCTTGCTCAATATAGTTCAGAAGTTCTGGAAAGTCCTGATGCTGAGTTTCGTAAAAACTGGGATGAAATTCGTCAAGAATGGGAAAAGAGTAAGGACGATTTGCAGAGAAAAAAGGGGAAGCTTACGTTGACGGAATTTGGAAGATATGTTGGGAAACTGTTTTCTGGGCAATCAAATCCCAAAGCTCCGCTGGGAAATTTGGATATTGCTCCTAAATTGGGAGAAATTTATCACAAGGTGCAGTTTTCCGTGAAAGATATTTTACAAGAACTGGAGCAAACTCGTGCTATTCCAGCAAAAAAAGCAGAACATCTTTTTGAAAAAGGCACTAAATGGGGCGACCTTGAAATTTGTTTGGATTGTATCGTTACAGGGGATAATGAACGTCAACTGGAAAGAATGCAAGAGAAAAAAAAGCAGGCTGAAAAATTTCAAAGTTTCTTTACCGCTACTATTCCTGATTTGCAGGATTTGATGAGGAGTTTGCCTATCCCTCCCCAAACTCCAGAAGAACGAAACAAGCTGATAAGAAAAAACATTGTACAGAGAAATAATGATTTTTTGCAAAGCATTCCCAAGGATGATATTGATTTGAACGTAGCGATGAAAAACTATATGGAAACGGTAAAAGATAAGATGTATACACTTTTGGATTTGACCCAAAAAGAAATCAAGATAGAAACTCCCGGTGGAACCCTTATCTTTCCTGTAGAAAAACGTATCGGAGATGGACAAGGAATGCTGGATATGAAGTTTGTTCTCACTATCCCTGATGAAGCGGAAGCGTTTTTAAGTGCAGAAACTAGCCCTCTGAGACATAAATTTTTTACGGTGGTGGATAAGAGCTGACAACCACAGAAAATTACAGAAGATTATGTGGTAGAACTCACAGATAATCAGGGAAATAAAAAGACAGGAAAGCTGACTGAAACTCTAGACCCCACCCTGAAAAATCCTTATCCTCCTGAAGTACAACAAAAAATAGATACTGAAGGAGAAGATAACTTGAGATTTTTGGTGGATGAACAAGGTAATCCTTTAGCAGCGTATACGGATGAAGAACTGAAACAACATACCTTAAATGTGAAAGATAAAAAATTGCAATTAGCGGGGGAAGATTTGCAACGTTTTGTGGGACAGGTATTGACAATGCAAGTAGGAGGTTTTGAAAGTCATTCAGACAAATCAGAAAAGAAAATAGCTAAGTTTTTGGATAACATGCCTAAACCTGCTACAGATGTTCCTGTAGAAGAAGCAGAAACGCAAAGAGCAAACTTTTTGACCTATTTTCAAGATATGAAGGGACATCCGTTTGGGTATGATAAACTTAAAGATAATCAACATAACGTAGATAATCAAAAACTTTCCTTAGAAGAAATAAAGAAAAGAGAAGAAGAAGCCTGACTGAAAAAAGGGACGAGATTATGGATAAATACAGGACGAGAAAGCGAATTACCTCCTCAAGGAAAGGATGGAGACCAGCGAATACAAATGGAAATTGTAAGTACAAGTGCTGATAGTGTGAAAGTAAAATTATCTGGAGGAGAACTGGGACTGGGAAGTTTGGAAGGGAAAATTGTAGACTTTCCCAAAGATGAAGGACATTGGACTACTTTTCTCGAGAAATTTGCTAATGGAGCTGGAGGAGACATATATAAACTACCGCCTGCTACAAATGGAACAACGTTACAAGATTGTATGAAGACGATACAAAAGACCAATATGTTTGGTGATTATTGGGGAACTTTTTTGGACCAAAGTATTGTCTTTAAAGATAATGAAATACTTTTTAATTTAGGAGAAGAAAAAGGAAAAAAAGTTGAATATTTCTGACTGCAAGATGAATTAACAGATAAACGTTCTCAGAATGTGCATTATAAAATAGAATACCTTTCTAATGGAAAAATTAAAGTAACTTCTACTTATCTTTCAAAGGTAGATGGAAACAAAAAAGAAGTTTTTGAAGAAAAAGGTTATAGTAGAGAAATGGACTACAATAATTTTCTGATTTTTATTGCTACTAAACATTTAAAACCCAAAACTAAAGCTCAACAAGAGGAAGAAGAGGAAAGCAATAAAATACAACAAAAATCAATTCCTCTTAGTCAAAAATGATTGAAGTGGTGGTCATTTAATAACATTATTCATACTGCGGAAAACTGTCGAAAGAAAATAAAAGGACTGGTGGATGAATATAGTAAAGAAAAAGATGATGATTTTATGAATTTGGTAGTAGGAGAATGGGGACTGTACAAACATCTCTGAAACCTTTTTGGAGCAGTGGGATGGACAGGAGGTGCAGAAGCTACTGCCAAAGCAGATATGGAGCATTGGAATGAAAGAGACAATAGGGTTTGGAAAAAAATTCAAAAATGGTTGGATATTTTTGACAAAGATCCCGATTTTGGAGATACCGTCAATAAAGCATATCTTCCTCAATTTCTGGGAGGGAAGAGTATTATAGGCTATATTTCTTCTCAAAAGGGATTGATTACAGATGAAAAACAGAGATATTTTGTAGCAGCAGCATATTTAGCAAATATTAACAAAGGAGGTGGTCCCTATGCTAGAATGGCACATTTACAATTTACGGGACATTGGGTTAAACTGTTACTTGGAAAAGAACATCACGAAAGATTTGTGAGGCAATATAAACTTCAAAAAGCTGAATTTGATGATGAAAAATGAGAACACAAAACGAAAGATGGGCATATTATGGATACCCAAGCAAAAGCTGAAATGCTGTATATTGTAAACCAATTGGACGAAAGAGGAGGAGATAATGATAGCTTTTTTGGATTTCAACAAGGAATTAAGCCTAGCAATAAAAGACGATTATCAGCAAAATTTGCTACTGAATTAGAAACAAGATACAAAGACTATATTAGTGAGGAGAAATTAAATGAAGGAGTAAGCAAACAACGTGGTGTTACTAATTTTAAAAATGCATATAATGAATTTAAGAGATACGGGCTGTCCAATAGACCCGGTAAAGCATTACCCTATATTCAGAGAATGGCAGAAATGGCTAAAACGTCTGCACAATTTTCAAAGCTTCAAGAAGTATTGCTCTTTGGGTTGACGTCTGGATATTTCCGTTTTCTTCCTCATTCTTGGAAAGGACGATTGGAAAAATTAAGTAGGTCTATGGCATTTACTCCGGGAATGATGGCAATCGAAGCTCGCCATCCTGAGAAAATTGCTCATTTATTAGATGTATTGACAGAGTGAAAATTTTCTAAAGAAACTCAACGAAAATGGTCAAGATTTGATAATAATCCAGATGAACCTAAAGAGGGAAAAGATAAAGAGAAACCTCAAGATTTTTACAAAGACTACTTTAATGCTTTTGATAAATTTTGGAATAAAGATGGTATGTCGGGTATGATTAGTGATGGAATTCAGAAGCTTCATCTGAGAGACCCTAAAGATGATGATCTGAGAGACCCTAAAGATGATGAAGTGATTGCCTATATTCAACAGCGTGAGTTTGAACCGCAGGTTGACCATATTAACGACGATATTCTGGGAAATGGAAGATTAGCAAAATGGAATGCTCTCGGAAAAACCAAAGGAACCTTTGCTGCGTTGACCAAGTATTCCAATGGAAAATTTGACGCAAAAGATGCAGATATGGAACAGGCAATGGAGGATTTTTGGTGAGGAGTGAATTCAGGAATTACGAGTTATGGAAGCATTGACCCTAAACATCCAGAAAAAACAAGAGGGTTAACGTATCTTATGAAGAAAGTGCTGTTTAACTGGTTTGAGAATTATTGATTTGACCAGCAAGGAAAAGAAAAACTTGCGAGAACATTGGGGACTGTAGTACAACTTCATAAAAAGAAAGTAGATGATGCAGGATTTTCTATAACAGACAATAACCTCAAACAGATTTTAGAGTTTATGGTATATGGAAGAATTTTTGCTCAATATGGAAGTAATCCTCCCAAAGAAGTAAAAACTGCAATTAAAAATTTGACCAATGTACTTTGGAACCATATTAAAGCAGGGAATATTGATGAAAGTTTTATTGGGACTACTTTTGCTGATGAATATACTTCAGGTGATGAATATAAAATATTTTTTAGTCAAAAAAGGTATCAGTATCTCCACCAAGAGCAGTACAACAGAATTGAAAATTCTAATAGTTCAGACAAAGAAGCTCAGAAACTTAAGAGTGATTTACGCAATTTAGATGAAGGTTTTGTAAATAATGAAATGAGAAGCATTTTCAATAGTATCAATTCTAGAGGAGGAAATAGTTTGGGATTGAATTTGGGAGTGGACGCTTATGATGAAGAAGGAAAGAAACATGTATCCAGCTTTTTGGAAAGATATAAGAAATATCACGAATGAGTGGCTACTAATGGTGGTACTCCTCCTAGTGGTGGAGGTTGAAAGGGAGATGATGACGATGATGACGATGAAAATAATCAATAATTATCTGTTGTGAAATTTCCCTCCCCCCTTTCATAAAGGGAGCTTTTTATTGCTTTTGGTATCATTAAAAAACTGTTTTATTTACTATTTTTTACATAGCAATAGTCAAAAATTAGGTTCACTACTGTCCAAATAAAAAAATTTTGAAGACAGGAACAACTATCCTACCTATTCCTCTACTTATGAGGTAATGAAAAAAAATCTCTCGTACAAATTTTTTCAAAGGGCTGTTATAAGAAGTACATCACTAGTGGCGGTAGTCATTCTGAACAAGGCGAAGCCGAAGTGAAGAATCCAGATGAAAGATAATCTTAATATCTGGTTTCTTCCCCCGCAGGACTGCGGGGTCAGAATGACTATTACTTGTAGGATTGATGAATACCATAAAGAAAAATTTGCTATATGATTTTATTTGGACAGCAGTGAAAATAGAGGAGAGAAAGTTGACAAAATAGAAAGAAATGACTATACTTAGGTATATTTATTTTTACTTTTTACGATGAAATCCAAACAATTACAGCTTACTCCAGCAGATAAAAAACAAATTGAAGCTATCAATGCTACCATTACTACCGTTTCTCGTGCAATACTACAGAATACTCAAGAAGAACTTTTTACCACACTTGAAAATGGTAATCCCCTCAATAGGCTCATCAGAGACCCTCAAGGAAACATTATCTGATTTCTTGCTGTGGAAGACAGAACAGATGAACAAGGTAAAAAAATCGCTTACCTTTGAGCTACTGCTCTTTTGCCTCGTGGACAACGTGAGATGAACATAAACCTTGATGAAGAAGTACAAAAACTCATCACAAGAGCGAGAAAAAAATGATACGACCGTTTGGAATTTGACGGATTTAATCCTGCACTAAATAGATTTCTCAGAAAATATGGATTTGTGGAACATTCTAGAGGAGAAGGAGCTCCAAGTTTCAATGTCTTGGATTTAAAAGAAGGAACTCCTGAAGTCAAAGAGCTTAACTGACGAATGGAATATTTGCGTCAACAAGCTCCAGAAGTAATGAACCAGCTTACAGAGCAACAACTCATTCATCTACGCAATGCACTCATCCAAGCTCAACAGCAACATATCGACCCACAGCTTCATCTACTGTATGGAGCGTTAGATACGCTTCAACGTCATACCAATGCTCTTTTAAATAGGCCATTTTCTCTTTCTAAACTTTACGAACAAGCAAATGCTTTGCAAACCCAACAGAATAAAACAGAACAATATACAGCATATGCAAATTTTCTCGCTCAGAACTTAGAAATTGATAATACGATATATATATCAGAAATACAAACGCTTTTGGCAACTACCGCTCAAAAGCAACGAGATACAACTCTGAAAGCATACTTTCAGCAACATCATATTGCCTATAACCCCAATATCATCTATAATGCTGCCTATCTTTCGGAACTTGACCCCAATAAAGAACCTCTTTTCATCGCAGACGTGAACGTCAACGGAGAAGCTTTTCAGCTCGTGTCGCTTATCACCAAAAAACAAATGGAAGAAGAAAGCAAACAGCTCAATCATTGTGTAGGGAAAAGTAATTTTTATATAGAGAAAGTGAGAGACAACAAAATCCTTGTACTTTCCCTGAGAGATACAGCAGGAAATT
>JAISMG010000005.1 GCA_031276875.1 Candidatus Peribacteria bacterium | reverse complement strand
ACTGCCCTCATTCAGCGTTACGCCTGTCGCGTGAACTGTCGCTGCCTGCACTGTTATTTCACAGGTAGCAGTAAATCCTCCATCAACAGTCGTTGCGGTGATCGTTGCCGATCCCGCAGAAATTCCCGTCACTTCTCCTGTTGTTGCATTTATACTTACAACTCCAGGATTACTCGTTGACCATGTCACCGCTTTGTTTGTCGCGTTGGCAGGCAATACGGTTGCTGTTGGAGTAAATTTTTCACCAATTTGCATTGTTTTCGTCGGTGGGATTACGCTTACTCCACTTACAGGTACATTTGAAGACTGGAACACTAACTTAAAACTCATACTATGAGTAGGATTAGGACCAAACCCATCTCGAGAATTGAATACCACTTGGGAGTTATTAGCATAAGAACTTAGTGGATAAGATGTGAGATTAGTAGCAACCTCTACACCATTAACTTCTAGCCAACTCGAACCGTTTCCACTAGCAGAGAAAAAATCGTTTTGGTCTAGTACTACAATATCCCCAGCATTTACCGTCAACGTTCCATTCCATTGGGAAAGACGCTTTTTTCCTGTAATGGTATTTCCGTTGATTTTGACGATGGGGTCATCGATGTAGACGACATGAAACATCACTTTCCCTCCTGCTTGTGCGTTGTTATGAATACTATACGATCCTGGCATCTTAAGTCCTTGATTTCCAGTACCATATCCCTCGGGATATAATCGTAATACATCCGTCCACCCTTTAACGTACAAAAAGACTTTAGAAGGATCCAACCCTTCCGCCATAACTACTTTTACTTTGTAGAAGACATTTGATGATTGTCCAGATGGAACAATCCAAGTAGAAGGTATCCAGTAATGCCCTTCTTCCGTTATTACCGCTTCTCCATCAGAATTGATATCCAATGGGATAGTATCTTGAGCAACAAGGCTTGTTGCTCCCCAGAATATTGCCAATGCTATGACAACAAAACTTTTAAAAAATTTTTTCTTTTCCATTTCTTGCTTTTTTTTAAATTCAACATTTTTTTAAAAATTCGACATTTTAATAATTTTTTTAGTTTATTTTTTAGAAAGTATAGCTAATAATAATACAAAGTCAAGCTCAAAAAAAGGGCCTCCTAAACTCATATGGCAAGGAGGCTGGCAATGTCACTCCGTTATGCTGAAGTTATGTGCAAGTCGTCGTGCTTCCCCCGCAGTTCTGCGGGACGGGGGAAGCATCCAGGTATTTATGGTGCGTTCTGGATTCTTCGCTTCGCTCAGAATGACTGACAGTCTGCTTCGCTCAGAAGGACTTTGAAACAAGAAAACGCAATACGTCCCATAAAAACTGCGGAAAAAAAATCCAGATAGTTCTCTGCCACACAACATAAAAAAAATCAGCAAAAAAACTTGCATTTTAAAAAGATTTGCATATACTATATTCACACGAAGTGATACATATCTCAGCTTTGTCTGATGTATAGTGTTATCCACCCCCCTCGCTTCGGCGAGGGTTTGGTTTTTTATAGCAAAAATTTACCAAATGAAAAGAGTCATAGTATATGTAGATGGATTTAATATGTTCCATTCTATAAAACATAGGTATGGAAAGCAATTTTACCGGCTTAATTATAAAAAGTTAGCTAGTGATTTTTTGGAATATGAGGATAAAATAGTGGAAACAAAATATTTTACAGCATTATTTCCTAATGATAATGATGGAGTAGCCAGACATAAACAATATATCAAGGCTTTGTATAGTATTTGAGTAAAAACCATTTTATGAGAATTTCAGAAAGTAAAAAAGAAATTTGGAAACAAAAATCCTATTATATGAATTTTGCCTAAAAAATTAGCTACATATATTTATACTCTTTTGGAAGAAAAGGCTCATATGTCTATCGATTTTGAAACGTATGAGGAAAAGAAAACTGATGTAAATATTGCACTCAATATTGTCATAGATGCTTACAAGGATGTTTACGATAAAGCCATTATTATTACGGGTGATAATGATATTTCACCTGCACTCATTAAGGTTAAAGAAGCATTTAAAAATAAAGAATTAGTAGTGATTTTTCCAATGTGATGAAAAGGGAAATCTCTGAAAAAAGTATGTGATAAGAGTTTTGTTTTACAAAAAACCAATTTGCAACATTCACTGCTTACTGACCCTACCAATGGAATAACAAAACCAGAGGAGCGATACTAAACGAGGGAAAATCTACGTTCTGGATTCTTCGCTACAATAAACATTTATGGTGTGTTCTGGATTCTTCGCTTCGCTCAGAATGACTGACAGTCTGCTCCGCTCAGAATGACTGGCAGGAAGAGTCCCCTACCCCATTCAAGACAAATGATACATTTTACAAACAATCCCTTATATTTATTTTAGAAAACAGGATACTGACTATCCTACTATTTTAATAGTCATTTAAATGCCTATGACAGAACAATAAAAATTATGATAAACGTATCATCCATTCCAATACTTCATCAAAAACAATAAAGTCTAAGGAAATGTTGGGATATTTTTTTTTAAATATCTGATATTTACTTTCTTTAATCAGATTTTTGTTAAATTTTACTTCATAAGCTTTTTTTTCTTCTATAATGATATCTACTTCATTTTTATGCTGGGTTCTCCGGTATTTGATATTGTCTAGTCCATAATGCATTACCGCTTCTCTCCAGACGATATTTTCAAAAAATGCTCATTTATCTAGTCTCTCTTTGATAGTATCAAAATTTCTGAGGAGGGTATTTCTCATCCCAAGGTCAAAGAAATATACTTTTGGCATTTTGGTAAGTTCTGCTACAATATTGGTCCAAAAGGGTTTACTTATTCCTATACTATAGCTTTTCTGCATAATATAAAGATATTTATTCACGGTAGGTTGACTCACACCAAACATACTAGCTAAAGTTTGTACATTTAGCAATGCTCCTGTTTGGGTAGCCAAGACTTTCAAGATATTGAAAAATACTGTCGATTCAGAGATATTAGCATCATAAATATCTTTTTTAATGTAGTCAGAAGCCAGAAGTTCCAGTTTTCTTTTTTTCTTCTCAATTTCTGGTGTCAGTACCACTTCAGGATAGCCTCCATAGGTGATATATTCCAAAAAAAGTTCCTCAATCCTTCTTTTGTAACCTATGGGAATTTTTTTGTCTTCAAATAGCACTTGTTTAATCTGTTCTTCTTCTCTAAATACCAAAAATTCTTCAAAATTCAGAGTCAAAATCTCATAATACTCTTTTCTTCCCATCAGTGAATCCGTAAATTTCTGGTCAATATAAAAGCTACTACTGCCTGAGACAACTAATTTGATATGTTCGTGAAAATCATCGTAGATGAGTTTTAGAAAATTGGAAGGATTTTGGAGATATTGTACTTCATCTACAAAAATAATCTGGGAAGTTTTACTATCAATCCCTGTGATTTCAAAGAGTTTATAGGGATGTTCATCGAGCAAATGTACTATATCAGGATTTTCTAAATTTATAAAAAAAGTTGCTTTATCCTTCACTTCGTTTTGTAGTTGTTTTAAGAGAGTAGTTTTCCCTACTTGTCTGGGTCATACCAACAGCAGAATTTTATTGTTTTCTAACTCTTGAACGAGTGTTGGAAAAATTGATCTGGTTTTCATTTTTTGCAGAATTTTAAATAAAGATTTTAATTTTATGCGAGAATTTTAAATTTTCAACTACATAGTATGCAATGTGGAGAGAAAATCAAGGGATTTTTTTGAGAGAAACATTCAGTTATGTGTTTGGGCTTTGACACCCCTCCCCCCACAGGACTGCGGGGTTTTCAATGTCACAGCGTTATGCTGAGGTTGTGTACAAGTCGTCATGCTGACCCGTCCACGCAGTACTGCGGGGGAAGCATCCAGACCTTTATGGTACGTTCTGGATTCTTCGCTTCGCTCAGAATGACTGACAGGAAGAGTCCCCCACCCCGCAGCAAAAAAACGCTTGCATTTGATAGCAAAATATCTATGGTAGCAATAGATTTAGCTTTTTATTTCTTTTTTCTTGTGCTATGAAATCTTGGTTTTCTCCCCTCTCTTCTCCCCTTGTGGTTGCGTTGCTCCTCTGTGGTGCTTTGGGTATCACGATAACGGTGGCTACAGTCATCACCATTCCTACTGCCCCTGCAACGCATACTCCGTCGCTTCATACGGTGATTGTATGACCTTCAGGAGACCAACAGCAGGTGTTCTTTGATGCTACCAAGGGAAGGATTGTCATTTCTGGGGGACTAGTGGTAGGAGCGATTGGTGGAACTTCTGGGAATAGTATTGCAAAAGGAGCACTCAATAGCATCATTTTGGGAGGAATACACAATACCATTGGAGCAAAGGGGATAACCTCTACCATCGGAGCTGGACAAGACAATATCGTTAATGCACGTACTGCCAGTATCGGAGCAGGATATTGAAACGATATAGAAGAAAATGCTGAATGAGCATTCATTGGTGGCGGTCGCTACAATACCGTATCCGCTCCCTTCTCAAGTGTCGCTGCAGGAAGAGAAAATACCATCCAAGCTGCTTACTCCCTCATCCCCTGAGGCACGAATAATAGCATTTGAACCTCTGCTCCCTACAGTTTCGCCGCTGGACAGATGACGAAGGCTCAGCATTCTGGCTCTTTTCTTTGGAGTGATTATGATGATACTGTTTACAGATGAACACGTTTCACTTCCACCAAAGAAAATACCTTCCTTATCCGTGCAAAAAAGGGAGTCAGTATCAATACGGGCGTAGCTATCACCGGTGTCAACGTCAACATCAATGGTGGTGTCCTGCTAGGAAGCGAAGGACTCATCTATCAGGACTGTACGACGAGTCAGTTCGCAGGGACGTATGAGTTCCTCAGTGGCTGTCTCTTCTACTGTGATGGACTCCATCGACAGACAATAGGGCTAGATTTCGAAGGTGACGACCTCCAAAGATGGTGTAGCGATGTAGTTACTTCAGGTGCAAAGGCGATTATTGCTAGAGGAGGAAGTGCGTCGACGGGAGATATTGCGTTGAATTCGTGTGATATTATTGTTAATAAAACGGTAGCTCCGAAACATACTAAACCGTGATATAGTGAAGTAGCGTGGTACAAGACTTCAACAGGTTGTGCATCTAGGACGGTAACGTGTGAAATGGATGGAAGATTTTCCTATGTAAATACACCACAAAATATGACGTTCTATTCCTCTGAACAAGTGTGTAACGAGGCATAAAGAAAGATTTTCTCTTGAAAAATTGTCTTTATCATACATCGGTCTGCATTTTTTTCACGAAAATATTCTTTTCGAACATTTTGGTAAATAAAAAAGGCTTACTTTTGTAGTACAACCCTGATTGGAGACACTCTTTTCTGATAAAAATCTCATCTGGCTGGGGAACCAGGATTCGAACCTGGACAGACGGAGTCAAAGTCCGGCGTCCTACCGTTAGACGATTCCCCAATTGGTTGCGGAGGATGGAATTGAACCACCTACCTTTGGGTTATGAGCCCAACGAGATACCGTTTCTCTACTCCGCATTGACAACAGATTTCTGCTGAGGAAGGGACTCGAACCCTCAAGCCGTAAGGCATACGCACCTCAAGCGTACATGTATACCAGTTCCATCACCCCAGCATTTTTTAACTATGCTAGAATGTATACGAATATGGAGATGAAAATCAAGTGCTAAAATTTGCAAAAACCGAGAACTTTGAGTATAATAGAGATACTTTATTTATACCACCAAAAAATGCAGATAAAAAAAATTCTTGTAAGTCTCAGTATCATAGGGATAATGCTTCCAGCATGTTCATTTGCCCAAGAAGAAATGGACGGAGGAGAATTGCCGGGAGCTGAAGTGGTTGCCTGTAGCGATACTACTAAAGTATATAATCCCGCAACCCAACAATGTGAACCACGTGAGAGTGAAGCAACTAAAAGGTGTCAGAATGGAATTCAACTGAATACTTCTCTGCCTTTTATTGGCGATTGTCTCCAATTGACGGATACAGGGCCTACTTCTCAAGATGAAAATGGGATTACAACAACTACTACAAGAGATGCTTTTCCAACGTTGATAGGAGCAATGATGAGAATACTGACTTCTGCAATGCTGATTATAGGGCTTCTGTTGATTATTGTGGGAGGAATAATGATGACGATGGAAGGTGCTAATTCTGGTAGCTTCTCAAAAGGGAAAAGTCTGATTTTGAAAGTAGGAGCAGTATTGGCTCTTCTCGGACTCTCTGGAGTTATCCTTAAACTCATCAATCCGACCTTCTTTACGTAAGGTGAGGCGTTTTATTTTTTATAGTACGATAATGAAAACTATATATAGATATCTCTTAGGAAGTAGTATAGTAGCTTGTGTACTGGGTGTAAGTGTGTCTTTTGCTATTGATGTATATATAAATCCATCCACAAATAGATGTCAAACTATTCAATGAACAGCGTGTCATCAAGGAAATGCAACATTAAGAATTAGTCCTAATAGTAATCCCCATTGTTTTACTTGTGAACAGTCTATCTCTACAGTAAAAGCTTGTGGTAATGATAAATCAGTTAGTAAACAACAAGGATGAGCTTGTAGTAATGGACTTAGTTGTCATCGTTGTGAGTGTAATACCAATATGCAACGAAGTGGTGATGGAAAATGAGGTAGTACCATATGTGTTTGTAAAAATCCTGAAACTATGATTTACAATCAACAAAAACTAGACTGTGAAACCTGTCCTTCTGGAGAACATCCTAATGAAGCAGGAACTGCTTGTGAAAAATGTCCTGCTGGTCAAGAATGGAAAAATGGGAAATGTGAAGCTATTGCTGAACAATGTTCTAATGGGACCGAAAAACCTGCTAATGGAGAATGTCCTCCTGTTGCAACACCTTCTAATCCTTCTAACACAAATGATGCTAGAAAAGCTTGTAAAGAACAAGAAAAAGCTGGAACTCATAGACGAAATCCTTCCAAAAAAGAATGTGAAGACTGTAGTAAAGTCTGTTGCTGAACGAAACTCAATACCAACGTGCCTTTCATTGGCAATTGTATTGTGATGAAAACGTCAGGACCTACAAGAGCCAATGCTGATGGAACACTTGAAGTAACGCCTGTAAGTGCATTTCCTACGCTCATTGGAGCATTGATGAGAATTTTGACATCTACAATGTTGGTACTAGGAGTGCTATTGATTATTGTGGGTGGAGTAATGATGACAATGGAAGGAGCTAATTCTGGTAGCTTCTCAAAAGGGAAAAGTCTGATTTTGAAAGTAGGAGGTGCATTAGCTTTGTTGGGATTGGCTGGACTTGTTCTCAAGCTTATCAATCCGACCTTTTTCACGTAATCATAATCGCTTCTATTTCGGCTTACTTGTTTAATGCTTTTATTTAAGATGAGTATTCAAGTAATTTTTGAGCTCTTTCGCTGTGGAAAAATACGTGCCGATAGGCAAAGCATAACTCATCCATCCTTTATCAGTTTTGTAAATCTTTACTTCTTTGGTATAAGCAATTTTTGCCGTATAGGTTTCTTCAGATTGGATATGCGTATGAGGTCGAAAATTGGCAAGTGGATTGGTAGCTGTGAGCATTTGGCGTAAAGCATTGATAGTGGGGAAGGTTCTTTTGCTTTCAGTCTGGAGAGAATAATAGGAATTCCCGTCGCGTTCAATAAAGTAAATTTTTCCATTGGGAGCAATGTGTTGGGTATCAGAGACATTGCGAATAAATTCATTGGTAGCATAAGTAGTTCTAATTTGGCAAGTACCGGGATTTTTGGAGTCCACATATCTTTCCAGATACGAAGCAGCAATAAAGTACATTGGATATTGGAAATTGGGAGAAGTAAAGGTATCATTCCTCAAACGTTGTACGGTATATCTTTTACAATTGGTAGCAGTATAGATATATTCAGACATTACTTCTTTATTTTCAAAGATATTTGTGTCCATATCCACAGTAAAAGAAAGTGTGACTTCATTCCTGTCGTCATCACGAGCCAACAGCCTATAATACCCCTTTTTGTGAAACTCGATAAACGAAGAAAGGATGATTTCACCATTATCTTGGCTCATAAATTGTACGCCATTATGTAAATAATTGCTCGCCGTAAAATACGTGGAATTATTGATATTTCCTCGCGTATCATTTGCAGAAGATTTATATTGCAGAGAAAAATTTACCCATCCTCTATACGAAGTTCTGGTCTGTAGCGTTAGACGAATTCGTTGATTGAGAGAAGGACGCGTCGTATTGGCAGAGATTTTCAACATACCAGCCGTTGCCTGATGAGAAGTAGTAGAGGAAGACGTATCAACCAATGCTTTATTGAGAAGATTCATCACTTTATCCGCGGAAGAAGTTCGGTTTTTTATGGGATAAGCCGCATTCAAAAGTTCAATGAGTTCAAAAAACTGATGTTCATTAGCTGCAAGCGTAGAAAGATACGAAAAGATTTGCAAAACTTTTTCATTGGAAAGAAGAGCTGCAACTTCTGCTGTCGAGAGATTGTAGGTAGAAAGAAATCTTTCATAACTTGCATTAGTAAAAATTTCTGTAATGGGAAGAAGTGGTTGGTCTTGCACAGCTGCCAAACTCCTATTGAGAGCGATAAGACTACCGATAGTACAAAGTAAAATAACTTTAGTTCGCTGGAAGAAAAAACATCCTAATCGTTTCATTTACAACAAAGGAAAAATAAAAGGGGGTTATCAAACAACCTTTTACGGTTGGATAAGGCTCGTAATGATTTCATTTATTATCGTGGTATCAAGTTCAGCTTTGTGATGAGCCATAAGCTCTTTCATCAGGACACCTCTTTGCGTTTTGAGGTCAGTGAGGGAAAGCTGGGCAATGAGGGAAGTAATAAGTGTTTCAGTTTGTTCACGAGAAAGCATTGCTGGCAAGTACGCTTCTAAGAGCTGTTTTTTTTGCTGTTCTTCAGCAAGCGTTTCAGCTTTATCTGCTACTTTTTCAAGAAAGGAAATACTTTCATTGATAGCTTTGATTTCTTTTTTGATAAGAGCAATGACTTCTTCGTCGGTCAAATCGTGTTGTAGTTCAATCTTTTTATTCTTTGCCTGAGCTAAAAGATAATTAAGCGTCAGCTTTTTGAGTGTTGCTTTTGCTTTCATTGCGTCTTGGTAATCGTTAGTAATTTGGAGAAGAAGAGACATACGAACGGTGTAAAAGATAAAGACTACCCAGAATGTAGGATTTTAGGAGCAAAAAGCAAGAGTATTCTCATTTTTTTGAGTGCATAATGAAATCAGTTACTGCTTAGGCAATATACATTAAAGAGCTCAAAGCTAGGTGATAAGTAGTGTATTCTGAATAATAATTGATTTTCTGATAATGGACTTGATTTTCTTTTTCATTTTCGTTTTATTACCACTATTTCAAACATATGTATTTCACCTGAAAAATATTAACGTTTTTTTAAGGATAACATCTATTATCCCTTTTCTGGCATATCCTAATTTTATGACGTTTTTTAAGAAGATGAACATTGTTTATAGTAATGTAAAGTTAGTGTTTTCTCACCGAAAGTATCGACTTATTAGTTGTTGTGCTTTCTGATTGTTTTTATACCTTAGTTTTGCGTTTTTTCACTACCAGTATACACTCGGAAATCTCTGAAAATTTATTACTTATAGTGAAATGATGCTCAACATCGTACTTGCTCTGCTTTTTGGTATCTTTTTATCAGGACAAATCTATAAACTCACTCTTTATACAGGGAATAAAAAAGCTGTGCATTCTCAAGGATGGTTGGGAGGAATGCTTGGAGTTTTAGTTACGGGCTGTCCTAGTTGCACTATAAGTCTAGCTTCTTTTTTGTGATTGGGAAGTATGCTTTCTGTACTTCCTCGATATGGATTGGAGCTAAAAATTATTGCATTGTTGCTTTTGGCGGTGAGTAATTGGAGTATCTACAAAAATTTATTATATTGTGAAATGAAACCAAAGAAGCAAGAAAAAAAACAGCAGAAATCAGCTTATTAATGGATATGGTTCTATTTTTCTGATACGGTTGTTTGGTGGATATGGTTTTTTTTGTCGTCGTATTGTGCAGATTCCAAATCTACAAAATAATTTTCAGCATTCACTGGGTCAACATAAACTGTAAATACCGTATCAGCAAACTTTCTAATACTTTTCATACTGATAACAGTCTTTTTCATAGTTGTTTTAAGGTAAAAAATAAAAGCTGACTAAGTATATCTATTTTGTAGAATTTTACAAATTATACGAGCATATAATCAAAAAATATCTTCTTAAAATTATATATCCATTCCCCAGAGATAAGGATTAACATAACTTTGTCTTACTCCAGACGGAGTATAGATGGTTTCCACTTCACACAAATCTTTATCTGGACACGCTTTATAGGTAATATTAAAAGGTTCGTAAGAAATATACGCATACTCTCCATTTTCTTCTTTTGGATGAATTTTCACCTCCTTCACATACCCAATATTTGCCAAAACAGTATATGCTGGATTATATAGTATCACATCAGGAGCAACATTTCCATCACATTCAAAACATTCAAACTTTTTGCCTATCAAAATACCTCCTTGCATATCAAAAGGAACAAATAACATTGCAGGAATTTCTATACGTTCTCCTACCATATCAGTAGCGATATGATAAGGGAAAATGATGGTTTTTGTGGTACTATCATCGTGAGGAAGCAGATTTCCAAAGGTAGCAAATTGCTGATATGTAGTCCGTATATATACATACTCACCCAGCATTTTTACACCGTTATTCATTACTCAGAGAGGCTTTTTATATTCAAGATTGGTGGAAATTTTTCTCAAAATCTGAATATTCTCAGCATCCGTAATCTTTATATGTTTTGCATTTCGATTAAACATATTCCAAATATGAGCATCTCATTCTGAAACATTATCAACATACAGCAATACATAGGTATCGTCATATTTCGCGAAATAGTACGTCTGGTCTACTAATCCCTCGCCCGTATATGTTTCTATTGAAATATCAAATACTCCTTCACCACTAGTTGCAGTAGGAGGGGTAGACGGATAAGGTAGTGATGAAGTCCCAAAGTTTGCACATCCCGCAAGCACAACAAGTAGTAAAAAAGGAAGAAAAAGCAGGAGTAATTTTTTCATTGTGTGAAGGAGGGAAAATAAAAAGGTACAACATTCTTATAAGATAAGAATGAAGATAGCTATTTCTGGATGATTTGCAAATGGAGTCAGTTTTTTTTACTTTTTTCTTATTTTTTTTATTTTTTTATTCATCTCCATACTAGAAAAAACTTTTTCCATAGGTTGATTTTTCAGGAAATTTCCATATAACCTTTGCAAGAGAAAAATTTCTTTACTTCTTACCTCGTATTTCGACAATGTATTTCCATTTAATTGGGATAAAAGAAAAAGATGAACGTCAATATCAGCTAGATATCCTTATTGGAGGGGGTGAACTTTCTCTCATAAAGGAATTTTTGGAAAATTGGGGAATTGTCGTTATATCACTGAATGAATATGAACAACCTATCGAAAAATTTGGGAAAATTCATATTATTATCCCGTTTAATGGAATAGATTTTTCGGTGATTACCTTTAGTGATACGTTGGAAAAAAGTCTCCGTTATGTGTTTGCACTGGGACTTCAACCCAAAACCGTGGAAATGACCGACAATACGATGACTCCAGAAGAAATTACCACACTGATTAGAAATATTGCTAAAGAATATGAAGAAAAACGTAAACAATGGGAACAGCAACAAAGCCTTTTACAGCAAAAAGAAATCAAAAAATATGAAAATAAAAATATTAAACACGCTCTCAAAGTGATTAACAGTAATATTGACCGTATTGACCAATTACTTTTTATCGGGAAAGGGATTTTAAGCTCTGAAGAAATGAAAACGTTAACAGACATTTCTAATGAATTAAAAAAAATCAGACTAGGAACTAATTTTAATAAAATGGCACAATTGCTGTTGGATGCTCAATCTCATATTAGTTCTTCTGAAAATTTGGTATTGAAAACATTAGATGATAAGAAATTTCTCATTGATAGAAATAGTACGGTTACCAATATTGATGTCATTTCTCAGTATGCAACTTTAATTATGGCTCAAGAAAAATTTGTACTCAATAAACCACTTTCTACCGTAGAAAATTTATATATTGGTGGAAAACACTGAACAATTTTCGCGTGGTTCTTTTTGAAGGATATGCAGGCTTGTTTCACTTCTTTAAAAATGTTGCTCCCTCATATGGTTGCATTGTTGGAATATCTCGTATTAACTATTATCGTAATGATTGCTATCTTTTGGCTTTTTGCTCTGGTATTTGGTAAATCATCGGATATTCTCACCTATTTGCCAGTGTTTGGATTTCTCGGTGTAGTACTCTATAGCTATAATCAGTGTGATTTTCAGCGTACACGGCATCAAATTCTCGCATTTCTTGTGGTAATGCTAGTATATTTTTGTGGAATAACGCTCCTAAAAAGCACATTTGCATTATAATCTGATGATGTTTTATTTTTTCGTTTTTGTGAAATGGTGTTCCTGATTTGCTTGCTCGTTTCTTTACTCTTTGCGTGTTTCTTTTATGCCATTGACCTTTGGTATTTTATGCTGTTCCCCTTAACATTTTTTCTTTTTATGTTGACCCACGGAACCAGAAAAGTTTTTTCAAAAATCGAAATTGATAAAATCCGATATCAACATAGTTTGCTTTTCATTTGGATAGTTATTATGATAGGATTTTCAGGATTGCTTTTTTTTATTGGAATTAGTGAAATCTCCGTATATCTCTGTCTGCTTTTGCTCAATCTTTTTCTACTTATGGGTTCTTACGTATTTGCATATGCTGATGGGAAGAACATCTTTGAAATCTGAACGTATCTGGTAATACTCGTCATTTTGGGAACTTCTTTATTTTCGGAGGGATTAGCAATTTTTTGGTCTGTTTTTTCTCTCTTTTCGTATTTTTGGTTTGGAGTGCTGGGATTTCTTGTATTCATTATGGGAATGCTTTACCCTATTGAAAAAAAATATGGATATCAATTGTTTTTGATGTTGGGAATAGTGCTCGTGAATGTGTTTATCAATGCTCTTAGTCCATTGGGAATAGGAATACTCATTTCTTTATGTCTTTTAAGTTGTTATTATGTCGTCACATATCTGGTCAAAAAGCGGAAAATGCCACAGAAAGAAAGCTCGTTCGTATCAGTCAGAAAAATCTTGGCAGGAGAAAGAATACGCAAAAAACATCCTATCCCCAAATGGAAAATCCAGTTTCATCAATGGATTGTTTCTGCTCCGCTCTGGTTTCAGCGTGGTTTGGAATTGCCCAATTTATTGCTCTTGGTAGGGGTAATTGGGGGATATTTTTACAGTATGTTAACCACGACAAATGCAGTAATGGATTTGTGGTATTGGATGAGTTTAGCAATATTTCTCCTCAATGTCTATCTTTTGAAAAAAATCCAATACGTTAGCAATATTTCTAGGTTTGCTCTTTCATTGGTAGTCAATTTTGCGTTATATTCAGCATTATTAAAAAGCTGATGAAATAATATTGCAGAGATTTTGCCTTTTCTCGTAATGCGAACGTTCGTCTGCCAAGTAGCACTCTTTTACATTGACCGTTTGAAGTCACGTTTTATGTTTAGTAAAAAGGATTATCTGTATTGGACGATTGCAACGTGTTTGGCGTCTATTGTAAATGTGGTATTGCTGTTTCAGATTGAATTACCGGGACAATTTTTATTTTCTTTGGTATTTTTTTACTGTGGAATTGAATTGATGATTTTGTACTATGTGTTGCAATTTCTCAATGCAGAAGATGAATAAAACTTTTATATACGGATTTTTGTACTGTTGCAAATTTTTTCTCTTGAGTTGTATCAGCTTTTTATGTATACTTTTTGTCTTTATCTTCAAATCTTTTCTTATGTTCGTTATTCTTCATATTTCTGATTCAGATAAACATTTTGCTACTGCCATCAATGAGTATGTCAAACGCTTGGGGAAGCAGCTTATGTTTGAGACTTTGAAACCTTTTAAAGATGGGAATAGTCATTTGGTAATGCAAAAGGAAACGGAACGTCTGATTGCGACTCTGGAAAAGAAGTATCAGCATTTTCAGAAAATTCTGTTGATTAAAGAGGGAAAAATGCTGACGACGGAAGCCTTTCATCAGCTCTATCGTCATCAAGATTGTGTGTTTGTGATTGGTGGTCCTTATGGTGTGGAAAGGGAGAAATTGCTACAAGCATTTCCTCAGATGAAGGAAGTTTCACTGGGAGCAATTACACTTCCTCACGGATTAGCAAAATTAGTATTGGTAGAGCAGTTGTATAGAGGGCTAACTCTTGACAATTGAAAAAGTTATCATTATTAGTTGATTTTTGAGAGGATTTAATTATAGTAGTAGATGTATTTATTTTTATTATTTTGTATTTTGCTATGGAAGAACATAAAGTACCGATAAATGAAGAAAGCAAAGCAGAAACACTACATACTCCAGAATTATCACGAAAATATTATACACTAGAAAATGAAATTATAGGACAACTCAGAGATGTTTTAATAATGTATAAATTACGTACCGAAAAATCTCATACTGTACCTATGTACAAATTTGATGAAAATCGAGAAATAGTCAATTATAGCAATGCTTTTATGAAAGACCCTCTCCGTATCACAGAAGATACGAGGAATATCTATATCCTAAAAATTTATCGTAGTTTTTTAAGATTATTAAAACAAGAAGAACTACCTGATACTATTAGAGAGAAATATCAACAATCAATCAAAAACTTTATCAAAACTAATTTTTCTTTACCACATAAACAATTTGAAAAACATCCTTTTGAAAAACATCTTCCCCTACAAGAAGCTTGGAAATTATATCAAAACCGTTTTAAGAACAAAGAGATTACGTGATTAGAAAAGAATATATATATGATTATAACAAATTTGCTCTATCACAAAAATCATCATTTTTTAGAAGAAAACGGAAATTTATCACTAAAAGGACTAAAATATCTTGCTCAGCTTTTTTATCAGACTATTCATACCGTTTCTGACTCTGGGACAAGTAAAGCACCGTATAAGATTTTTCACGATGGAGATTTTGGGTTTTTGTATACAAAATGACCAAATAATAAAGTTAGCATTGCACAACCTTGTCATTATGTAGAAGCGATTAAATATTTAATGGATACGAATGGGTTTAATGCGTATGGAGAAGGAGGGGAAAAGGGGAACGCTGAACGAAATAAATCGAAACTTGCTTGCCTCAATGATTTGTATCTTAAGTCTAAAACTTATACCTGAGATAGCCAAGAAAATCAAATACCTTCTGTTTCTTCACGAGAACAATTTCACCAAGAAACGATGAACATATGGGAACAAGCTGTAGGTAATATTAACCAGAAACAACATTCCAATACTTGCACTATTGTTGCTTCAGGAAGACCTAAATCTCCAAATTCTATCTGAATGAAACAAGGTTCTGGAAAATCGACTACTTTAGATGATATTACTGATTTATCAGGACTTAGAGCCACGTTTTATGGAGATATTACTACACAAACTCAGGCTATCGAAAATACCATTATTACGACAATGAAGGCTTATCGTGCTTGATTGGGAAAAGAAGGTATCACTATCACCAAAATAGAACTAGATAAAAAAGGAAAGTTAGTTTCTGATGAAGTTATAAAACACATTCAAAACGAACTTCCTAATGCTCAAAAAAGAAAGAATAAAGCAGAAAAATTTCCTGCTTTAGAAGTTGTTCAAGAGAGATATAAGAAACTGAGTGGTAAAACATTACCTTCAGAGCTTGTAGTAGGATATGAAACGGTAAAATGAAGTAATAGAGGCACAAATGGAGATTACAATGATTTCAAATTTATCATACAATTAGAAAAAGCTGATGGAAGCACACTCAACCAAGAAATCTCATTTTATCATTGTGATAATGATGTCGATTTGGGAAATCACCATATTTTGGATTTAGAAAAAATCATCCATTCTATCGTGAATAAAAGAAGTGAGAAGATTATTTCTCTCAATAATATTAGACGTCAAACAGAAAAAAAGATTAAAGAAATGTCTTTCGATATTGATAGATATGAACAAGATATTCGTGATGGCAAAGTTCCTAGTCCACAAAATGATAATTATGCTTATATGCGAGCTAATGGACAAAAAATTTCTCTGAAAGATTTGCGTTATAGAAATGAAAAAAATACAGAAAGATTTAATAGCTTAATTTGCCATATTATCAATCATTTTATTCAACAAAAGAAACTGCTCTGTATGATAAAAAAAGGAGAACCCTTTAATAATCTCTTTACTACTCCAGAGATTATCAAGGATAGAAAGATTGCTAAAGAAATAGGATTTACTACTACAGATGTTTTGCCGTATATTTCTCACGATACCAAATTTGAAGATTATGATTTGGGAATTTATGGAACACCTGTTACGAGATGTCCTATGGCTGAATTATGAAAAGTTCTTACTCAATGTGTACTTTTGGTCTAATATATACTAAGGTGATATTTTTCGTTATCTGAAAGTTTACTAACATCATCTTTTTTATCTTTTAAAATATTCGTTTTCATTTACTGTGGTAAAGAGAACAACAGAATATTGTCCATTTTTGAGCTATTTGGTCATTTTGAAGGTGGTAGCAGTTTCATTGATATGCAGATTTTTTTGAACATTGGAAAGTGCCTCGCTTTCAGGTGTTCCTTGGGCAAAGGTGTATTTAAACTGTTGTTTATTTTGGAAAAATTCATTTGCCCAATCAGAGAAAACATACCCTTGTCTAGACATATTGCCATCTATGAAACGGTTTTTCATTACTCTGTTGCAAATTTAATCGTTCTTGTTTGCAACAAAGCAATTAGGAAATATCTTTATGATAAACCATTAGTTAAGTGCACCCTGCAATTTGGGGTACTTTTGAACTATGAAAAAGTGATATTCGACCTGATACTTGAATGCTCTTCATCAAAGGTTCTCTCAGCTTTTTCTTCTCTCTGTTTTCTAGGTCTGGCTTCTGAAGTTTGAGTTGGGTCTTTCATACTCAGACTTACTTTTTCTCTTTCTTCATCAATATCTAGCACTCTGACTTTTACTTTTTGTCCCACGCTTACGACTTCAATCGGATTACTCACATAATAATTCGCCAATTGGGATTTGTGGACTAACCCATCATTGTGCAGTCCAATATCCACAAATGCTCCAAAATCTGTCACATTTCTGATGACCCCTTCCAGTTCCATTCAGATTTTTAAATCTTTTACTTCCAAAACATCAGATTTAAAACTGGGAGTATCGAGTTCTTCTCTAGGGTCTAATCACGGTCTCTGTAATTCTTTTATGACATCAATCATTGTTTCGTATCCAATGTTGTACGTTTCAGCTCGCTCTCTAATGGTTGCTTCGCTTGGACGGCTTCAAGTTCCGTCCCTACGTGATACATTCTCCAATGGTAATTTCAACGCTTTCTTTTTAATGCCCAATACTTCTTCAATGAATGCATACACTTGCTTATGGATTTCTGGATGAATTCCGGTCATATCGAGCGGTTCTTTTCCGTTTTTAATCCTCAAAAATCCGATAGCCTGTTCATAGGCTTTGGGTCAGAGTCCTTTTACTTTTTTGATTTGGGCTTTGCTTTCAAAGGGTCCGTGTTCGTCCCTATAGGCAACGATGGATTTTGCAACTTTTTCGCTTAATCCGGCAATATATTGCAATAACGTATAGCTGGCAGTGTTGACATCTACTCCTACAGCATTCACGGTATCTTCTACCTTTTCATCGAGTTTTTCTTGGAGCAATTTTTGGTCGACGTCGTGCTGATATTGTCCTACACCGATGGCTTTAGGGTCGATTTTCGTGAGTTCGGCTAAAGGGTCTTGTACTCTGTGAGCAATACTGATAGCACCTCTAACGGTAACATCTAGAGTTGGATATTCTTCTTGTGCAAGTTTGGATGCGGAATATACAGACGCTCCCGCTTCAGAAGTAATGAGATATTTCACATTGAGATTATGCTTTTTGATGGTGTTGGCGATGAATTGTTCGCTTTCACGGCTCGCTGTCCCATTTCCACACGAAATGACTTGAATATGGTACTTTTTTACCAGTTCTACGAGGGTTGCTTCAGCTTTTTCTACATCATTTTGAGGTGGTGTGGGGTAGATAACGGTATTGTAGAGAAATTTTCCTGTTGCGTCGACTATCGCCAATTTGCAACCGGTTCTAAAAGCTGGGTCGAAACCGAGGACAATCAACCCTTGCAAAGGAGGTGTGAGGAGCAAGTTTTTCATATTTTCTCCAAATACTTTGATGGCTGCTTCGTCGGCTCGTCTTTTTTTGTCGCTTCTCATCTCTCTTTCCAAACTTGGCAAAAGCAGCCTTTTCAGTCCGTCTTCTATGGCTTGTTCTAGATAAATGACGCTGGTTCCGTATCCTTGATGAGTTCAGTTTTTATTTGAATATTCAGTTTTCTCTCTGAGAAGAGGAGCAAAATAGTTTTTCGCGAGGTCAAGTATCCTTGGTCGAGACATCTGAAAATCCACCGCAATCTGCTTTTCTTTTTCTGCTCTAAACATCGCAAGATACGCATAGGAAGGAATTTCTTTCAGAGATTTTTTGTAATCACCATAAATTTTGTATACTCCGTTGTTTTCAAAGGTTTTGGTGGGTTTCGTTGCGAGGATTGCGTGCTGTTCTTCGTGAATTTTGATTTCTTCTCTGAGATTTGCGTGGTCGGACACATCTTCTGCGATAATATCTTGAGCTCCAGCAATAGCTTCTTCTCTGCTTTTTACGCTGGTTTTTTCATCTCCTGTATCTTTCACAAATTTTTCTGCTTCGGCTTCAAATTCTTCTTTACTCAGCTGTGCTTTCCTCAAAATGACTGCTAAAGGTTCCAATCCTTTGGCTTTGGCGATGGTGGCTCTCGTGTTTTTCTTTTCTTTGAATGGTCTATAAAGGTCTTCTACTCTTGCAAGCGTATCTGCTTCCAAAATCTGCTTTTTTAGCTCTTCGGTCAAAAGCCCTTTTTCAGCAATCAGACGAATGACATCTTCTTTTCTCGCTTCCAAATTTTTGGTGTAGGTGTAGAGGTCGTGAAAATCCCTCAACTGTTCGTCGGTCGCCCCTTGCGTAAGCTCTTTACGATAACGAGCGATAAAGGGGATAGTATTTCCTTCGTCCAGAAGAGCAATGATATTGGTGATGACGTGAGGAGTGAGTCAGGTTTTGGTGGCTATGAGGTGCGTAAGGTCTGCCATAGAAAAAAATAAGGAGATAAAAAATCTGAAGGTACAAAAAGGAAAACATCTCCGTTTTTATGCGGCAAGATGGCTATCCATATGTTCTTGGTCTGCGTTTTCTGGGGCTGCTCCTACTCCTTCTGCGAGATAGCTATCAATTTTTTCTTGATATACACTTTTTGGGTTTGCTCCTACCATTCCTTCTACAATCTTCCCATTTTTGGAAAAAAAGACGGTAGGAATAGAACTCACTCCAAATTCTGCTGCTAAATCAGGGTTTTCATCAACATTAACTTTCAGAATTTTAACGCCTTTGGAGGCATTATCGGCTTGAAGTTCTTCCATAATGGGAGCTAACATTTTACAAGGTCCACATCGGTCAGCGTAAAAATCAATTACACTCATACCTTGAGCTACTTCTGTTTTAAACTGTTCTTTGGAGGTGATACGTATCGTATTAGTCATCGTTTTTCTGCGTAAAGAATAAAATTGCACGAGCAAGTATAATAAGTTGTTATAGTTTTTCAAGTCAGAAATGAAAAAAAATACCTTTTAAGAAAATAAGGTAAAAAAGTCTGCTACTTCAGTACGTAAAATGTAGCAAACTTTTGCTTTTTTCCCTTTTTTCGTCGGAAATGTGAATTATTTTTTGATAATTGCTTCAATCGCTGCAAAGGCATTTTCATCTTTTTCATTGACAATAATGTAGAGTTCATCACCGGGTAATCCTTTGAAAAAGGTTACAGCTGCTTGATTAAGGAAATAGACGTTTCCATCAGTAGTATTTGCGATATATTTATTATCATCGGTTCTAGAAAGAATTGCTTTGAGATGTTTTCTTTCAGCAGGTTTGGTGAGTTTGTAGACAAATTGTCCATTGGTCATCACCTTGAGTTTGAGGATGTCTCCAGGAACGAGTTTGGTTTTGGAAGAATAGTTCATAGGGACGGGATATTTCTTTTGGTCGCCTCCTACCATAAAGTATCCATCAAACACTCCTTCAATCACTTCCATTCCTTCTTCGGTGTAAGTGTTGAGAGTGATTTCCTGTACATCGGTGCTGAGTTCCAATGATTTTGGATTGGTAGGGTCAAACGCCTCTAATTTGGTTAAGAGCGTGTACATTTTTTTGAGTTCCACTTCGATAGTAGAAATTTCATTTTTCAAAAAGTTCACCATTTGTTGGTGTTTTTTGAGGAGTTCTTCGTCAACGGAAGTAGTCTTTTTGAGGGTAGGTTTTATGCCTTTTAAAATGTCAGCTTTTTTAGTTTCTTCAGTCATTTTTTATTTTAGTAAGAAATAAAGATAGTATTAGTATACTATTTTTTTTGGAAATTGCAAGTTTTTTATGAGATTTTTACTTTTTACGTTTTTTCTTAAGTCGCAAGAGAAGTTGCTACGTTGTGATAGACGTGGTCGACATCGTCATCTTCGGATAAAATTTCCAATATTTTGGTGAATGTTTCCAAATCTTCTCCAGTAAGTTGCACGAGATTTTCTGCAATATAATGTAAATCCGCTTCAGCAATATGATATCCTAATGCAACAACCTGTTTTCTCACATTGATAAAGTCTGCTTTTTCAGTGAAGACTTCAGCAATACCTTCTTCGATGGACAAATCGCTAATGGCTAATTCCATCAGTTCCAATTCCAATTTCTCAGCATCGAAAGGTTCAATTTTTTCCATTTCTCTTCCTTTGTCTTCGTATTTTCTACTTACGCCATCAATCACAATAAGCCCTTTTTCTTGAAATTGTCGTGCTACAGAACCGATTTCTGCCATCGCTCCTCCGGTTTTGGTTAAAAGGGTTCTGACTGCGGAACTGGTTCTATTGGTATTTGAAGTAATGGTTTTTATCAGAAAAGCTGAACCATTAGGTCCGTATCCTTCATAAATGACTTCTTTCATTTCTTCTCCTTCCAGTTGTCCTGAACCTTTGAGAATGGCTCTCTCTATCACATCTCTAGGTAATCCGTGGTATCTCGCTTTTTCGAGTACCATTTCTAGTGTAGGGTTCATTTTGGGGTCTGCTCCTTGCTTGGCAGCTATCTGAATTTTTTTTCCGATAATAGAATAAATTCTAGATTTAGCAGCATCTCCACTTGCCTTTCTTGCGGCAATACTATGTCGTCTTCCCATAGGAATGAGGAAAAGAATAAAATTTATGCGATAGTTCCACCAGCTTTTTGGATTTTTTCTTTGGCTGAAGTAGTGAATTTTTCGATACCAGAAAAGCTGAGTGCTTTGGTCAATTCACCATTTCCGAGGATTTTCACCAAAGCGGTAGGATGTTTGAGGTATCCAGTAGATTTGAGAATTTCTTTGTTTACTTCTGTGGTAATTCTGGCATCTTTTTCGAGAGAAGCCACATTGATAACGTTGTAGGTATCCACGAGTTTATAGTATCTTTTAAATCCTTTGGCTTTTGGCATTCTCTGAACTAAAGAAGTTTGTCCTCCTTCAAAGAACGGGCGGATAGTTTTTCCACTTCTGGCTTTTTGCCCTTTGTGTCCTTTTCCAGAGTAGTTTCCTTTGGAAGCATTTCCTCTTCCAAGTGGTCTGGCTTTTTCTTTGTAGCCTTTGGATTTTTGCATTGTATGCAGTTTCATTTGTAATTAGGTATAAGAGATTAAAAATCTACTTTTTAGAGTATTTTACTTGTCGGGTAGTTTATGAATTTACTCTCCTTTTTCAAGTCCTATTATCAGAAAAATCAAAAAGAATACATATCTCTTATTTTTTCACAGTTTTCAATGCTTTGGCTATGGTCTGCAAATACTCCTCTTTTAAAGAGGACCAACTATCAACTCCAGTATGATAGAATGTTATACTTCCCAAGGGAACAAAATGTTATATCTTTCATTTTTTCTTTGTTCTAAAGTAATCACTGTTCATTTTTTGGCATACTTTTCTTCAAAATTATTCAAAGCAGTTACATTATTTCCATTATATCCAAGTTTCAATTCAAAAGGCTTACCATCCAATACAAAATCTATTTCTTGTTTGTCTTGCGTTCTATAAAAATTAATATTCTCTGCTTTATATGCATTATTGATATATGCAAAAAACGTATTCTCAAAGCTATTTCATCCTATTTCATAATTATCATTGATAAAATTTCTCAAACCATTATCAATAAAAAAGACTTTGGGCATTTTGGTAATTTCTCCCCTAATACTAGTAAAAAAAGGCTTAATTAAACGGATAACAAACGTACTTTCAAGTAAAAACAACCATTCATTCAAGGTGATTTTTGAGATTTCCAATACTTTTGAAATTTCCGTAATATTCACCAGATTTCAACTTTGTTCTGCTAAAAGTTTTAAGAGCTTGTTAAACTTGTCTACTTCCCTAATTTTTCCAATATCTTTGATGTCTTTTTGAACATACATTTGAAAAATCTGCTTTAAATATTCTTTTTTGGTGAAAAAATCTGGAGTCAGAACGATTTTTGGATATCCTCAGAATTTTGCATATTCTTCATAATAATGTCTTATTTCATCATTGATAAGAGCTAATTTTTGACTCGTTCAAACTACGTTAGCTAGCGTATCTTTTCATTTAAAAATTAAAAATTCTTCAAAGCTCAAAGGAAAAATCTCAAATTTAATGAGTCTTCCCACCAGACTATCTTTCAGCTTTCCTCTAATATCCAGAGTAGAACTACCAGAAACAATAAATTTTATATGCTCATAATGGTCATACAGATATTTTAAAAAACTCGTTGGATGATTTAAATACTGAATTTCATCTATAAAAATTACGATATCTTCTGTTTCTGTCCAAGCATATGCAATTTTGAGATACTCTATAAAAATTTCAAAATTACTATTTAACAGTTCAAGTCGTTTTGGATTTTCCAAGTCAAAAAAAGCCGATTTTCCTTTTACATCTTGTTGAATGATTTTCATAATACTTGTTTTTCCCACTTGTCTCGCTCAATAAAATAACAAAACGTCGTGTGTTGTAAGAAATGGCTTTATCTTTTCTATAACTTTTCTAGTATACATTTTATGTAATAAATAGTATAATAAAGTATACTAAATATTTAATAAATCATATAGTATGGTATATTAAATATTTAATATTACGTATAGTATAAGAAAAATTTTAGGAAATGCAAGTTTTTTATGATAATAATTTTAGAACTCTGAAATAACTTCAATCTCTTATTTCTTCACAGTTTTCAATTCTTTGGCTATGGTCTGCAAATACTCCTCTTTTAATTCTTCGTGAGTATTGAGCAGTTTATGCACCACTAATTGTGTAGTAGAGGTGATTGCTTCCGTCCGCTGAGCTTCTAAATCTTTCAGCATTCTTTTTCCTTTGGCTTCTGCATCTTGGACAATCACTTCTCCTTTACTGATAGCCAAATCCAATACCTTTTTTCTCTCCTCATCCGCCAATATTTTTCCTTCAGTGAGCAATGTTTCTTTCGTTTTGTTAGCGTGAAGAATGATTTTATTACTCTCGTTTTTCGCCAAATCAATCATCCTCACATATTCATCATCAGCTAGTTTCAGCTTTTTGATAAGCTGTTTTCTTTCTTCTATCGCTCTGATAATCTTATCGCCAAACAGCCATTTCGCCAGAAAAAACAGGATAGCAAAATTGACAATTTGTGCAATTAAGAGGTCTCGTTTGATGTCCATAGCTTTACAATGAAAAGAATAAAAAATCTGACTACTAACTTCCTAAAATCCTAAAAGCAATAATCAATCCATAAATCGCACACGATTCAATCAACGCAATAAAAATAATCATTGAGGTCATAATTTTTCCTTTGGCTTCTGGATTTCTCAGTAGAGCGTCCATCGCAGCTTTCGCAATACTTCCTTCCACTAATCCGACAATCATCGCAGGAATTCCCACCGTCAATCCAGCAGCTAACGCAGAAAGTCGTGAAATTTCTGTCGCATTGAGGATTTGGAAAGCGACAATCAATCCATAAATTGCACACGACTCTACCAATGCTACTCCGAGAATAGTCATCATTGTTAATGTCCCAGAGAGTTCGGGATTGACTCCCAGATTTTTCATAGAAGTTTTGGTAATTCGTCCTTGCCCAATCGTCACTCCCAAGGTAGCCAAAATGATAGCAAGTGCTGCACCAATTACGATAAATGTCATAGTTCATATAAGAAAAGAAATAAAGCTGAATTTACCTTCTGTAGGAATAGGAATATAGAGGAAAAATGCAAGAGAAAGAAGATACATTTTTTTGTATTTTAATTTGCAATCCTTTCTAAAATCCATATAAGTGGTATCGCCTAATAATACAATTTCAAGCAGAATACTGTTCACAAGGTTTTTTGTGTCTGTTTCATCTATAAGAAAATGAAGCACCTAAGTCGTGTGGATTTAATCTTATAGAGTTCAATCTGCTTGAAACTTATTGATTATTAGGCACCCACATTGATTTGGGTGCTTTTAATTTTCTTTATTTTAATCTATGAAAAAAGAACAACAGGTACAGAAGCCTTGATATCACAGGGCTTGGGTCAGTGCAGGAATTTTCCTCGCTACGGTGGTAGTTGGAGGATTAGCGATTTTTGCTGCGACGGGATTAGACAGTTTAAAATCGAGCGAAAACAACAATCAACTTACGGCACTTAATTGGGATACGTTGATTGAACACGTGAAAAATCAAGATGGTGTCGTTGAGACCTTGAATATTCAGCTCAATGAGTTGCATACTCAAGTGCTCAGTGGCTTTGAAAAACAATTAGGAAACAATGATAAATGGCTGGTGACAGCGTATTTTCTATCGCAAATTAACGATAAATTAGACCATTTCCCTGAGATGTTTAGTGAAATAAGTCTCTGAGGTGGTGGAGAAGGTGAAGATGATGAAAATGGTAATGGAGAAGATAATGAGTGATGAAATGAATGATGAGGGTGAGAAGAGATAGATATTGAAGAGGATGAAGTAATAGGAGTAGGGAATACGTTCTTTTCATTTAAGATAGGTAGTAATTATGAATCATTAAAATGATATCCGATTTCGTTAACTTCTTGTGAAGGACTTATTTGTAAAAACTATCAAAAAGTAATGTATACAAATTCTAATTCTGACAAACCTTCTATTACTACAAATAATGGAATAATTACACTTACTTCCACATACAGCAATACATCTTATATCACAAAATGTCAATGAACGTGATGTAATACATATACATGATGAAAAATAACCACACTTACCCATGATGGATGAATAACAGTATATATTTCGGTAAGTGATGATTATGAATCATTAAAATGATATCCGATTTCGTTAACTTCTTGTGAAGGACTTATTTGTGAAAACTATCAAAAAGTAATGTATACAAATTCTAATTCTGACAAACCTTCTATTACTACAAATAATGGAATAATTACACTTACTTCCACATACAGCAATACATCTTATATCACAAGATGTCAATGAACAACGTGTAATACTACTACAATGTAATACTGTCCCTTCCATATAAAAACTTGATAAAGACCTGAGCCATCCCTTCAGGTCTTTTTCTATCTTCTATTATTAGTACCTATCTCAAAAGAAATTAAAAAAAATTCGACAATAGGGAAAATGCAAGAAAAAGTATCGCTGAATTAAAGTTTAAAATGCACAGTCATTATATAAAAAACAACCCTAAATATAACTAAATATAAAGAGCTGTTTTACAAACTATATTTTTATACAATACAAACAAAGAATGCATTCGGGGATGCGGGACTCGAACTCGCGACCCCTTGGTCCCAAACCAAGTACTCTAGCCATCTGAGCTAATCCCCGATTGTATAATCACTACAGAAATCAATATTGATTTCAAGAGATGGTGGGCGTAGATGGACTCGAACCATCGACCTCGTCCTTATCAGAGACGCGCTCTAACCAACTGAGCTATACGCCCATCTCTTTTCTTTCTGCAAGTGGTGCCAAGAGGCAGAATCGAACTGCCGACACAAGGCTTTTCAGGCCTCTGCTCTACCACTGAGCTACCTTGGCTCTTCTAAAAAACAAATATGCTTGTGTACTATAGATATTCAGAGAGTAATTTCAAGTGATTTTTCAAGAAGTGTAACAACAGAAGAAAAATGACAGTAATAGACAAAAATAGAAATGTCAGTAAAATGAGAAATAATAAATCTACTAGCTCATATTACAATGACATTCATTACCTATTGAAACAAAGAAATGAAAAAAGCAAAGATTATTGAAATATCAGGATAAGATACTTGGCCTAGAAGAATGTGTTGAATATCTCCAATGCTCAATTAGGATATTTTATAGATGATTAAAGAAGAATGGAACAATCTCCTATAATAACATAAGCTATCAATTAAAAAAAGGAACAATCTTGAAAAATAAAAGGATAACCGTAAAAGAAAGTATCTATAGAAATATAAGACTCTATAATTGAACGGATTGCCTACAATTCGCGGAACTATCAAGAAGATAATATAATGACAATGCTATTCTTGGAAAACCACTGACATTTCTATATTGCTTTAATTATAAAATTTACCTATTATTCTTGTCTTTCTATATTACTTATATATAGTAAATTTCACTAAGTAGGTAAATTTCGGTACAATAAAAGAAATATGTGATTAAAACAAAGAAAAAAATGAGTAGATAACTAGTTGAAGCTTTTTGTAAAAAGACTTGATTTTTGTGGTTAAACAATTAAACTGCATTTCAACAGTTAATTAAAACATTATCTTATTATGAAAATACTTTCTATACACGAAATACAGCATAACATTCTCAGTCGATACGCAAAGGAAGGCAGGGATTTCCCTTGGAGGCATACGAAAAACCCCTATGCAATCCATATCTGTGAGGTAATGAGCCAACAGACACAGCTTTTTCGTGTACTTCCCTATTGGCAACAGTGGATGCAAGATATTCCCGATTATGCAAGCTTGGCAACGATTTCTAAACCAGAACTTTTGAAACATTGGTCAGGATTAGGATTTAATAGTAGAGCATTAAGACTGCAAGCATGTGCAAAGGTAATTGTAGAACATTACAACAGTGAACTGCCAAAAAATAGGGAAGAACTTTTGACATTGCCGTGAATTTGACCCTATACTGCGAGTGCGATTTGTGCTTTTGCGTGGAATATGGACGAAGTCGTGATTGATACGAATATTAGAAGAGTGTTAATTTTTTTGTTGAAATTGGATGAACAGATTACGATGACAGCATTGGAAAAACGAGCTAAAAAGCTACTTCCTCCGTGAAGGAGTAGAGACTGGCACAATGCATTGATGGATTATGGAGCTTTGTATCTCACAGCCAAAACAACCAAAATTAAATCTGTAAGCAAGCAGTCCAAATTTGAAGGTTCAGATAGAGAAGTTAGAGGATGGATTGTGAAACAGTTAGTTAATGCCCCCCTTATGAAAGGGGAAAGTTCCACAGCATTGCAGGATGGGAAGGTTCATCTCACCATAGACCACATTAAAGCCGAGTTTCCCCAAAAAAATATAGAGAAGATTGTGCAAGGACTCATTGATGAAGGAATTGTTACTGTACAAAAAGGAACTATACACATTGTAGAATAAGACATCAACACACACCAATTATCAACGGATGAAACAACATACACTAACTCAATATGATATTGTTAAAGGATTGGAGACAACCTTTGCAAGTATGTTGGGATAATGAGAAGAAAAATACTGTATACTTGAAGATACGCTGACTAACAATCTTTACTTTGATATTGAATAGTACGATGAACAAGAAGAAACACTTTCGATGAAGAACAATAAGTATGATGGTAATTGGGATTTTAATTAGTTTACCTGCTCAAGGAGAAAAATTTTCCTTAGTAGAGGAAGAAGTATCTGTGTATACGGAACGTTTGCAGAGCATTGGTGTTGAAAATGTTTGAGAAGAAATACCAGAAGCATTGCTTGTTCAACCGCTTGCTACTACGCAGTCCTTCACGTTCACGATACGTCAGCCTTTTGATGATGATTTTATTGTACCAACCAATGGACAGACTACATTTTCTGGTAAAATTCCTTATTCTTGGGAAATATTTTTGGATGGGGTGTCTCAAGGAATTTTTACAGGAGTATCAAAAAATGTCAATGCTTCTACTGTTTGACCGGTATTGACTAATGTTTCAGCAGGTATACATACTATTACCCTCGTGCCTACAAAGGAGCATTGGTGATGGTTAAGAGCATTTGGTACGTTTGGATATACAGAAAATCATCGTTCAGCAAGTAAAATCATAGGGATAGGTTCAAATACTAATCCTATTGCCATTCCTTATAAAGGTATTGCTCAGTCATCCACAACTAATAATTTGGCAGGAAAAGAGATGTTTGCCAATTGTGTCAATTTGGCTACGATTACAGGAAGTATTTTGTCCCTTACCGACGATGCAGAGTGGCGTGCTGTGTCAACTGTGGGAAATGATTTCTTTTTTTATACGTTCCACAACACCGCACTAACAACGCTTCCTAATGGAAGTTTTGATATTAGTACCGTTACAGCAGTAGGAGATTACTTTTTTGGTAGTACGTTTTCTGCTACTCCTTTGCTCAGCCTCCCCAACGGCAGTTTTAATACTACTAACCTTACAACGGTAGGCAACGATTTTTTTTCTAGCACATTCTCATCAGCTAAATTAGTGAACTTGCCAGATGGCAGCTTTAATACCAGTAATATTACCACAGGAAACAAAAATTTTCTCAGTGCTACGTTTTTCCAAAATAGTTTAATAAGTCTGCCTGCAAATAGTTTTAATATCAGCAATATTACTAATGTTGATGAAGGATTTCTTTCTTATACCTTTTATAATAATCACTTAACAACACTTCCAGCAAACAGCTTTATCTCTACACTTTCTGCTAAAGAAATCAATAAAAATGATGTGTTCAAAGAGACTTTTTATGATAATCATCAGTTGGCATTTGATATCAGTACTATGCCACCTTATGCGAGTGTAGAACCAGATGCAATAAAAAATACCTTTTATGGGACCAAAACCTCGCTTTCTCCCAATGCAGGTCGGACAGAAGCTCAAATAAAGAGACGAGGAATTCAATGAGATACACTTCCTCCCGTAGTGACCTTACACGGAAACACACCTCTGCGAATTCTTCAAAATGATAAGTATAGAGAATTGGGAGCGAGCCGAACTGATGATGGAGATGGAAGTGGTACATTAACAGTTCCAACCTATGGAAAAGTAAATACGGCAGTTTTAGGGACCTATACCTTGTTGTATGATTATCAGGATAAGGCAGGTAATTGGTGACGAACTGAAAGAATAGTAAAAGTCTTAGACCCAACAGGAGACGAAGATGGTGACGGATACACAAATGCAGCAGAAATCAATGGAGGTACTAACCCCGAAGATAGTACTTCTTTCCCAGTCTCAAATTCACTTCCAAGTCCCGTTCCCGTTCCAAGTCCCGTTCCAACTCCAACTCCATCTGTACCTTCAACTCCCATAGTTTTCTGATGAGGTGGAGGACATTCCTTGAAAAAAGATAGATGTCCTAATGGTGATTTCTCTCCAAGTTATTATGATAATAAGTGTGAAGAAAAAGGAGAAAAAGGGGAAAAAACTGAAACGTATCAGTGAAAATCTGATATTCCTCCTTTATCAACATATGCTATTGCCAACCTATCAACGATGCATATTCCACTTACAAGAGCAGAAATGGCAAAAATGATGGTTACTATTACTGCCCTTATAAAGGAGAGAACCAACAAACTAGTTTCAACTGGTCGAACAAAAAAGGAACAATGCTCCACCTTCTCCGACCTTAATCAAGCCAATGAAAAACTTCAGCCTTTCATTATTAAAGCTTGTGAACTTGGATTGATGGGATTACAAGCTAATGGAATAACGCTCAAAACACATTTTATTCCCAATGAAACGATTACTATAGCAGAAGTTGCTACTATTCTTTCTCGCTTTCTTCGAGGAAATAAGTATCAAGGAAGCGAACAGCGACGATACCACAATCATCTCCTTGCTCTCCAACAAATAAACTTTATGCCACTAAATATCAATCCAATGAATAAAGAACGCAAAACAAACGTCTTTGAGATGTTGATAAAAAGTATAACATTTATCAATACCTATAGCAAATAAAGACTCAAAAAAAGTTAACCTCAAATCCTAATATACTTGCAAATCGTCTCATTTTCAATAAAAGAAAGAAATACTTTTTTACTATACTCTCTCTTTTTTATGCTCTACTTCATCCCCACTCCCATCTGAAATAAAGAAGACATCACGCTGAGAGCTCTCAGACTTTTTAAGGAATTGGATATCTTTCTCTGTGAAGATACGAGAACCGCCAAAAAACTTTTCGCAATGTACGATATCCCCACCCAAACCAAACACTTTTACGCATTGACCAGCTTCACCGACCAAAGTAAAATGAATAGATACAAAAAGCTGATAACTGAACATAACGTTGCAATGCTTTCTGAAGCAGGGACTCCCGGACTTTCCGACCCGGGAAAATCGCTCATCCAACTTTGTAATGAAACTCCCCTCCCCTACACTATCCTTCCCGGTGCTAATGCACTTATTCCCGCAGTAGTCTGAGCAGGATTTGATACCAGCATTTTTACCTTTCTTGGCTTCCTTCCTCAGAAAAAAGGCAGAAAAACCGCTCTAAAAGAAGCACTCCTCCGTCCACATCCTACGTTTTTTTATGAATCTGTCCATAGAATAAAAAAGCTGATGGAAGAACTGAGAACACTTACCTTTCAGGGGAAAATCAGTATTGCCAGAGAAATCAGTAAACACTTTGAACAGCTCCGAACGGGAAGTTTGGATGAACTAGAAATAATGCTCCGTGAAGGAACAATGAGCGTAAAAGGTGAATTTGTAGTAGGAATAGTACCCTAACTAACAAGAACTTATTGCTTTCTCTAGCCAAATCCCTATACTCCCCGTATGCAATCAAAACTCAACTTCAAAATCCTCAAACAACGCTGAAATGCCCGCGTGGGCGAACTCACCTTGAACGGAGTGACTCTTCAAACTCCCGTTTTTATGCCTGTTGGAACGAAAGCAACCATCAAAGGACTTATCCTTGACCTGCTCCGCGACCCAAAGTACATTGGAACAAAAATTGACCCGATTAAACTTATCCTTGCCAATACCTTTCATCTCTATCTCCGCCCGTGAAGCGAACTCATCCAACAAGCAGGCGGTTTACACCAATTTGAACATCGAAATGATGGACTCATTTTGACCGATAGTGGAGGATTTCAGGTTTTTTCTCTCTGACTTTCCAATCGTCATTCTGAGCAAAGCGAAGAAGCCCCTAGACACCAAGTAAACATCAAGCTAACAGAAGATGGCGTCAAATTCTCCTCACCTTATGATGGCTCCAAACACTTCTTCACTCCGGAAAATGTCGTAGATACCCAAAGAGCTTTGGGGTCAGATATTATGATGGTGCTGGATGTATGCTCACCCTGAACCGCAGATAAAACCACCGTTGCCAAACAAATGCAAATGACTCACCGCCGAGCAAAAAGAGCCTTTGACCATTTTCAACCTTATTATGACGAGGCGAGAGGCGTGTTGTTTCCGATTATCCAAGGGGGAAGCTATCTAGATTTGAGGCAGGAAAGTATTGAGACTTTGTCGGAATATGCCCGAGACGGTATCGCTATCGGTGGTGTAAGTGTAGGAGAAGAAAAGGAAAAAGTACAAGAAGTCATCAGCTACACTACCCCCAAATTGCCAAATGAAAAGCCAAGATATTTGATGGGCGTGGGAACTCCAGAAGATTTGCTGTTTGCGATAGAACAAGGCATTGATATGTTTGACTGTGTGAGTGCAACCAGATATGGCAGACACGGTATCGCCTTTTCTGATGAAGGACTGATAAAAATTACCAACGCAAAATATGCGTCAGATTTTTCACCTCTTACTTCAACGTGTGACTGTTATGCATGTAGAAATTTCACTAAAGCCTATTTCCATCATCTCCAAAAAGAGAAAGAAATGCTGGGTGGGATTTTATTGGGATTGCATAATATCGTATATCTCAACCGTATTTTGAGCGACTGGAAAAAGAAAATGTTAGAAAGTTAATAGGTTTTCCGCTACGGGTAACGCCCTTTGGCTCCATCACAATGTCATTGAGAGCATACAACAATGCATTTGCAACAATTACTCAATAAATCTTGCTTGAGCACTATCCAAAAGCGGATTGTACATACGGAAAAGCAAAGAAACAATCTCCGACGTGCTTAATTGGTCAGATTGAATTCTCAATCCAGAAAGTCCTTCTATCAGCAAATTCACTCTAGTTTGGAGTTGCTTTTGATTTTTGAGAAATGTTCTGTATCTTTCTACTATTTGCTCTATATCATCTTTACCATTGAGGACATTCATAAATTTTTCCCATCGTGATTTATTGACCTGCTTATTGTCCTGTTCTTCCGCATAAAAAGGGATAACGATATAAAATTCCTTCACAAAAATCAATCCCTGCTGAGCATCTATCCCCTCCAAATAAGAAAGATAATTTTGCCCCTGACTTTTGAGAGCAGGATTATCAATGCTTGTCAGATTACCTTTGATGTACGTAAGATAATCTGTTAAATCCAAATACGTATTACGAATAAGAATTTGGATAGGAAAAGATAGTCCATTGAGAAATCTCTTGTACTGTTCCAATACCACTTGCTGTTCATCATAATTTTTCAAGTCCAAATTCAACCCTTCCACCTTGAGCAACGCACGCAAGCCCCCATCTTTGAGAATAACTACTCCATCTCTAATTTCAGATATAGGCAACATATTCTCTGTATTGAAGAGGCTATCTGGTGCGGTTTTCTGAATTTTCGTCTGGTCTCAAAAGGGGAAAAGCATAACAAAGAAAGAAGAAATAAAAGTATATTATTTTTGTTGTTCACATTTTTGTTTGGTTTCTGACCATTGTTCTCCTGCAGGACATTTAACTCTATTGAAGAGACTAAAGATAAAGCTGACTATCACCCGTGAAAGCCCCAAAATAACTAAAGCAATCACTACTCCTTTCATATTTTTTTTCACGGTTTCAATGCCTTTGGATTCTTCGGTGAAGAACATCAAGTAGAAAGAATAGAGTAAGATAACCAATGCTATAAAAGTTACCAGCGATAGCAAGAGATTTATAATAGCTCTAATATAGATAATCGCTTTTTGTTCTCCTGACGTATACATCGCGTTCCCAAATCCAAAGGTATTGAGAAACTTATTGAGTAGAGACTCGTTTCCTAAATTCTCTCTTGCCATCATTGCAGAAATATCTTCATTAGGAATAGTTGTATCCGTTCACGACATAATATCATAGGGAAGTGCAGGTTTTTCATCTTTTCAGTCTATTGCTTCCACCGTTCCCGTAAAGAAGGTAGCTACACCAGTAATCAAAAGCAATAGCGATAATAAAGTTTTTTTCATTTGTATATCATCATAAAGTAAAATCCTTATCCAGCAATTCATCTAATAATCCGAAAGATAAGACTGATAATCAATCGAGAAGAACCGATACCAATTAACGCAATTACTGCCGTTTTAATTCAGCTTTTCCCCTTATCAAATTGTTTGTCATCTCCACTAGCATTCAACATCAAGAACCCGTGATAAATGAGATAAATAATTGCGATAAAGGACGCTAATCCTAGTGCATAGTTAATAGCTTTTTGAGCCAACTCAACCGTAGCCTCTAGTGCTCCATCATGGTCATCAATTTTATCTGCAACAACTCATTCTACACTATGAGGGTCTCCTTGAGGATTATGTACTGTCCAATACATTCCCTCTCTAATAGGATTATTGTCACTAATTTCAGAAGTATTAAGCACCCTATCGGTATCAGTATTCCAAATATACTCTGGGCTTCCTGCTGAAGGAAGAGCAAAAACCGACAACATCCCCAACGTGAAGACACTGAAAATACTAAAGCATATGGTGATAAAGGTTTTCATTATAGCAGAAGTAGTAAAATAAAAGACATCGTTTTTTTATTCGCTCTTAATTATATGCAAAACAATGAAAAAAAGCAAATTTTTGAGCATTTTCTCTTTATCATCTAAAAACAATGTCATTCTGAACGAAGGGCAAAGCCGTAGTGAAGAATCTAGAAAACAACAAATGTAGTTCACAAACTCTAGATTCTTTCCCGCAGTTAATGCGGGATAAACTGTCGCTCTCTTCATTCACTCCTCAGAATGACTTTAAACAAACGTATATCTTTTGACTTGCACTTTTTTGCCATTTCCTTAGAAAAAAGACAGCTTTATTTTTTCCTTTATTTGTATGAAATCCTTTATTGTATGCCTTCTCCTACTTTTTAGTCTCGGACTACCCACACGTACTCACGCTTATTACTTTGGACTCAAATCCGCCGATGACAGCGTAACCAATATCCAGCACATAGAATCACAATTTCAGGTCAAACTTCCTCTGGTGAGTTTCATTTTTGACCCGTGGGAACATCATCAAGTGCTCCAAAAGCTTGACGACATCGCCCAAACCTTGGGCAGAGACAGAATATATCACATTACCCTTTCTCCCAATAGTTATTCAGCGAAAGAAGTAGCAGAAGGTGCATTTGATGCACAATATTTGCAGTTTTTTGAGAAAATTAAAGAAAAAAATCTGAAAGTCATTTTCCGCACGATGCACGAAATGAATGGCGGTCGGTATCCGCGAGCAAGCAATCCGACAGCATTTAAGGAGGCACGAATACACGTTCGACAGCTTTCTAGAACGGTTGGATTGGACCAAACCCAGATATTATTTGATTTTTCGGTCAATCATCGAGATATGCCAACCAAAGGCAAGCCCAGCCAAACTGCCTCGCTGTATGAATGTAAATCTCCACAGCCACTCACCAAAGCTCAACAGCTGGCAGAAAAGAAAAGACAAGAACAACTCACAGCAGCAGAAAAAAAAGCTGAAGAAGAAAAAAAGAAAAAAGAACGAAAAGATTGTCCCAAATTTGAAGACTATTATCCCGGAGATACCTATGTAGATATCGTGGGATTTACCTTTTACAATCGGGGAAAATCAAGTAGTAATAGATTGCGACTGACACCAGAAGAAATCCTTTTTGATACCGATTGGCAAACCTACAAAAGGCTGATTGCATTGGGGAAACCACTTATCATTGATGAAGTAGGAACTACCGCAGTACGGTATCCTGAAGCCTACCATTTTGAGAAATCCAGAATGATGTACCTCACCCATCCCGAGAAAAAGGAACAGCGACTGGCACAGCTCCAAACCTTTTTAACTACTCATCCAGAAATCCTTGCTGCGATATATTTTAATGTAGATTATACAGACGGACTGAGTTTTAAAGTTACGGGAGAAGCCGACCGAGCAATTATTGATAGTGAAGCAGGGAAAGTATATGCAGGATTTTATACGCTTTATCAGGGTGCTAATCACGATTTAAGTACATTCTTTAGTACGTTTTTCAATAGCCAATTGCTCACTATCAATGGAAAAGAAATGCTGGTGGATAAAAATATTGTGAAAGAAGTAGAAGTTATTAGTGCCATAATTTCAAAAAAAGCTGGTTCTCACGAAGAACAAATTGCATTGGTTGAGAAATTGATAGCATTGAAAATCAATGACTACAACATCCAAAAAAGTTTACAACTCATCCAACAAAGTTTGTAGTGTATGATAATGTTAGTTCTGATTTTCCTATATAGTATTTCTCTGTACGAATAGTATTGATTTCAAGTAAAATATCTGTGCAACTGTTAGTGTGGATTTTGTGAACTATGGGAACACCACTCATTCTTTTTAAAATTGGACTCTAGGGGAGTCGAACCCCTGACCTCCTGCGTGCAAAGCAGGCGCTCTACCAACTAAGCTAAGAGCCCATTTTTTAACAACCTACCCCCATCAGGGATCGAACCTGAATCCACAGCTTAGAAGGCTGTTGTTCTATCCATTGAACTATGGGAGCATTCCCTTCCTCCATCCCCTATCAGGGATTGAACTTGTATCCATCCCGCAAGACTGCGGGATTGTTCTATCCATTGAACTATGGGAGCATTCCATATTTCATAATTTGGGGAGAATAGGATTTGAACCTATGTAGCCGTGAGGCGTCAGATTTACAGTCTGATGCAATTGACCGCTCTGCCATCTCCCCATTTTTTTATGAAACATCTGTACCAAGTCCTGAAGGAATATCTCCGGTTGAAGTCAAAGATACAATCCCAAACATCACCAATCCTCCTACCAACATCAAGAGAAACCCTACCAAAAGTATCAAATTTCTCGTTCCTCCTAAATTTCTCTCAGCCCACGCATTTCTTCCAAACATTTCCATTAACGGGTAAGAGTAATACATTAGTGCACCCCCAATCCCCATAAATAAAAGTCCAAGAAGAAGTTGTTTCATTATCCGTCTAGTAGTGTAAAGAGCGGATAACGGGACTTGAACCCGTACGAGCAGAGCTGAAGTCTGCTATGCTACACCAACTACATCATATCCGCATAACCATCGGTTCTACTCACAAGTGTTGAAAGCATACAAAATCCCTTTCCAAAATCAAGAGATTTTCTATTTTTTTTCCTTTATTTAAGGAAACCCTGTATAATCTAAGGAAATTCCAAAAAAAATAATCTTCCTAGAAAACTCGCTCATATTTTCTTCTATCCAAAAATTGTTATTTGAACAGTAGCTGAAGATTTTTTAATGCAATTTTTAGTTGCATTTTACAAAGGTTTTATTATAGTCTAGCCATTCTAGTTCCCCAAAGGGAATTTTTATTATCCTTATTGTAACTATGCATACCTCAGAACAAGAACAGCTTTTTAAGCTCTTACAAAATATCGAAGAAAATAAAAAACTTATTCCCACCTTTACAGATTTGACTCGTCATCCTGTTTTTGGAGCGAATTTTGCTTCAATGAGTGAAAAGGAGCAAGCAGAAGTGAAAGAAGTGATTGAAGAGTATATTGAGAAAAAAATATATACGCTCAATAAAACCAAAGGTGGACAGCTTTTCATCAGATTTTTTGAAGCAAAAAATGCATTATTTTGGCAATTCAGAGCTTTGAATGAAAATGATACCACCGCACAAACTGGCGAATTTCAGGAGATAGGAAAGCAAGTAGAACACGAACTTTTCAAACTAGAAGGCATTTTAACTGAGAAAATGCTAAACCAAGAAAAAGGGCTAGATAAAGTGGTAGATTCGTTTTATAATATTGTGTATCTCTTTTTCCCTAGGTATAATGCTATTGAATAGCAACCAGAATAAAAAAAGCTGATTAAAAGCGAAAAGAAAGCCATCCACTGAGTGTTTGAGCAATATCGGAGAAAGAAAACTGAAGCATATAAAGGTTGGTATGAGCCAGAAAACTATTGGTAAGAAACACACAAACAATATAAATAACCACAGCAATAAGCAGATGAGAAGAAAGTTTGATGAGTTTTTGGAGAGAATATTCTGTGGGATGAAACACCAACGTAATAATTCCATAAAAAAGTCGATAGAGTATCGTAAAGAGCATTGCCAGAGCGACGAGGGAAAAAAGCAAAAGCATAAAAAAACAACAAAGAAATTAAAAACAACTAAAGTATGAGAATTAGCAAGACTTTTTCAAGTGAGAAATATCTCTATAACTATACTTGCAAACATCTAGAAAAAATATATACTTTCATTCCTATGAATACATACGCTCTCTGATTAGAACTATTGCCAAGAGTATTCATTGACGATAACGTCTATCTTTTTTCTCAAATACGTAATTTTGTATGGGAAAGTCCTCATAAAGCTACAAAACAATATATAGATTTTTGTGTAAGGAAAAAAGATATTGTGAGATGTGATTTGTATTTGGATAGATTTGGTTGGAGAAATTTAGCAGGACATATTATTTTGGAATTTTATTTTTCGAGTGGAGAAACTTTAGCACTTTCTGTGGAAGCAAGATTACCTAATGGTGAAAAGTATCTCTTTTGGAAAGGATTATTATTGCAATATCCTATTGTGGCGATTTGGGGAACTTCAGAGGATATTTTATGACTAAGGAAAGTGAGAAAAGATATATTGGTACATTATACTTTACGTATCCAGAAAAGGGATTTACAGTTATTTTTTGAAAATGTACTGAAAACAACTGATAGGGTAAATGTTGAGGTTGTAAGATACAATTTACTTTTGAATAATTGTACTTCATTACTATGGAAAGTGGTTAGTAAAACATTTGGGATAAAGTTTTGGTATTGGCAGATTTTTTTACCTGGATATCTTGATAGATTATTGTATCAATTAAAATTGATTTCAAGAAAATCCTATCTCTATCCAGAAATGATATAAAATATTTCGCTTTTTCTTTTTTATTTTTACCTTTCTTCTTTTCTATGCAACATTATATTGAACTTCTCCAAGGCTATTATAAATTCCTCTTTCTCGGGAAATTCTTTGAAACAGAAGCGAAAAGCAAATTGTTTGCCCTTTCTCATAATCTTCCTATTGCGACTGGGGAACACACAAAATTTTCTATCAATGCAGACCTCACTTCATCTCTACTCGCAGAAATCCACAAACATGCTCGTTCCAAAAATGTTTTTGGCTATCTCGTAGAAATCAGTGCATTCAGAGGGATTTTTTCCGTGATGAGAGAAATGATAGAAAATATTCCGAGTTTTCGTGCCGCTCTCAAATCCATTTTTGCCGACCAATATCTCGCTTTTGAACAGACGATACGTTTTCTCAGAAATGTTCTCAGTCATTCCAGCACGCCTTCACTCATTATCCAGCAGGAAGACTTCCAAAAGCAAAAAGAATTTCTTGCTAGCCAAAAGGTAAAAAAAGTCAGACTACATTTTGTGTACAAGCAGCATTTGCCTGAATGGGAAGGGTCGGAAGAATATGCTTGTGATGCAGAAATTGATTTTGCTGTATTAAAGGCTCAGACTTCTCTCCGAAAAGTTGTTTCTCTCCATCAAATGTATATGCTCAGTGAACTTTGCTACAATATCTCCAAAGTCATCACAGGAAGAACAAAAAAAATTACCAAAAAAAAACCGTAAGATTTGTATGCAATTTTTTTGCTTGTTTTCTTTCAGTATTTTATTCTCTTGTATCTTGTGGTAATGGTTGTACTTCATTTCTTCTCTCTACTACTTCTTTGACTCTTATTTGGCTCGTTTGGGTCTGTCATCTTTTTCAGATTGGGGGATGTTCCTTCACGAACTACCCTCAAAGGGTTTCTCTTTGGGCGTTCACATTGCAGACATTGTCATCATACGTTAGATACTAGAGACCTTATCCCTCTTTGGAGTTTCTTTTCCCAGCAAGGAAAATGTCGCTACTGTCACACTAAACTTTCTCGATGGTATCCCATCTTGGAACTGGGAACAGTAGCAATTTTTGTGAGCGTACGAATGGTACTAGGAATGGGAGATGTCTTTGAATGGTACAGACAAGCTCTGCTTCCTACGATATGACTTCGATTACTATTCCTTATTCTTTTATATGACCTTAAAGCATACGAACTGCACTTAACCGCTAGTCTGCTTTTTCTTTTGCTTTCGTTCTTTGGACAATGGGGAATGGGCTACAATCTTCGACCAGCATTGCAAGGAATGATAATTTTTTTTCTGGTGTTTCTTTGTATTTATTATGGGGCGAAACGGTATGTCACGTGGAGATTTCACCAAAAAGCTGAAGGATTTGGATTTGGTGATGTCATACTGGCGGGGATACTCTGAAGTGTTTTTCCTGTTGGTGTCCCTTTGACGTCCGCTCTGCAACGAGGGTATTTGGTAGTGAGTTATCTCGTGATAAGTTGTCTTCTCGGACTTCTTTTTTTCGGTATTCAGCGGGTTTTGATTACCTGAGGATGTTTTTCTTCTCAACAAGCTAAAATAAACATTCCCATCGCTTCTTCTGGGAAGGTGTTGCCCTTTTTGCCGGCAATGATTGTCGCTTTTGTAGGGATGATGCTGTTTGGGCAGGAAATACTCAGCTTTTTAGTTCATTATTCGTTATAATGCACCACGTTAGATGTTTGATGGTTTCTTTGATTACAGGCGTTGCGTATGTGATATGCACGATGAGCCTTTTTACGTCAAATTCCTTTCTCATTCCTTTTCTCAGCTTTATTGTGCTGTTTATTGCTCTCTATTTTTTTGCTATCGAATGGTATCATCGTAATACGAAATTGGTACGACTTATCCTGCTAGGACTCTTTATCTGAGAACTGATACTTTTTGCAGGAAGTCATCGGCATTCGTATCTGGAAGTTTTCCTGTTTCATGTTGCAATAGCTCTGATGGTATATATGCTCTTTTCTCAACTCAGAACGAGTATCCGCTTTTCTGCGTTTAGCTATTTTACTGAAGGAGGCTACACGATTGCAGCAATACTTACGCTGTTTTTTAGTGTTTTAATGGTGGGAAAATACGCTCAAATCCCTTTTAGTTGTGAAGAAATCGACCACTTTCCGCAAAATCTTTTGCAAGCTCCAAGAGAACAAATCGTTGAACATCTCCAAAAGGTAAAAAGCTGACGAACCCAATTTAAGGCATTTTTGGGGATTACATCAGCTTCTCCTGCCCTTTCCATTGTCCCAGAATTGCCGACTTCACCACAGCCAAAAACGGAAATAGAAGTATTTTGGGAACGCAGTAAGGAATTTTTCCAAACGGAAGCTCTCGAACTACAAAGCTCTATCAGCAAAAATAGTTGTGAATTTGTAATGCAAAAGCTCAAAGCTACTCAAACCAGCGACGGATTACAAGTAGCAGTATTGCTTTTGATGTATGTGCTGCTGATAGGAGTGTTTAAGTTATTGCTGTGGATAGTCAGTCTTTTAGGGATTGTGTTATTTCTGGTGCTTAAGGCTTTAAAGCGGTATCGCTACGAAAAAGAGCCTACAGAAAAAGAATGGATAAAGTAAAAGAAATTTTGAATAACCTAAAAAATCCTCTTAACTTGCAAGCCAAGACCACTTGCTTTCTTCGTATAAATCTGTATCTTTTGGAAGTGTATAGAATGTTTTAATTACTTTTCTTATCGTATGCATACGAACCGAATTAGAGTTTTCCGTCTTTTGAGACCTTTTATGCATTTTCTGATTATTTTAGTAGTATTTTGATTGACCTATCGCCTGAGAATGTGGGAAAACCTATTACCGTTGAATATTCCTTTGATTAACGTTGATGAATTGAAAATTTTTGCTCTCTGTTCTGCGTTTATTTTTGTGGTGTGGGGATGGATAAAAAATTTATATGCACTAGATACGAGTAGCGATAATTACGTCAAAACGTTATCTAAAGTTCGAGTGTACCGAGCTATCAGTATTACGTTTGTTTCGTATTTTGGACAAGGATTGCTTTTTGTGTGGGGAATTTCAAGGTTTGTGATTATTTCTACTGCACTTTTTACCTATCTGTTTCTTTTTCTATTTGACCAAATATGGTATGCTATAGATTATATGTTGCAGAGAAGAAAAGGAAAAAAAATCCTGATTGTTTCTCATTCTCCATTGGACAATGGGGGAATTATTGAAAAAATTCAAGAAAATTTTGCATTCCCAACGGAATTCATTGAATGGAAAGATGTCGAAAATACCGATTTTTCTCACTATAGTATGACCGTTGCATTGGGAAACTTTGAAAAAGAAGGGCTCCAAATATTGTTTGAAAAAATCAGATTTTATGACACAAGATTTTTCCATATTAGTGAAGGGTATTTTTTGGAAGATGTCGTCTACAAAGCAGAAAAAATTGACTCCATCATCGCTATGGAATATAAACATTCCAAATTGGATGGATGGGCAGTTATTCTCAAAAGAATATGCGATATTGTTGGTTCTATCATAGGAATTTGTATTGGAATACCTTTTATGTTGGTGATTGCCGTGATAGTCAAATTGGATAGTTCGGGTCCTGTGATTTATAAATCAAAAAGAGTAGGAAAAGGCTGAAAGGTCTTCACGTTTTACAAATTCCGCACAATGTACACCCATATGAGTGTTGGTTATGGAGGGAAAGAAGCAGATGAGTTGTACCAAAAGTTGATTGAAAGTGATGCGAATAATAGAAAAGGTATCCTCCCAAAAATCAAAAATGACCCTAGAATTACGAGAGTAGGAAAATTTCTCAGAAAAACATCTCTGGATGAATTACCTCAGCTTTTTCAAATTTTTATGGGAAGTATGTCGTTGGTGGGACCTAGACCCCATTTGCCTGAAGAAGTAGCAAAATATGAACCACGAATGAAAAGAGTTCTGAGTATCAAACCGTGAATTACGGGATATTCACAAGTATTTGGAAGAGACAATATCCCTTTTGAAGAAGAGGCAAAATTGGAATTATATTATATCCAAAACTGGTCTTTGGCGATGGATTTATATGTTATTTTCGCTACGTTTGGAGTAGTATTTAAGGGGAAATAGCATCATTTTTTAAATGAAACTACTGCATATGCTCTACTAACGCTTGACTAACGAAATCTTCTTTCAGCTTTTTTGGCTCTTGCTCCTCTTCCAGAGACATTTTGATAAAAACACTCATCAACAGCGAAAAAACAAACGCTTGTACCACCGCAGTTAATGCACTTTGCAGATAAAAAATCAACGGAATAAGAAAAGGAAATTCCCAGCCAGCAAGCCAACTTTTGGTCATTTGTCCCATCATCATTGAAATCACTGCAAGCAAAATTGAACCTGCCATCATATTTCCATACAACCTAAACGCAAGAGAAATGACTTTGGCAACCATTCCAATACTATTCAGAACACCAATAAAGAGTGAAATTATGATATCAAAACTCTTTGCAAACGGTCGGACAAGATAATAACGCCAAAGATGAGTAGAAGGTTTGGAAAGAGCAAAAAGATTGGTCCCCAAAACAGGCAAATAACTATACAAAAATTTCCTTATTCCTTTCGTCTTTGCTTCAATCACCAGTAGAACTCCCACACTTCCTATCGCCAACGCCAACGTAAACGAAATATCTCCTGTAGGACTCTGAATATATTGCTCTAAAAAAGGGAAAGGAGAAAGCAGAATATCCAACGCCAATCCCAATAAATTTGCAATCAGAATGATTAAAAAAAGATTAGTAATATAGGATTTTATCCAAAAAGGAGCTTTTTCTCCCAAAATATCTTCAAAGAAATTGTACACGGTTTCCATCAGATAATCAATAGTCAGGGAAAAACTTTTCTGACTTTTCCCTCTTTTCGCTCTGATAGAAACGATATGAAACGTCATTCACAGTAATAAAATACAGACTCCAATAGCGAGAGCCCCTACAAACACAGGTTGAGAGAGAAAAAGAAAAACAGATTGCATACGAAAAAATGTAGGAATATAGAGAGGAAATGCAAGGAAAAATTATAATGCTTAAAAATTATAATTCACCGTATAAATGCAAAAGGGAGGGTAACTTATTGTACCACCCTCTACCGGCTAAAAACGGGGATTTTAGAACACAGAGGGTGAAAACAAAATTTATCTTCCCCCTTCATAAGCCATATAGCATACCATTTCTTCCTCCATTTGAAAAAAAGTCCTCAAAATTTTGACAAATCAACCCTTTTCTCGTATAATTAAGTAGAAAAATTATTGTTTTAGTTTCTAAACTACACGTATGCAAGGTATCTGACTAGACATTGAGTCTGTTTTAAAACTCATTGCCGGCAATCAAAACATCTCCGACCTCCACCTTTCAGCTAATGAATTTGTGTCCTATAGGCTCAATGGTGAAATCGTCAGAAAAGAAGAGATGGGAAGAATTTGAGATGAAAGTATGGAAATCATTCTCAGACAGCTTTTTAAAAACAATCCTCAAAGATTTGAAAAATTCCTAGCAGATAAGGAAGCTGACTTTGCCTACGTCTCCAAAGATGGAACCGCCTATAGAGTCAATTCCTTTCTTTCCACCGGAAGAATTGGCGTCGTGATGAGAAAAATCAATAGCGTACCTATGACCTTAGATGAAATTATGTTTCAAAATACCGCAGATACGATTAAAAAAAATATCTTGGCATCACAGAAAGGATTATTTCTTGTGACAGGACCGACGGGAGCGGGAAAATCCACCTCCATTGTGGCGATGCTAGAAGAAATCAATAAAACGTTGCCTTACAATATCATTACGATTGAAGACCCGATTGAATATGTGTTTCAGGCGAAAAAATCCTTGATTTCCCAGAGAGAAATTGGACACGATACGTGGAGCTTTGATAATGCTATTAAATCCGCATTGAGAGAAGACCCAAACGTTATCTTGGTAGGAGAAATCAGAAATACAGAAACCGCAGAAGCAGTATTGGATTTGGCAGAAACCGGACATTTAGTGTTTTCTACCTTGCATACCAATTCCGCAACGGCAACCTTAAACAGATTTTTATCCTTTTTCCCTTCTGATATGCAGGCAGGTATTGTGGAAAGATTGGCGGATTCGCTCTCAGGAGTGCTTTCCCAAGCCCTAGTGAAAAGAAAAGATGGAATGGGAAGAATTGCTATCTTTGAACTCTTGCTCAATAATAACGCAGTCAGAAACAACTTGAAAAAAAGAGAAATCGAACAAATCCAAAACATTATCGAAACCTCCAGTCAAAATGGAATGATTACGATGAAACAATATGCTAAAAAGCTGCTGGATAGACAAGTGATTGACGCTAGCGAAGCAGAACAATTGGTAAATAACAGAATACTGTAGCAAGATTGCAGATGATTACGGAAGATTACAGATGATTTTATTTAATATATGATATAACAAAATGCAAGAACACTTCTATGGAGGAGGAAAGATGAAAAGACTTTCCCGAAGAGAACTCCAAAAAATGCTCCACAATATGAATAAAGTCAAAGACGTGGAAGAAAAATCCAAAGCCTATCACCAAAAAGAAGTGGAACAAATCGACCAGTTCTTGGAACAACAATTTGCTAATTCTACAGAAAAATAACCTTTTACCTCTCTTATATTGCTCATATGAATACCGAACTTTTAACTCAATATCTCCCAGCCCATCTCGTAGAACCCGCGAGTAAATTTACTATTCCAGAAGCGTTTCTCAGAGAACATAGTGATTTGATTATCCTGATTTTGGAAAGTAAATCCATTAGTGAGGAAAAAGAAAAACAAAGCTGGTTTGATTTGTATCCGCTGATGAATAAAGAACAGATAGATAAATTAAGAGAGATTTTGACAAGAGAAAAAGAAAAACTCGCAGAAATTGAAAAAAAATATCAAGAGAAACAAGAAGAAATCAAAAAGAAATACGAAAAAGCGTTTTCTTCTCCTGTGTATCAGCAACAAAAAGCTACCCTTCAAGCAGCCGAAAGAGCAAGCAGGGAACAGGAAGAAGTAGAAGCTGAACATTTACTTGACAAAATCTAATCCCAATGAAATCATGTTCCCTTTCGTTAGTATTGCTATGTTGAACCATTCTTCTGTGAGGAATAGGATTTTTTGGTACGAGTTTTGCTCAGTATGTAGGGGAAGATTATTGTGATTACGGAGATTTAATGCAACAGGCGTACTGTTTGGCAAATAGAAAAGAAACGATTATCGATTTGGGAAATACAAAAAATGCTGTAGGAAATGAAATGATTAAAGGAAAAACAGAAATTAATTTGGACTTTGACCCTGAAACTGATATATTAAAACAAAGACCAAGCACTATTATCAAAATTACTCAATTTATCCTTATGTTAACCATCGTTCTTTCTGTAACAATGACGATTATCAATGGAATTCTATACATCACCAAAAGTGGAAATGGAGAAGACCCAAGTAAAGCAAGATGGAATTTAGTGTATATTGCGTGCGGGATTTTAGTTGCCCTCTTTAGTGTGGTGATTATCAATCTTTTGCGTTCAGTGGGAGAAAGCACCTTGAAAGAAATTAGTTATCATCAGCACATTTCCGATACTTCTCATTTAGTTTAATAACCCTCTACAAAAATGCTAAAGAAACTTTTAAGTCTGCCTTTTATTGCAGGAATACTCACTCAAATCACCTATGGAATTAGTGTCACCCTTCCAAGAGGAAACTACGATGACGTGAATATCAAACGTACCCAAATTGAAGGCAACCCAGAAACAGTGTTGGGAACGATTTCTTTTATCAATCAGTATCTTTGGTATATGATTTGATTTGTCTGCTTTGCTTTTCTGATTTTTAATGGGGTAAAGCTGGTAATGGCAAGAGGAGACAAAGAAGATATGAAAAAAGCGACAAAAGGATTATTGGGTGCTGGAATAGGAATTGTGATTTGTTTCCTTTCGTATGCATTTGTGAGAGTGATAGTGAATTTATTTTCTTAATCGGTTAACTTTCAAGCAAAATGCACCGACAACGATACACTAAACATCCTACTGTCTTCTTTATTGCTCTTTTCAATTTTCCATCGTGAAAATGAGATTGATTTTTATACAAAAATACTTATGGTGAACATATCAGATTTTTATTCTTACCTCTTATACAATGAAAAAACTCTTCTCAGGATGTATCTTGGTTACCCTTACCGTATTGCTCACAGGGTGTGGAAAAGTAGATGTGACAGATTACAATGACAAATTGGTAGAATTTACTGATAAATGTTTTACTGCTGAAGCATTGATGCAAAGTGCTTTGCAACAAGAAAATTATGCATATGTAAAGGAACTCCACACCACAGCATTGGAAACTTGCACCGCTATGCAAAAAGAAACCGTAGCTTTGGAAGCATATAAAAATGATACCAGTTTTAGAAATGCAACAGATACTTTGCTTCAGGCGTTGATTTCCTATTTGCAAAAATTTGGCGAACTATTTCCATATCGAGAAAACACCGTATGGACACCCGAACAGGAAACCGCCTACATCACATTAGAAAAAGAATTAGGAGAACTAGAAAAGAACCTACAAACGCTCAATAAGGAGTTGGAAGAAGTACAAAAAACGTTTGCTACTACCTATGGATATGAAATAGAAGAATAGTCCAAAAAGCTGAAATCCTCACATCTACTCATCCTATTATCATTATCAATAATGTATACTTCTCCCTATCATAAATCATACAAAAAGTCCCGTACGCTCTCTGAACACTTTGAGATATTTTTGCAGAAAATTCCTTTCTTGAGGAGTATTGTTTTTACGAAAGAAGTACTGCTGATTAGCTTCTTTCTTTTTTTATTTATGATTATTATTGTCAGACTCTTTTATTTTCAAGTCATCCAACATACGATGTATGACACAAAACTTAATGCCCAACATACTAGGTCTACATCGGTAAAAGCCAATAGAGGAAATATTTATGCAATGGATAAATCCGGACAACCCGTAAAATTAACAGAAAATCTTTCGTTGTACGATGTAGCTCTAGACCCTACTTTGGTAGGAAATACGACGGGAGGCGTTTCTCTCAAAGGACGTTTAATCGAACTTTTAACGCCTATCGTCTACAAACATTTGTGCATTATCAATGGAATGGACCAAGTAAGCCCTGAAAAATGCGTCCAAAATGTGGAAAATTTCACGAATACCGAACTGCTCCTCAAACCACCTCAGCTTTTTTATTATGGTTCTGGGGTAAAATCTCCAGAATATGATACGTTTGATTTTTCGGGATTTGATGAGAAAAGAATACAGATTATTTCGGGATTTACAGAGACAAAAGCGATGGAACTCATCACTCAAAGACTCACAGAAAAAATACAAATCTGAATAAAAGAAAGGAATTATCTCGGATTTTTTACGGATACTGCATTTTTGGAGGAATTGATGAAACAACAGTTTCCGTTTATTCAAGTGATAAGTGAACACTATGTGTATGTGATACCGACAAAATCTACTTCTACGCTCAGAGACAAAGCACAATTACAAGTGCTGTTAACCAAATACGGCTACAGCCTGTCTCCTCAAGAATTAACGAAACTTTTTCAGCAACAGACCTATAAATATATTAAACTTTTTTCGGCAGCTAATCCCCAAATCGCTCAAGATATAAAAAATCTCAAAGATACGTATTACAAAGAAAAATCTGCTGAGAATGTCCCCGTACTTCACGGAATAATTTTGGAGCCGTATAGTATTAGATATTATCCTCGTGGAGAATTTATGTCAAATATTTTGGGATATTTGGACAAAAACGGAAATGCGTATTATGGAATAGAACAATACTTTGATGATATGCTTAAAGGAGTCGATGGGAAAATCAAAGGACGTACTTCGTCATTTATTGGAACGGTAGGAGCAAATGATTTTGAAGTGATTGACGCTAAAGATGGAGATGATGTATACCTGACCATTGATATTGGTATCCAAAAAGAAGTAGAAACGATTGCTCAGCAGTATTTGGAACAGTTTAAGGCTGACGCAATTAGTGTGATGGTCTATGACCCGAATAATGGACAAGTGAAAGCGTCCGTCAATGTGCCGACTTTTAATCCCAATAATTATAATGATGCCTACATTCTCAAACCACTCGGACAGGAAAATGCACATATTGTCGATGATTTGACGTATATAGATGTCCCAGTATATATTATGAGTGGAGGAACGTATAAATTAGCAACCATTACGGAAAGGCAAGACATCACCTTGCAAAAATATTTACCTACCAATACCTATGGAGCACAAGTCTTTGTGGATAAAAATATTTCTACCCCCTTTGAACCGGGAAGTATTTTCAAAGCCTTTACGATGGCTATCGGGCTAGATACGGATGAAATCAGACTTTATGACTATTACCAAGACGACGGACAAGTAAAAGTCTGACCCTATACGATTAAAAACGCTACTTCTATTTGTATGGGAAATCACACGTTTTTGCACGGACTTATCCATTCGTGTAATGTCGGGATGGTAAGAGTGGTACAGAGAATAGGAAAAGAAATCTTTTATAATTATCTCACGAAACTGTGATTTGGGAAATTGACGTGAATAGAATTAGGAGAAGAAAAAGCTGGATTTATCGATAATGAGACGACGGTATCAGCAGCCAGATTTTTGAATAATGCGTTTGGTCAGGGATTACAAGTCACCCAAATTCAATTGGCAGCAGCCTATGGAGCTATCGTCAATGGTGGACGTTATATCAAACCAACGATCGTCAACGGAACCGAGAAAAAAACCAGCAATACCACTGCAACAGAACTGATAGAAAATACTCCTCAGATTTTGAACCAATTGGTGAGACCTGAAGTCAGTGAAGAAATGAAAACTGCACTCTTGCAAGTATTGGAACAAAATGCTGAAGTAGGGGACAATGCGAGAATTCCTAACTATCTCATTGGTGCGAAATCCGGAACTTCACAGATTGCCTTTCGTGGGAAATACCAAAGAGGAAATGGACGAACACAAGGAACGTTTGTCGGAGTCATGACGGTAGATAATCCTAAGTATGTAGTGTTGGTGCGAACTTCTCGCCCAAGAACTAATCAATGGTGAGGATGGACCTCGGGAAAAGTGTTTAAGGATGTTGCGAAATTTTTGATTGGGTATTCATTGATCGAGTAAGAGAAAAAAAAATCTATGAACATATTTATCCGTAGACTTCTTTAATTAAGTTAGGCTCTAGGATAGAATACCCTAGCTAAATTTTATTTTTATTAGTTTAATCAATTGTATTTTAATTTCAAGTTCTGATTTACCGTATCTGAACTCACATTCTTTGAGATGCAGAGCAAAGTTCTTACGAACAGCATTGAATTTACTAAGTCTCCTTTTTATGAACGACCAAAAGTTTTTCTATTCAGTTGATATGCTGTCAATTTCATCTACTAAATTTATTTTCTCAGTGATTAACTCTATAATGTTTAGGCTCTTGATTAGAATTCGCAAAATAGTATAAATAGATATGCAAATTAAAACAGTAATCTCAGTCGATTTAAAACGAAAAAAATATTGAAGTGTTTTTCTATTGATCTTACAGCCAGTCAGACGGCAAAATTATTAGGGATTAGCAAAAAGACAATCAATAGGTTGTGTTGCGATTACACCTGTTTAATATGATAATATGCAGTAGTGAGGGGGTCTTTGGAAATATAATACGAAGTTTTCAGAGAAGAAAAACGGATAATTCCTTCTGTTAAATTAGCATTGGTAATAATAAAGGTCGTTGTTCCTATATATTTATCTGTTTCTAAATCTACTAAATCTCCATACCATACAAAACTATTGGTTCCTACATTATAGGTTGTCAACGTAGATTTTTTGAGGATATATCTTTGTCCAAAGAGTTCTATATATCCATTAGTGAAATCTCTATTATTGAGACTGACAAGGTCTACAGCAATTTTTCCTGATTTTTTTTCTTCACCAGATAAGGTAGTATTTTCCAACGTTCTGACAACTTCATCGGTTAAGGCGGTACCATTAAGGTTACTAAACATTGTCCGACGTACTTTCATTCTGTAGAGGAAAAGAGCAACTTCATATCTGGAAATAGCGTTTGGAAACGAGACCGTATCTTGTGCAGAAATCAAACTCAATTCTATTGCTTTTTTGTAATATTCCGTCCATCGAGGATTTAAACTTTCATCCAGAGATTTTCCTTCAAACAGTCTAATCAATATCGCAATAAATTCAGCTTTACTCACTATTTCTGTAGGAGAAAACTTCCCATTTGCTCCTTTCATTGCTCCATACTTACACACATTGCTAATAGCAGTAAAAAAAGCTGACCCAGAACTAACATCCGAAAAGCTACACGGAGAAGGATTTCTAATCGTGGTCAGTGTGGTAGCCGTAGCAAATTTATCCAGCATTTTAGCTACTTGTTCACGAGTGATTTTCTGAAAAGGCATATAAGCATCAGGAGTATTGTAATTAGTAATTTGGGCGTCATACATTCGATTGATGGCTTCATTAAATTCTGGGTCATCCACCAACGAAAAATCTCCTACAATCAGATTTAAATCTATTTCATTTTCTCCAGAAGTGCTTCCAGAAGTAGTTCCCGACGTGTTCCCAGAACCGGTAGTTGAACTGTTTGTGTGGTTTCCTATAGAACTTTCTCCTACAGCTTTTCTCCATTCTCTGAGAATATCATCAATCATTTTGAGGTATTCGTCAGGTCTTTCATCAACGGCTACATAGATGGTTCTCAGAATTTCGAGTAAACGGCTTTCTCCGTTGGTGCCTACAATCAGATTTTTAAATCTATAGATAAGTAATGCAACCTCATATCTTGTAATGGAAGTATCAATGCTGAGCAAATTGGTTTCTTGGGTAAGCTGGAGAATTCTCGATTTCACATAATATTCAATCCATCGTGGACTATCGGTTTCATTGGACAGTTTCCCTTCCAAAATTCTGATAAGAACTGCTAAAATTTCCCCTTTGGTCAACTGGTTGTGAGGCATATATTCAGAAGTTTTGTCATTTCCTCTAAAAATGCCCCGTTTACAGACCTTCTGAATATGGAGTGCCAATGTCGGGTCAAAACTTTTAGCGTCTACAAACGCACAATTAACGTTTTTTTCCTTCTTTTCAAATCCTAATACTTCAAACAGTTGTCCAATAATTTTGGCACTTTCTTCTCTCGTCAAAAGGTCAGAAGGTCTATAGTCAGTGGCTGTGGCGTACATTGTTAATCCATTCTGATACATTCGGTAGAGGGCTTTGTCAAATTCGGTTCACGTGGTGAGTTCTGAGCGGACGTAAGCACCAAACTTTACACTATTTCCACTAAAAGGATTATCGTTTCCTGTGATGACTTTGATTTCTTCTTTGATAATGCCAGTTATCACCTCCCCAGAAAAATATTGTTGCACGTTATCCACAGAAATTTTCGTTGTTCCCGACATCAGGTAGACTTTTTTATCTGCGAGGTTGAGTTGTACTTCATAGCCTGCTTGAATGAAAGAAAAAAAGAAAGAAAAAGCTGCTATTGCGAGTAGGTTTCATCCTAGTATTCTTGCTATGTTCTTCATCGCGTTAAAAATAAAGGGTAAAACATCTTACATCTATTCTGTAGCATAGGAATATGTACAGCTTTTTCAAGCTAGTTTTTATTTTGTTGCTGTGCTGGTAGGGGTTCCTTGATACTTCTTTCCTATTAAGACTTCACTTTTGCCAATATCGTTTCTCCATCAATGACCGTATCTCCCACTTGGGCAACTACTTCTACCTGACTATCAAAGATAATGCTGACCTGACTTCCAAACTTAATCAATCCTATCACCTCTCCTTGGTTCTTTTCATCTCCTACGTGAAGATACGACACAATTCTTTTTGCCAATACTCACGCAATCTGGATAACTTTAAAACGAATGCCGTCCTCCCTTTCAAAGAGCATTGCATTATATTCATTTTGAAGTGTTGCGGAGAGCTTTTTGGCTTTTGTCATCGCGTTTTTGTATTTTCCGGGGACATACACTTGTTCAATCAAGGTCGCTGTGGTCGGCATTCTCTGATAATGCACATTGAGTGGCGTCATCATAATAGAAACCATTGTCGCACCGCTTCCAATTCAAGCGATAAAATTGTCTACTACTTTACGATGTTGTTTGTAGAGGATGGTGTCTTGCGTGGGATTGGTGAGAATGGCAATAATTTTCCCATTTGCGGGACTCAAAAAAAGCTGTTCATTATCAGGAATATCACGTGAAGGCAAACGCAAAAAATACGCAATATACCAAACATACAAGAGCAACATCACTCCTACGAGCATTGCAAGTGTTAGAGGTATCCATCACATCTTCTTTCGTCTTGAAAAGGTAAAAGGCATCGCTATCAGAAAAAATAAATCTTAGCTTACACATCAACTACTGCTACACTGGGATAATATCGCTGCAAGATTTCATCAGCTTTCATCCCTTTTTGAGCAAAATATTCAGCACCTTTGCCAGCTAATCCCACACCGTGTCCTTCAAAATCTGGACAAACAGCAAAATCAAAGACTGACTGCAAATACGGGGTATCTTTCCATCCTCGCTTTTCGAGTGCCGACAAGGTAAATCCTGCCGAACAAGAAAAATAGGGAAGGATTGGTAGCATTCCAGAGTACAGCACGACTTGGTGTTTCGTGGCTTCCAAAGCTTCGTACCGTTTCGTTAAAGTTTTTTCCGCTCCTGCTCCCACGTATTTTTGGAACATTTCTGGACTATCAATGGCATCATAAGAAGCTTCAGCGGGGATATTTGGATGTAGGTTGTGGTTGTTGAGATAAAATAAGGCATAGTTTTTGGCAATCAGTGCCATCACTTTATTTTTTTCCAAATGTTCTTGGTCGTTTGTCTCTACTATTCCTTTCAAATACTCAGAGAAAGGAAGCTGATTGATGACTACAAAACCATTTTTCAGCGTTCCATCTGGAGCTTGGTAGCGGTCTTTTTGGAAGATGAGTGTACCGCGGAAAGTGTTTCGTGGAATGTTTGCATAGGATTTGCGAGAGTAATTTGTGATACTCACCAGTCCTTGATTAAGAGAAGAAATGACTATGTTCTCCGTTGGAAATGCATTTCCAAGTGCTGGAATTTGGATAAACATTCCTTCTGTTGTTCGTGTAATAGTCGCTTGAGGTTGCTGATATGCAGTGCCATTTATGGTAAGAGAACATCCTCCTTCACATCCAATTTCAAACGTTTTATAGTTGGTAGTCAATTCGTACAATAGCACAGAAATCTGCTGAGTAATCAGATTTTTTATCTCATTTTCTGTGTAATGAAAAGCAAGTTTATTGATGAAATTTGTTGCCTGAGGCAGGATGCCTTTGTATCTTTCGCGGATAAGTTGAAGCACTGTTTTCAAAAGTTCTGGCTGGGTTTCTTGGAGCTTTTTCAATCTGGAAGAAAAAGGAGAAGAGGTCGGAGAAACCGCAATTTGATTTGGATGTTCTCCCTTAAGCCTTTTAGCTACTTCTGTTCTGATAAAAGGAAGCAAAGTATTGATATATACTCACGGGCAAGCAGTAGGTGCAATGTCTCCGTGTCCTACGATAGTTGACAACGTTTTGACACTCATATAGGGAGCAGAGGAAGAAGGCTGAAAATACTGTTCCTGAGCGGTTGGGTCAATATGATACTGTTTCGCGAGAGCCGTGAGAAGGTCTGTCAACGCGTCAATTTGTGCTTGAGAAGGTTCCGTTTCTTCAAAATTCCCCATCAATGAAATGCCTACCGACGCAATATTATTGTATGCAACGTGCATTCCTACAGCTCCTTCTCCGCCAGCTCTCCCTTCGTAAATATTCCCCAAATGGTCAATCAAAAAATTGTATCCAATATCACCAAAATCCCTATCAATCGTATGATAACGATAGATACGTTGCAGATGTTGCTTGATTTCCTCAGGAGTTCGCTGAGTATCGTATTCCATTGCGGTATGATGGACCACGAGTTTAGTTTTGGTATGTTTAAGTTGGTCGGGATAGACGAGATAATAATTCCCCTGTTTATCTCTGGTACTATCATAAGTCCAATCATTCAGGTAATTTTTTTTCATAAATGCACTTCTTTCAGCAGAGATTTTCGCATTCTGTGCAGCGGTGGCCTGGGCTGCTTCTCTTTTTTTCAGTTCTGCCTGATAAGCAGTGGGATTGGTGGTTTTGAGATTAAGGAGTCGTGCTTTGTCTTTTTCTGCGTTTTCGGCAGCAAGTTCAGCTTTAGATTTGGTCAAAAGTCTGATACTTTCATCGGCTCATCGCTCTGCACGAGTAATGATACGGATATTGGGCAAGTTTCGCTCTGTTGCTGAAGCAAAATAAGGGATGATTGCTAGACTTAGAGCAAGGATTCCCCATCAGATTTTTTTTTGCATTTGCATAAAGATGACAAATTAAAACACTTGTTTATATGATTTAGAAAAAGAAAAACAACCCCAAAGCTAATGTGCAAGCGAAATGCACCAAAGAGCTAATTAAGTAAGATAAGCAGTGAGTTTTGAATGAAATTTTTTTATTTAAAAATAAAGATGAATTTCTTACTATTCCTCTGTCTTATAGGACTACCTTTCTCTTGATAAAAAAACTCCAACAAAGCTGAATAAGAATTGTAGCATTAGGCACTAATACTATAGACCTTAAAAGAGGGAAACTTCGCTTTGATAATTCTCGAAGGAGGAATGCAATTATAGAACTTTACGCCAAAGAGATTTCTCAGGAACTTTCAGCGGAAACAGGGATAGAAGCGATTAGAGCTTTAATTTTACATCACGGAGAAGAAGTAGCTCGTCTTGTGCCTTATGAGGATTTTAAAGCGATAAAATCCCTTCAAAAGCAAGGAAACCTTGCAGACTATTGTGATGAACAGGGAGCTATTGATTTTAACCGTGTTTCATCAACGTACTATGTGGTACATAGGTAAGGATGTTGTTGTAATGTTGGGGATAAGTTTTGTTATAAATATCAGAATTTACCACAACTTGTCTAATTAAACTATTAAACAGTATTTTAGATAAAAAATGAGCTACTCGCTTGTATTTTCTTTTATCCAAAAATTTTTATTTGGACAGTAGTGTTTTCTATCTCTTCTTACGGTGTCAATCTCTGCATATCTCTCGGGAAAAGTTCCGCTTCTTTGATATTGTCCAATCCAATCACTTTCTGCACAAACCTCGAAATTCCTAGTCCAAATCATCCTTCTTCCGGCATTCCATATTTAAAGGCATCCAAATAATGCTTCAATCCCGGATGGTCAGGGTTTAGTCCTTGAGCAGCAATTTGTGCAACTAATGTTTCATAATGTACTTCACGTTGTGTGAGCGTGATAATCTCTACTCCCCTGAAAAGTAAATCGGCTCTATCAGCTATTTCAGCATTTTCTTCATTTTGGTGATGATAAAATTTTGCGTCAGACCGTGGAAATCCGTCCACAATCACAAAATCTGACCCTCGATGTTGTGCGGAATATTCACAAATGAATTTCTCCTCTGATGGTGCTAAATCTTTTTCTCCGATGTGGTCTTCTCCCGTTTCTTGTTTCATCAATGTGTGTAATTTTTCTACACTAATACGAGGAAAGTTTGGTACTAGCAAGGGTTTCGTCGCTCCCAATGCCAACAGCAGTTTTTCTCCTTCTTGTCGGGTATGTTCAATCACATAATTCACAAACCTTTCTGTCATTTCGATAATATCATCAAAACTATCAATAAATCCCATTTCCATATCCAACATCAAAATTTCAGTGGTATGTCTGCTGGTATTGCTTTTTTCTGCTCTATAGGCTTTTCAGATTTCATATACTCTTTCAAAGACAGGCACCATCATCTGTTTATAAAACTGAGGACTTTGTGCCAGATACGCTTTACGACCAAAGTATTCCATTTCAAAAAGTTCTGCTCCACCTTCTGTCGGAAATCAGATGATTTTGGGACTATTGATTTGAGTAAAGTCATTTTCATCTCGAAACGCTCTCATATATTTTTCAATTATCCCAGCAATTTTGAAAATCTTCTGCTGTCTGGGATGACGGAGTACGACTACTTTATGGTCGTGAATGGTTTCTCCATCAGCATTTATGGTATCTTTGGAAATATCTATAGGAGAAGGATAGATGACTTTATTGAGCACTTCAACGGTCGATTTTTGGAGCTCAAAGGGGAATTTCCCTTTGGTCATCTGTGCTACGGTTCCTGTAGCCATCACGATAGAGCCAAGTAATGCTCCATCCAATTTTGCGATTTCAGCAGGGTCTTCTATCACGACTTGAGCAAGTCCGTTTCTATCTCTGAGAATGAGAAACGCAAGATTTGCTCCAACATTGCGGACGGTGTGGAGGTGTCCACGGAGCGTGGCAGTTTTGCCGATATATTCAGGTAATTGTCCTGAAAGAATAGTGTCTTTAAACATCAGTAGTACTACAGTAAATAAATCTACAACGATAGAGTAGAATTTACCAACAAAAAATCAAGAGCAATAATATAAAAACGGTCTGATTTCTTATCTATTAGGTAAAAATATGTAACTATGAAATATTAACTTGACTTTTGTATGTTGTTTGATTATAGTAGAAAATGTTTTTAATTCTTATTATTAGCAAATGAAAGATAATCGCGTAGGTATGGGTTCTGAGTTAGGTAATCGTTTGAAAGAGATAAGATATGGTTGGTATGAAGTGCTTGATAACATATCCAACTCTTTGATAAAAACTTTTTGATTGGATAAAAATGCCCTTCCGACCAATCGTGCAGAGCGTTTTAGAAGAGCAGATGTTATTGCTGAGTATGTTCATACTATGAAACAGTATATTACTAATTTATCACCTGAAGAACAACAAGAGCTATATGATGAATGTAAAGCTTATAAAAAAGAATATCAACTTACCAATGAGCCTAAAGAAAACTTGCAAAAAATGCAAAAAGAAGTTGGTATCCTTGATGGAGAGTTGTTTGATATAATGGGAAAAATATTTTCTTTTTTGAAAGATAAAGTAGAGAAAAAACAGGATGAAAAAGCAGACCAAGAAACGGCAAATAATCTTTATTCCTTATTTTCAAATCCTTATCTTTATGATACGTTGTGAATAAATAGTTGAATGGGATATCTACCACGACAACAGAAAGACTACGAGCAATGGGAACAATATCGACAGTTTCAAGAAAAATTCACTTTGTTTCTGTGAAATCTCTCTCTTGAAGAAGCAGAGGAAGCTTTGGCTCTTTTTCAGAAGTATAATAATTCATTTGATAAAGATAGAAACTCTGAAATAATAGTTGGAGAAGAAGAGAAGCAAACTTTGCAAGCCTATCTCAAGAGTAACGGATTTACTGAAGAAGAATGCAAGAAGATAGTTCTGGGGTATAATAGTTTTTTTAAAGAGATTGAAAAGGACATCAAAAAGAGAAAAAAGCAACTTGAAAAGCAGACCAAAGAGAATGAAAAATTTAAAAATAAATATGGTTTGGAACGTTCAAAGCTTTCTCCCTTAGAACAAAAATTTGTAAAACAAGTTTTTAAACTTGAGCTTATTAAACTTATGGAACTTCCGCATCTTTTACAACTATCTGAGAGTCCAAATATATATATTAGGCGTTATTTGGGACACAAATTTGATGAGAGGGAATGGGAAAAAATAAACGAAAATCTTCCTTGTATTAAAGAAATTGTAAATCAGATTTTAAAGCAACAAGAAGAAAAATGTTTAGAGAGTGATTGGAATGCTGGTATAATTATTGCAAAGGACAGGGCACAAGAACGAAAAAAGCATATTGATAGTCTGCAACAGAATATGGAATAAAACCTGTCTCTTACCCTTATCATAAAAAATCCCTCCAAAATTTGCAAAAAAAAGAAATCTGACTATACTTAACATATCTGTATTGTCAGATTTTTTTACTCTTTATACTTCATTATTATAATGTCACAAAACGCCAAAGAACTTCTTACTACGCTTAATGAACATCAATTAGCGTACGTCAATCTCGACCTTGCAAATCCTTATAATGGAGATTATATGCTTGCGTCGTTTCACCTGATCCCTTGAGGGAAATTAAACATCCTTCAGGCTGCTGCTGAAGTTTCTGCAGAAAGTAGTACAGGAACCAATTTTCTCGTCCAAACAGAAACACCTTACGCCAGACTTTTAAATGCGTTGGTCTATGACATTGATATGGAGGATAGCGTGGTGAAAATTGCGTATCCTTGGAGACTCTTTGATAGGGAAGGGAATGTACAAAATATTATGACCTACATTGCAGGAAATGTCTTTGGAATGAAAGAGGTCAAGGCTTTGAAATTACTTGACGTTTGGTTTCCTCCAGTAATGCTAGAACAATATGATGGACCAAGTTATACCTTAGATGATATGAGAAAATATTTAAACGTGTACAGTAGACCTATTCTCTGAACGATTATCAAACCCAAAATGGGGCTTTCTTCTGCTGAATATGCGGAAGTCTGTTATGATTTCTGGGTAGGAGGCGGAGATTTCGTAAAAAATGATGAACCTCAGGCCGACCAAGATTTCTGTCCCTATGACAAAATGGTAGCTCACGTAAAACAAGCAATGGACAAAGCAGTAAAAGAAACCTGACACAAAAAAGTGCATTCGTTTAATGTTTCTGCTTCTGACTATGATACAATGTTAGCTAGATGTGAACTCATCAGAAATGCTGGATTTGAACCGTGAAGTTATGCATTCCTCATTGATGGAACCACGGCAGGACGAATGGCAGTACAAACGTTGAGAAGAAAATATCCTGATGTGTTTATTCACTTTCACAGAGCAGGACACGGAGCATTTACCAGACCAGAAAATCCGATTGGATATACGGTATTGGTGCTTTCCAAATTTGCAAGATTAGCGGGAGCGAGTGGTATTCATACTGGAACAGCAGGAGTTGGGAAAATGGCAGGAACTCCGAGTGAAGACATTGTCGCAGCAGAAGGAATTTTGCATCTTTTCAAAAAGGGACATACCTTTGAACAATCGTGGGCAAAAATTCCTGTGAATGATGAAGATTTCATCGCGATAGAGGCATTAGACGCCAAAAGTATTGAAATTTTGGAAGATGACACGTGGAGAGGGCTCAAAAAATGCTGTCCGATTATTTCGTGAGGATTAAATCCAACGCTCTTGAAGCCCTTTATTGATTTGATGGGAAATGTAGACTTTATCACTACGATGGGAGCAGGAACGCACGCTCATCCTAAAGGAACGAAAGTAGGAGCTACAGCATTAGTCCAATCTTGTGAAGCGTATCAGAAAGGGATAGATATTCACGATTACGCTAAAGACCACGAGGAGTTGGCAGAAGCGATTGAATTCTTTGAGGCAGAAAAAAGGAAGAAAGAAGCTCAAAAATAAAAAAAAGCTGATTTTAATTATTGTTGTCCAAATAAAGTCTTAATTAGTAGACGATTTGCTCCAAAACAACTTTAGTACATTTCGCTTAAAAATTAGCCAGTAATGGGTATAGTGATTATTGCTATCCAAATACAATCTTAGAATAAGGAGGAGCGAGTTTTCAACTATTGAATTCTACGGTGCAATGACCTTATGGTCCTTTCACCTTTCATCAGCTCAAAAAAACTTCTGCCTTTTCCTATTTACCAGTCGGATGTGGACTTTTACGAGAAGATTTCTCCAACATTTAATGGGAAAAAATTCCTTATTCCTACACCGACCCATACTCTACTGTACATATATAACCTATAGTTCTCATTGTATTGATTGTATGTATTCTCACTATTGTGAACAGTCTTACAACAGTATTAACTGTGATAAATATTATAATGTATCCAATAGTTTTTTTCTCAAAAATTGTAGAGATTGTTATAGTTGCGTGAACTGTATAGGATGTTCCAATATGCTTCAATGTTAGGATTAACCAATCAACAATATTGCATTCAAAATAAAGCATATTCTAAAGAAGAATATATATATCACTTATTCAAAAAATGGATCTCCAACAATTAAAATTGCCTCCATTCACTCAATTTGATACTAATGTAAATGCTGAGGACTCATCAGGAAGATTTCTTTATAATACCAAACATTGTTATTTTTGTAATGATATTTTTGATATGGAAGATTATAAATATTTTAATTGGGGATTTTAGTCAACCAAATGTTTTGATGGATACGGAACAAAAGGGCAATATACGTGCGAAACTATAGGAGTAGAAAATTTAACGTATGGTTATAAGCGATGGAGTATTAATGCTATATTCTGATATTTGTTTTTGATGTAATCATTGTTTTTGCTGTATTGGACTTCACAACCAGCAACACTGTATCTTGAATAAACAATACGAAAAAGCTGAATACGAACGTCTCGTTGCTCAAATCATTGAACATATGCAGAAAACGGGAGAACGAGAACAATTTTTTCATCCTGCTTTGAGTCCCTTTGGCTACAATGAAACTGTAGTTAATGAGTACTACCCTTCCACCTTTGAAGAAGCTCGTAAACACGGCTACAATTGGTCAATGTATGAAGCACCCCAACCCACAGCGGACAAAATTTTACAAGGAAAAGATTTACCAGCAACGATTGAAGAAGTGAACGATGATATTTTACAAGCAGTGATTGCGTGTGAAATGACGGGGAA
>JAISMG010000010.1 GCA_031276875.1 Candidatus Peribacteria bacterium | reverse complement strand
ACAGGCGAAAAGTGATAGCGATTGGGCAGGAGTCTTATCAGTACTTTTAAATGTAGGATTTCTGACTGAAGATGAGAAGAAGGCATATACACCAAAATACTTAGAACTTTTGGATACTGCGACAGAAGAGGCGAAAAGTGATAGCCATTGGGCAGGAGTCTTATCAGCAGTTTTAGATAGAGGTCTTCTGACTGAAGAGGACAAACCAAAATACTTGAAACTTTTGGATACTGTGACAGAAGAGGCGAAAAGTGGTAGCAGTTGGGCAAAATACGTCTTACCAGTACTTTTAAATGTAGGATTTCTGACTGAAGAGGAGAAAAAGGCATATACACCAAAATACTTAGAACTTTTGGATACTGTGACAGAAAAGGCGAAAAGTGATAGCACTTGGGCAAACTACGTCTTACCAGCAGTTTTAGATAGAGGCCTTCTGACTCAAGAGGACAAACCAAAATACTTAGAACTTTTGGATACTGTGACAGAAGAGGCAAAAAGTAATAGCAATTGGGCAAGATACGTCTTACCAGCAGTTTTAGATAGAGGTCTTCTGACTCAAGAGGACAAACCAAAATACTTGGAACTTTTGGATACTGTGACAGAAGAGGCGAAAAGTAATAGCGATTGGGCAAACTACGTCTTACCAGCACTCTTAAAACTTAACTTCCTCTCTTTTATCTCAACTTCCTCTCTTTCATCACAGCAACAACAAATTTTTTCTGCTCTACAACACTATAATGACTCCCGATCATTAAGTTGGTTGGCAGTAATGCCACCTCAGATATCTCTATCAGATATTGCATTGCTTACTTCATTTTGTTCCCCAGTAGAAAAAAAGTATCTCGTAGCTCAGCATTTTGAAGGAGTAGAAGCATTACTTGCTGCTCTACATACTCAAAATTATCCAGAAATCCGAAAATTTAAAGCAGCTTCTTATTCTGATGATGAGAAAACAAAACTTCAGGAACTCCAAATTTATTTTGGAGAAGAGATTCGAACCTACTTTTTTGATAAAGTGCACACAACGAGACCTCTTTCTGAAAGGTTTAGAGCTCCGCACGACGCTCTGGAACACTATGAAAAAATCATCTCATTTGCACAAGAATTGGAAACGTTCACTCCGCCTCTTCCTAAAGAAACATTGTTTAAAACGCTTCTTGCGAAAATTCCCAATAGTAATGCAGGATATCAGGAATTCAATACCTTTTTGCGTTCCTATCAACCCTGACGAACCTCACAAATCACTGCCGAACTCAATGATTCTGATGGACTCAAAGACCCTCATTTCCTTCAACTCGCTCACGAACTTCTAGCTCAGCATACTTCTGATGCATTTTCCTTGTATACTCGTTTGGACAATTTACAAAAAGTTACCGCTTTACAGCATATTCTGGCAAAAAAATCTGCTCTCAAACAACTTGAACCACTCACTCAAAGTGGTAATCCTAAAGATAAAATCATAGCAGAATATTATACTCAAGCCATTTATCATCCGAGAACTAGTCCTACGATTATCAAAATGTATACTAATCCTAAAGAATTTCTTGGACTTGATGATACTACTTTGACTGGTTTGAAACCTCTCCATACTGCCAAGAAACCTTCACGTATGGTGGAAAATTTCCCTTTTTTAGATATGGAAGCTCCAGACCTTGTTGATTGTCTTCCCTTGGGGATATATGACCAGATTACTTATTTTCAACCAATGAAACAACAGTATCTCATCACAAAACAAGGAATATCTACTCTTGACTCCCTCAGAGAGCAAGTAGCAACTTTTCTTGATTCACTTACCAATACACAAAAAGGAAATATTGTGAAAGGCTACAAAACAAACTATCCTGACATCAATATCAGCTTTACAACTTTTGGTCAAAACCTCAATTCACGAAACCGAGAACAGTTTCAGCAATTTTTCACTGTAGTGAAACAGTATAATCATCTTCCATTTCTTCCCTATGAAAATGCCAAATTGATGACTGCGGAAATTGCTCCCAAATCTGACCCTACCAATCGATTTAATGGGTTTAATTGTGATGCTCTGGCTGAAGATCACGGTAAAAAAGTGGTTGCAATGTTTAATCCGTATTGTAATGATTTTTGTATCTATGAGGGAGAAAAATCTGACTACAATGACCGCTTGAAAGTGACAAGTTGGGTGACTCTCAATAGAAAAATTCCTCAGAATTTTAATACCCTTTTACAACAAATAAAAAGTACATCTACCCACGATATTGCAAAACTATTCGGAGAAGCATTTATCAATGAAAAAGATTCCACTGAATATTTCTTGACGCTTGATAATATTGAAGCAGACGCTAACTTTGAAAAGAAAAATGCTATGGCGATTAGACAGATATATGAACAATTTTTCTCTGAGTATATCAAAGCTTATCCACGTTCTCCCCAAGGTATTCCCATCAATACTCATAAATTGCTCTGTGGAAAAAATTACGGAAAACTCAATGTTTTCACCAAAGAAGAACCCAATATGACCTTGCCTGTTTATGTGAATTCCTATACAGATAATGCGGATGCTACCACTTTAGTAGGAGATATTGACGCAGGAATCCAAGCTCCTTTGGAAAAAAAGACAGGAATACAGGAAATGTCTCTAGAAGATGTTATTCCGATTTCTTACCTTGAAGGAAAGATTTATTCCGAAGATATGAAAGATCACGTAGGTAATCTCCAGCACGAAATCACAGCAAGTATACTCAATAATACGAGATTAAATAGAAAAAATCTCTCTTTCACTCGATATGATGAGCAAGGAAAGCTGAGAGGCTATCTCCTTTCTTATCCCGGAAAAGGGAAGAATGGCGAAGAATGTATCTATATTTCCGATTTTGCATTACAAGAAGAATATAGAGGAAAAAGCTGAATTACAATGCTTTATCATTGGATTGCTCAAGTAAAAGAACATTATCCTCATCTGCCTATTATTACCCACGCCAGACAAGGGACAAGTTATCGTTTATTAACTGCTTTATCCCAAAAGCAAGGGTATAAAATAGCTTATGATACCAAACATCAGTATGCAAATGAAGATTTTCATCGAGTAATTGCAGTACCTGAAGCTGAATATGATGCTAAAAAAGCCTATAATAAAATGATTTATTAGCATTTTTTAGTATGTATTTTAGTAAAAGTATGCTATTTCAAAAAAATATCATCTAATTGATGGTGATAGCCTAGGGTTTGAAGCTGTTGATTTATCACCAGAAGCAATTGTTTTTTTTGCTTAAAGATTTCTATTTTCAGGGCTTGGTCAGAAGTTTTGAGAAAGAGTTTACTGTTTTTTACGTAGCCTTCCACAGGTTCTTGTTCTCTGATGAGGTGGTCAGCTTTTTTTTCGATATGAAAAAAGTCTTTGACACATTGAAGGGCTATCGTCCCAATCATTTTTTTTCAGCGATAATGGAGAGAAATGCTTTTACGCATAGCGTCGAGAATGTTTTGCATAGAGACTATTGTAGAAAATTGCGTGAAAGAAATCAAGGGGAAAAACACTTTTGAAAAATTCAGTTTTTTTCATTATTTAAACGTATACTCCACAATCTCTCCTTTCTGAAAATCTCCTTCCATTTCTACTTGAAGATAATTCTCTGTCCAACCTCTCCATTTCCCGTTTTTCAGCTCTTCTAGCAAAACGTTGTGGGTTGTTCCTGCATTTTTTGCTATGAAAGCATTTCTTACGGTTTCTCCTACAGCTAATAGTCTGCTTTCTCTTTCTTTTTTTACTGCTTGTTCCACTTGGTCAGGGTAAAAGGAAGCGGGAATGGTTTCGCCTTTATGATGGTCGGAAAAAGGGAATGTGTGGAGTTTCGTTATGCCGTATGCTTCCACTGCTTGTAAGGTTTCCAAAAAATCTGACTCGCGTTCACCGGGAAATCCCACAATCAGGTCAGCCCCGAGAGAAATGAGGTCAGTTTGTGGTCTTTTCAGCTTTTTGGTGCGTTGCAAAATGTTTTTCAGCGTTTCAGCAGTGTAATTTCTCTTCATCAACTGCAATACGTGGTCGGAAAAACTTTGGATGGAGTAGTGAAAGTGAGGCAGAATTCTTGCATCGTTGATGATGTCGAAAAAGTGGTCATTGGCATATTCTGGTCAAATACTAGAAATTCTTATCCTTGGAATGCTCGTTTGCTTCAAAATTGCTTCCAGCAGTTCTGGAAATTTGCTTTCCTCAGGATTTCTCGTACTATTGGCTCCTCGTGCCACCAGGTTAATTCCGGTGAGTACAATTTCCTTTCCGCCCTGTGCTTCAATTTGCTGAATTTCAGTGATAATGTCTTTCAAAGGTCTGCTTCTATGGCTTCCTCTCTTCATCACCGTAAGGCAAAAGGAACAGTAATTATCACAGCCATTTTGTATCACGATAAAATGTTTGGTGTAGAGGTTGTTCGCTATGTTCGTTATGGGTGTTGTTTTCGCTGGTTGTGGTGTTTTGAGTTGTTGAGGTTTCAGCGGGACAGTTTCTCCCAAAAGGGTGAGCTGTTTTTGGTAGGGGAGTAGTTCAGGATACAAGGAAAAAAAAGCTGACTCCAAAATCAGGTTGCCTTGCTCCAACGTTCCGCATCCGGTAATGGCGACCTGCATTCAGCTTTTTAGAGCTTTGAGGACTTCTTTAAGCCATTTATTTTTTGCTCTATCGGTCACGACACAGGTTGCGATAAGGAGAAAATTATCAAGGGGGAGATTGCTTGTTTGGTAGTGGTTGAGTCGGTAGTTGATGTAGAATTTATTCACTTTACAGCCAAAGATTTTGTAGAGCATAAAACAATCAAAAGAACGGTTAAAATGTAAGTAGTGTACATTTTTGCTCCCTTTTTTCTAGGTGTAAATGAACATTACTTTTCCATAAAATATACCATATCACATTTCCCAAAAAATGGAAAGAAAAATGCAGACAAAGTAGAGCAGATTTTTGTGTTTTATGGGGAATTGGAATATAATAAGAAAAACATTTTATTCCACTTCATCATAACTAGGAATGTTCAAAAAAATCTGCCTTCGATGGAACCTACACTACAAACAGCTCCTCTATACCAGTATTATTATCTGATGTGGACATCTTTTTCTGTGGGGAAATCTGGGAGGAACAGAAACCTTTACCATAGGACAAACCGTACTGGCTGCTGAAGAAGAAATAACTTGGGAAAAGACCGTTGAAAAAATTACTGAACAAGCCAGAGTTGTCTCTCACGTTACCTATCTACTTATCCGACCTTTACTCGTGATAGCAGGATTTGCTATGGATAACTCTATGGTATATGGAAAAGTTTTTTGACTGGATGTAGCATTGTGGCATTTACGAACTATCACTAGAAATCTGGCTAACTTCGCACTCTGATTTGCATTTCTTTGGGGGATTTTCCAATTTTTTATTGGGCAAAAGAAAAACGCAAAAGATATGGTTGACCTCGTAAAGAAAACCCTTATTGCAGGAATTATTATTCAATCTAGCCGGTTTCTGATGGCAGCGGCAGTGGACGTCTCGACTGTTGCAACCTATAGTGTAGGAGGACTTCCTATCAGTGTAATGGGAGATATTCAAAATACAGGATGGAATGTTCCTATTCTCAGGGAAGAAATCTCATCAGAACCAAATGGTGAAATTATACGTATTAAATCCACAGAAGACTCTCGAAAGATTTCTCCCTGTTATACTTTTAATTTTCTAGGAGAAGGAGAAAATAAAGACAAAAGTGAAACACTAATTTTAGCAAGGAAATATATTTATTATCAGAATGGACAAGGAGTATGGACGGGTACCAAAGAAAAGATATGTCATTACCACGAAGATATTTATCGATTTTATTCAGAAGATAATTCTCTTCTTCCTACTAATGCAACAACAGAGGAAGACAAACAAAAGGGGTATAACAATAATCTTCTGACTCTTACAAGCATAAATATTACAGAAGCTAAAGATAAAATAACAAAAGGAATATTTCTCCAACTAAGGAATGACCCTTTTTCTCAACTTTTTGAATCAGATGGTACAGGAAAGAGAGTATTTTTGGAAAATGGAAACTTAATTCCTACTCCTTGAGAACAAGTAGGACTTGATAAAGACAAAGCATGGTTGGGTAGTGGTGCCAAATTATTCAATTTGTCAGAAATATTAAATAAATCAAAATCTTATGTAGGAGTGTTTGGATTGATGTATACCAGTTTATTATCTAACGTTTCCGATAATGTAAAAAATAATACTAATAATGAGAGTTTTCTTAATGTTGTAGTAAAAATGCTCTATGAAATAGCACTCATTCTTCCTTTAGCTGCATTAGTTATCGTACTAGTAGCAAGAATTGGGATTTTATGGGTTATTATCGCTATTGCTCCACTAATGATGTTGCTACGAGTTTTTGATAGTAAAAAGACTATCATTGACAAAGATAGCATCTTCTCTTTAGAAAATATTGCTAAATTATTGATTGCTCCGGTATTGGTAAGTTTTGCAGTCAGCTTTTCTACTATGCTCATTCAAATCATACAAACTCTCAATGAACTTACTATTGCCTCCGAACCTACAAATTTTTATAACTTATTTGAACTGAATATTAAAGGGGCAGGATTTAAATTTGGTAAAGTTGTTGTAAGTATGTTTTCCGTTGGAATTGTTTGGTTTCTGCTCTTTCGAGCCATTAAAATGAACCAAATCGGGAAAAAAATCTGAGGTACTCTTCAAAAAACTGCACAAGACTTGATAGGAAATATCCCTCTAATTCCGCTTCCTGGTGGAGGATTTACTGGATTTGAACAAATCAAAGACCCTGCAGCAAATATTATCAATAGATGGACAGACACTAAAGTAAATGAACTTAGAAAAGACAGACAAGAAGCATTAGAAAAAGCTTTTGGACTAAGACCTGATACTGAAAGCACTACTGTAAATACTCAAGAAGTTATCAGCAATATGAGTGCTCCTAATATAGATAACTTTAAAAAGCAGATAGCAAGTGATTGACGAGATTTAAATAAAGAATATGAGGTAGAATATACTACTCAAGATGGAAAGACTCAAAAAGCTCAAATTAGTGGTAATGATTATTATATTGATACTAAAAAGATTGAAGATTTAATTAAAGACTTTGACGCAAGTAAACAATCTTTACCTGATGATGCAACTAAACAATCTGCCAATAAATCTTTTTCTGCTCAAATTCTAACCATTCTTCAAAATACTAATAAAATAACAAAAAAAGCTGATTTAGAAAGATTGTTTAATGTATTGACTGATGAACATAAAAACAATCTGAAGGAATCCAATACCCAACGAACACTAACAGATAATAATCCAAAACCAATAGCTTTCATTAAAGATGACTTTACTTTAGACTATAAAGAGAGAGACACTGAAACTCCTGCTTAATTTATCTTCTTATCCTACCTTATGCATAAACACTCTTCCCTCAAATATACGCTGCTACTGGCTATACTCTGTATAGGGGGTTTTGGATATGTCTTTGCTCAAGGGAATACTGCTGTCCAAGGAGAACTCAAGACCGTTGCAACATTTCTACATTTGGTGATTAGTATTATGTCTTGGGGACGAATTCTTTTTGCAAATATTGCTGGAACATTTCTGACGAATGCTCGAGTGTATGGAGAAGGTATAGGATTGGATATATGGCTTTGGAAACTCCGAAATATTATCAGGAATATTTCTAACTTTTCCCTCTGATTTATTTTTCTCTTTTATCTTTTTAAAACGTTGATAGGACAAGAAGAAGCTCCTAATGTAATTAAAAATATTGTCGTCAAAATCCTTGTTGCAGGAGTAGCTATTCAGTCAAGCCGATTTATTATTGCAGCTACGCTCGATCTTTCCACTATTTTGGTTTCTGCGGTGGGAGCTTTCCCTTCTCAATTAACCGCAAATAATGCTCAAATAAGAAGCGTCCTTGAAAATGGAAAATGAGTATTATTGGAAGGGCTAAAAAATGATCAAAAGAATGCAAATGGTATTACGTACTATAGTAAACAACTTAAAATGAATCTCTTTCCTGAAAGCAACGGAACTCCTACCCCCTCCGCACAAGGGAATAATATTGTACATATTGACTATAAAGATACTACTGCAGAATTTAACAATGAAGAATTTATTGATATGTTGATGCCAAATGCAAATTCTCTAGTATGACCACTTATTTTTCTCTGAATAAGTATTTTAGATGTAAGCCTTCCCCCTACTACTGTAAATCAAACAGAAGATATTGGTATTATTTTGTGGAAAGTCATTGTTGATGGATTAGGAATTTTATTGTATGCTATAGCAATGGTGCTTTTTTGTATGATTGCTTTTATTAGACTGCTCTATTTGTGGGTATTTATCATAGCATCTCCTCTTTTACTTTTGATGTTTTGTCTGGAAAACGTAGGAAAAGAAAAAATTTCACGACTAGAAAATATCATTAAAGAACTTAAAGAAAACTGATTTACCATGCAACAATTTTTTGGTCTCGCCTTTAAACCCGTAATCATCACCTTGGGAATTTCTATGACACTCGTTATAAGTATTCTGATGAAAAGTATTATTGAGACAAATAGAGATGTTTCTATAGAAGTTGCTCCTTGAACTATACTTGAAAGTAGAAAAGAACGTTCAGAAAATCAAACTAATGAAAAAAAATATACCACCAGTTTTAAAACGGCAACCACAGAAATTACGTATAAAAATACTAAAAAAACTTTTTCTGACTTTCTTCTCAGCATTATTACTTTTTTATTGATAGGATTGGTGATTAAAATATCTATTTCTTCCAAAACAGGAATAACACAATTGGATAAGATTACAGAAACAAGTGTAAATTCTCTTCAGAAATTGGCTACAAACTTACCTATTATTCCTATTGGAAAAGGACTGAGTATTGATAGTCTTACCAATACAGATACCGGTTTACCAGGAATATTAAACCAAGCGAGTAGAAAAACTCTTGCTAATATACAGGATAAAAATCAGAAATCAATAGATGAACGATTGGGTATCTCATCAAAAGACTTTAACCAAAATGATTTGCTAAAACTTCAAAAAGCTTCTAATGAAAATGTTGTAAAGTCCCAGTATAATTCATTTATTGAGACAACCAACACACTTCAAGCAGAAGGTAAACAGGTAGGACTTTGAGTCCCTGCTTGGCAATGATATTTTATTTCGTGGCTTAATAATATTAATATAAACGCACAAGGATTAGACAAAACTTCTGCTATATATAAATTTAAACAGGCACGAAATAGTAATACAGAAACAGATAACAATAAAAAATTAGCAGGAGTTTTAAGTACTACTACTAACAAAAATCTTTATCGAAAAATTTTCACAAAGCAAGAAACAGTACCAGTAGGCGTTGATATATGGAAAGCCAAAACCTTTGCTAATCCTTCATAAAAACAATAGCAACATTACCTTGAAATACTATACTCAATTAGTATCCTAAGATAACTCTGAGTGAAATAAAACGTCATTCTGAGTGAGAAACCAAATGTCACTCTGAGTGAAACGAAGAGCCATCCCCCCATTCTTTACTTCATACTATCCTTACGATGAAAAAACTTTTCCTCGTTCTTGCTGCGTCGTGTATCATCAGTACTGCTTTTGCATATACGCCTACCACGACCGACACCGAAAAACTCACTTCCCTCAAAAATGTCCTCACTACCGTCTCAAATGCAGACTTATGGAACTATTATCAGCAGTTTGCAACTTTGGGAAAAGCAGTAGTCTCTTACGATGAACAATTGGACTATTTCTTGACCCATCTGAGAGACTTTGCGTATAGTCAATTTAGTATCCAAAAAAACCTCGCTAAACAGCAAAGCATTCCCACAAAATCTGGCTTTTTAGCTACCTATCTTCCCAATATTTCTCTTTATGAAAGCCTGCCTTCTAATTGCATTTGACGGTACAACACGCTAGACAATCTCAGTTTTGCCAATAATTTTCCCACTGCTCTTACTATCGCCGTGCGGTACAGAGAAAGCACGTGTAGCTATGCTCTCCCCAAAAATGGAGATGGTCCGTTCCAGATTATCAGCAAGGACTATGGCAATGGCACGATTACAGAAAGTATCTTTGTACAAACCGTACAAGACTTTTTTGATTTTGCTTGGGATAAAATTAACCGATATAATGAAAGAAATAAAGAAAGCTGACTGAGTATCAATCTCAGTTATACCGGAGCAAGTTATACGGACCTTTTGAGATTTGCTGCACTGTATAATGGATTGAGTGGAGCTACCGTTTATGGAGAAATTTCCCCTGCTGCACCGAAATATTTCTTTGAAGGATATACCAACACTACCCGAAGCGGAGAAAACAAAAAACTCTGACTCTTTCCAATGTATTTGAGAGTCATGGAGTGGGAACTGAAGAATTAACACCTAAAAAGTCATAATTTTCTCTGCGAGATATAATGGAACATTTATTACAGATTTTGCCTCTGAATATGGCAACCTCGAAAATCTGATTCCTAATTTTGGTTTTCTTTGTTTCAAAGCAATACTCAAATTACACACAATTGCAAGTTTTTTTAATCAGAATTGCATATTTTCGACACTTTTTGAAAATAATTTTCGTATATTTTTATATGAATGTTGTTCCTCTTGATTTTTCCTATAATAGGACTTGTTAATGCGGAACTCCTATTTAATGAGAACAACGATATTACTTTTTGTGATTGAAAAAGAGTGTTTTGAAAGTGTTAGAGTCTTCTAATAACATTGCTGTAAAGAATAATTTAGCTTCTTGACTTGGATTATGACTTAAATATGCTTTATAGAAGAGACTTGGTCTCATTTTCATATTGTTTCCTATCTCTTGATCAATACTAGCCCAATCAGCAGGAGTAATAGCTCAAAAAACATTATTGGTAGTAAGATATCCTCTCACTTTTTCTTTTACTACCGTTTTCAAATTTTCAGTAGCAATATTATCTCATGGTTTTATCTGTCCGTACTTTTTATAATTATTTAAATAATCATAAAGCTGTGGCAGTGTATAATTTCCTTCTTGAACCAAAAGTTCTTTCCCTAATTCAGTTTTTTCTATAATTGGGAAGACGTTATTAATCATATTTGTAAGCCACGGATTTTTAGTTCTATTAGCTTCCTTTTTAAGAAACTTAATTTGTTCTTTCAGACTGGACTTGGTTCTCTGAATATCAACTGTTGGAATGAATCCATGAAGTAGAAGTAAAATTCCAATTACTAAGGTTAAGAATAATCGTTGGTTCATCCCACCATTTTCTGTATTACTTTTTACAAACTCTCGCATACTAAAGATGTCGGTATAGGTTTCAATATCTTTTAACTCTTTAATAATTTTATCACCATCTTCTTTTAATTTATCTATTTTCTCTTGTATTGCATTGTTATTAATTGTTTCTAGCTTTACATCACTTCCTATCGTCTCAAGTGCTTTTTGAACCTGTTCAATATTAGTATTATAAGTATTTACATACTCAGCAATATTTTTTATATCCAATTGGATGGTATTCCCTGTACTATTGATAAAATGTAATAACTCAAGAGCTGTTTTTGGTAAAGCTGATTCTGCTCAATGCCATCATTCTCAAATACTTGCTCCATATTCTCCTATACTTTCCCAATGGATAGTTTTTCCATTTGTAGAAACATTTTCTATAGGTGTTTGTTGTTGGGTATCTAATGTAGTATTAGCATCCTGAAAAATAGACGTTCTAATATTATTTTCTTTGTGCCAGTGTGGTCATTCTCCTTTGATTTTTGTGCCAAGCATTCCGTTCTTTTCGTCATCAAGAATCCTCTTAAAATCTTGTTCATTAGTTTTTTGAACGTCATCTATATAATCTCGAAATCCTTTCCTAGTTTTTTCATACTTATCTTGAGCTTTTTGGATGCTAACAATGGTTTTAGCTTTTTTTTGATGTCCTTGTACCAGAGTTCCTACTGCACTAGAATCAGCAAACCATAAAAGTCCCATAAGCCCCAATGCAATAGCAGTTTTTTTAGATAGCATATTTTTCCATATTGAAGTTTTTCATTGTATCAACTGTTCTTGTGCTACTTCATTTCCTCTTTTTTTGAAAGCTTTAATATTGTGCAAATATGCTCCAGCTCATAAAAGACCTCCTACAACCATCAAACCCACAGCACCGTCATTAGTCATTTTATCTTTGAGAAGTACGAGTCCTAATTGTCCTAATCCAACTGCTGAAGAAGCACCTACTAAGAAGGTTCCACTGCCTATTCATAATACATTCAGAATTTTCTTCCACATTTTATCATTTTTCAGCTTAAGATTAGCCATTACCTCTTCCAAATTAACTTCTGTAAGATTATCAATATTAATATTTTTCAGCCATTCTATATCAATTTTTTCTAAAGCATTTTGGAGTCTTGCCATCAATGCTTTTACATCATTATTATTTTTCAAAAGTTGTTCCCGTTCTTGAGTGACTATATCTATTAAAATTTCTTTATCTTTATCTGGAGATGTCGATTTTTTTTCCAACTCTTGATGACGAGTAGCATCATATTTGCTTTCTATTTTACGTTTTTGTTCTTCTGAACTTTCGAGTTTCTTCTCCAATTCTGCTTTGTTTTGAATATCTTCTTTTGCTAAGGAAGAATTATTCGTTATTTTAGCATCTTCAATGGACTCAATTTCCTGTTGGAGAGTTTTGATTTCTTCACCTTTAGTCTTGATTTTTGTTTCTTTTTGTTCAATCTCTTGAGCAAACTTTGTCATAATAGCATTTGCAAAATTTTTAGATTTTGTATCTTTGACTTCAAAATCTGGGAGATTATCTACATTAATTTCAGTAGTAGAATCTTCTTCATCAGGTGGCAAGGAAGACAAAATTGCATTTATTAAATATTGATTTAACTGATCTATTAGTTCTTTATCTTCATTAGTGATAGCCCCTTCATATGTTGTCTTAAAGACATCATCAATAAAAGTAGACAAATCAATCTCTCTTCCTCTAAACATAATGGTACCAGTAGGAACACTTATTTCCCCTGTATTTATTAGTTGCTCCTCTTGATTGTTTATGATTAAATGTTCTATTTCTATAATTTTTTCTTTTTGTATCTCTTCATCAATTAGTTCTGGATTTTCCTCATATACATCAATTTTAGCTTGCAAGGCACCAGCTTTTTCTTCTAATACATCTATTTGATTTTTTAACGTTTCTGTTTCTTGTTCTAAGTCTTTAATCTTGGCTTGGCGAGTTGCAATTTCTCCATTTTCTTGAGAGAAATCACTATGATTTTGTATGGTCGCTAAAAGCTCTGCATATTTTTCTTGAAGAGATTTTTTTAGCTGTTCATCTTGTAAATCTGCTAGAAAAGAGCTAATAACATCTAGTTTTTCTTCACTATTTGATGATACATCTTCATCATTTAATGATATATCTTCATCAACACTTTTATCTGTTGATATGTTCTCATATAAAGTATCGTTTAATGCTATTATTTTTTCAATGGTATTTAATTTTTTGCCACGTAATGCTCCTTGTTCTTCAATCTGTTTTTCCAATGAGGATATTGTAGACTGAATGTTTTCAATGGCTTTCTCTAGACTCTGTACTTGTTCGTCTTTAGCTTGAGTTGACGCTTTCAAGTCTGTTTCTTTATTGACTCCAATAGTCTGATACTCTTGTTCAGCTTTTTCAAGACTCTTTTCTAATTGACGGAATGTATTTTGCATCTGAGATGATTGAACTTTAAAAGCACCTATCTCTTTGCTTACTTTTCCTCTCTCAACTTGTTCTTTAATCTTTTGTCTTTGTTCATCTAAATTAGAAATCTTTTTCTGAATATCTTCAATCTTTGTTGCTAATGTATCCTTTTCCTTACGAAGAGCTGTAAGTTCTTGTTCTTTTTCTTGTTTTTTTGAAGTGATTTCGTTCTCTAAATTTGCTTCTAAATCTACTTGCTGTAATTCTTCTATTTGCTTTTTGATACTATCAATTTTTTGCAACGCAAGTTTTTTTTGTTTCCATAAAGAGGGTTCCCCTTCATTTGTATCCATATTTTCATCTTCATTTCCTACTTGACTAGTGAGAGTTCCAATCTCTGCTGATAATCTTTCTTTCTCTTTCTCCAATTCTTCTGCAAAAAGGTCTACTACAGGAGTAGTTAATAATCTTTGTTTTTCCGCATTTTTTTGAGCAATTATTTTGTTATATTCCTCTATTTGTGTGGTTAATGTTTCAATTTCTTTCTGTGACTTATCCAAAGCTTGTTTTCATTCATCTAAGGTTCTTTCTTCTTGCTGTTCGCGTGAAGTCAACCTATGCTCAATGATTTCTTGTTCTAAGTTTGGATGATTTACTATACCTTTTAAAAGTTCAAACAGTTTTCAGAAATCTGCTTTTTCTTTTTCATTTAATGTTCTAATAGCCTCATTTAATGCATGAACTTCTTCAGTGCTCAAATTTAACATTTTTGTAATATATCTTACAATATGAGGGGCATCAAAAACTTTTATTTCTATATCTGTATCTGTAAGGATATGTTGTATTAATGGCTTAAAACGCTCCTCCACAGACAAAGGGACTATTTCATTGAAATTCTCAATATGTTCTTGTCCTACTTCAAACAATAAGTTTTTATCTTCTTGCGATAAAGCAGAGAGATTATCAATAGTAAATTTCACTTCTATAGGAAGTGCCCTATTTTTGTGTTTAGTATAAAATTCATATATATATATCTAACAATAGTACTCAATTCCTTTCAAGGTTGAGTAGAGATACTGATGGTGTAAGGCTGAGAGAGATTTTTTTCAATAGCATTTAACACTAGGTGCATCTCTTTAGCAGTTTTCACATTTGCCGAACGTGAAGTACTCAATGTAGTTGTAATTTGACTACTTGTTGACGAATTGTGTCGACTGAAGAGATTTTTTCAAAGATTTTTTCATTGCGTAATTCATTTCTGAATTATTGTATTAAACTTGTTGGTCATAGGAAGTAGAATAAGAAGTAAAAATTTAAAACATTCTTATTATACACATATTGTTTTTATTTGTCAAATTTTTGAAGACATTTTTTCAATAGTTTTATTTTATACAAAAATATTATAATACATATATAAAATATTAACTTTATATAGTATAGCGATTTACCAACAATATTGCCATCATTGTTAAGTCAATCAAAAAGAAAAAAAACCTAGTCTTTCATTGCCTCTAAATATTCAGCTTGGAATTCCTGATAAATATTCGCCATAAAGTCATCAAAATGAGGAATTCTAGAAATGAGAAAAGCATAGAGTTCTTCTGTTTTGGTTTCATCATCTGCCGTCATCATCGTATCAAAGGTCGCTCTATCTTCTTCCGTCGGTAAAGCTGCATACAGTTTCAGGGTAATTCTTTCTGAAAGCAAGGGTCTCAAATCGTCTTTGAGGAAATCAAAATCATCTTCTTCAGGATTGAAACCCGCGAGAACCAAAAGCTGGTCAAGAAACTGTTCATCATTGGTGATTTCAGTGGTGGTATCGTTTTGTGTCATAGGAAGAGAGAAAAAAAGTATAAAAATCTGATTACGCATAAGCGTACGAATATGCTCCAGTTTTTCAAATCAAAATGAACTCGACTAGATTATTGAGGTGAGAAAGTTAATTTCTGTATCTGTTCAATCAGATATGTTTTTCCGTTGGTTTTGAGGAAGGAAAGCAAGTATAATGACTTCTTCCGATTTTGTTTGCCTCTCTAAGTAGGTATTTACATAGGCAGGGTTTACAAATTTTGCAAGGTCTGTATTTGTAAGATAATGCATTTCGTTCAAGGTTTTATTCATTATTTTATCAGAGATAAATAAACATATAATATATAGTTACTCTTATATGAAACTAAAATGCAAGAGAAGGTGATAGTAATGTTACAGAAATATTGAAAATTTATTTGGACAGCAATAAAAATCTCGTCAGAATTTTGACAAATTTTATAAAATCCTTATACTTAAGAGAGAACATTTCCAATAGTTTGGAAACTTTTATCTTCTATTCTTATCAAATGCCGGAACAGTTCTCTAAACTCCTCGCAATGCCCAATGATGACGAACTTTTTCATACGCTCGTAGACGCAGCTAATGATGGAGCTCACGAAAACATTAAAAAAGTCATCAAACAAATTACCAGTTATGTAGAAAAAGCCAAAGGCGAAATCAAAAGACTGGTTACCTTTACTCCAGAAAAAGGACTTTCCCTCAATCTCAGCATTCCTGTAGGAGATACCGCCTTAGCAGGATTTATTAACGCACAAAACCTTCTCGTAAAAGGACTCGCAAAAGCTTTAATGTTTTCGGTAGGAGCAAGTACCTTTGGAGGATTTCTAAAAAAGATGAAAAGCAGACCCGATGACAGTAAAGCAGTCACGATTACTACTATGTCCAGAATTCTGACAATGTTTTTCCAAAAACTGGGAGAAAAATATGTCATCAACGAAACTTCAGAACATATTCACGAAGTAGTGACTGGACTCTTTGACCAAGTCTAATGTAGCACTGTTACCTTAAGCGTATGCAGATTTTTATTTCTTATTTCTTGGATAAAAGCTTCAGATAATCCACGGTTTATCTGGAGTTTTTGGTAAATCTGCGTATCATAGGTTTCAGCAAGCACTTGTACTTCATATTTTTCCAAAAGATAAGCAACAAGAGAAGTCTGTTGATAGGTAGAGTACAGTTCTAGCGTATTATAGATTTCCTTTTGTACCAAAGGAGCGTGATGAAGGGTTTCCTGTGCCGTTTTGGTATACGCCTGAATGAGTCCTCCCACGCCCAGCAATGTTCCTCCAAAATACCTCGTCGCCACCAGCAAGACATTGTGAAGCGGATAGCCTTTCAAAACGGAGAGTATTGGTTTCCCTGCCGTATTGGTAGGTTCTCCATCATCATAAGCTTTGGTGTGCTGTGCGTCAATGAGAACATTTCCAAAAAGGTCAGTATGTACGTGCAATCCGATACAGTAAGCATAACAGTGATGTGTAGCGTTATAATATTTTTTTCTCATCATCGCGATAGCGTCGTCAGCTTGCCGTTTTTCTTCTACAGGAAAAAGTGTTCCAAAAAATGTTGATTTTTTGATTTTGGGAAGTTCATAGGTAAAAATTTCAGTAACGGTAGTATAAAAGAGCTTGTTCATCTCTGTATTGCTATCTAAAACTCCGAAAATTTCAAGAGAAAAAAGAAAAAAATGCTGACTACTTCCTCCCAAAATCTGCAGGAATTTCTCCCCAATCGCTCGTTTTCCATTTCAAAAGAGGGACGTGTACTCCGTTTGCTTGTAGCCAGCGTTCAGCTCTTTCTACCGTCTGCCACAACGGCAAATACGGAAACGTTTTTTTTAACGTACTTTTGCATTTCCCTAGTTCTACCCAATGTATCGCAATCTTTGAGTCAGAATAGATACTTTTGGTCTCGTTGCTCTGATGAAGATAGGACAATCCGTGTACCAACGCCAAAAATTCCCCAACATTATTGGTTCACAATTCAAAACGCTGACGAAACAGTTCCTTTCCCGTCTGCAAATCCACACCTCTATATTCCAAAACGCCGGGATTTCCGCTACACGCTGCGTCTACCGCGATACTCTCCCTGACAAAAGGCACTTCCACCTGTTCATCGCGAGCATGTCGAATACGAGGACGAGATTTGGAAGCAGGTTTCGTTTGATAGTACGGTTCTCGTCCCTGTTGTAACGCTTCTTCTGCCTGAGAAAGCGAAGGAAATGCTTTATATTTTGCAGCAGGAAATCCCACAACTAACGGTTGCACTTCATTTCGTGAAGTAAAAATTCCGACTTTTTTTCCTGCTCGAACCACATAATATTTCAAAATACTTTAATAACCAGCTAAAAAATCTGACGTCTCCACTATACACAATCTCAAAATAAATGCAAATGGTTTACAGCATATTCAACAGCTTTCTCATTACTCTATCAAGCGTCCAAAACCCCACAGCAAATAACGCTACATTGATACTCCACAGAGAAAATATCTCCCACGGAAGATAAAATAAACTCACAAACATCAACAATAGCATTAGCAGATAATGCAAAATAAGCAAAGGTCGAGTCTTCCTTTTACTAGCATATGTCATATGAGACAACCAAAAACAGTGGCATATCATCAGAAGATATCGCATATCTGCATAATCTCTCAATGGTCATTGAGCAACCTCTGGCGTATGTCGTATCCACACAAATCATCCCAATAACAAGACAGCTACAGCACTTCGCCAAATCAGTTGTGTATGGTTTATCAGCATTTTAGAATATTTTAAAAGATAAAAAGTAAACAAATTATTCCCATTGTTTCGAACCAGTACCAAAAACCCATTCAGAAAAGGTCATCTGCTGTTCCCAGAGTTGTTTTGCCAATTCCTTTCCCAGATACCTCCAATGCCACGGCTCTATGGCATACCCATCTGTTGCTTTTCCCTTTTGATAACTCTGATGGAAACCGTACAAATGAGCATTTGCCATCAACCAATCATAATACTGCTGATACTGTGCCAAAAATGTTGCTTCATTCGTCGCTTCCCGCAAATCCACCGCCAATCCCAATTGATGTTCAGATTCCCCTTCTCTCGCACAATATCCACTTACTTTACAGCTTTCTGCTATCTGTTGTTTCTGATACTGATAACTCCTATACGCACTTATCACCATCAAAGGCTGTTGAAATTGTTCATAAAAAGCCAAAGAAAGCTGAACTAATTGTTCATAGGCTTCTTTCCTCAGCAAACGTTCCCCTTGGATATGCAAGGTTTGACTACGCTCCAGCTCCACCAAATTCACAGGGACATATTGCATATCAGACAAGGGAACCCCTTTCCCCACATACTTTTCCACATTATCATCGGGTAAAGCAAGATAAAAAGCTGCATGCATTTCAGCAGACTGTTTTCCAGAAAGTGTATGCTCGTTGGAAAAAGGAATATTCCCCTTTCTTTGGAGACTTTGTATAGATAAAGCAGGCGATGGAAGCACAGCAACTCTCTCATACATCCAACATCCCAACAAAAGCACCCCAACCGTTCCTCCTATCACCCAACGCCACATGGTCTTCGTTTAGTAGATAAAATTTCAGTATCAATAATACTTTTCTTTCCCATAAAAGCAAAACAAAAAAAATACCAGAAAAACGTACCTGATGACAGATACGCTTTAGAAGGGGAAGATTAGAGTTGTACTTTTCTACTCAATTTTTCCCAAAAACTTTGTTCGTATTTCTCCAATAATGGCAGATGATTGCTCAATTCTGTGATAAAGGTTTTTAACTGTTCATCGGTGTCGGAAATCGTGAAAATTTCGTAACCTTTGGCAGAAAGAAACACAATATTGTGAATGGTTTTTTTCTTCATATGATATTCAAGGACGAACCCGGAGTAGTCGCTTCGTGGATGAAATTTTTTCCCTATCGAAATTCAGTTTTCTTCTATCTTTAGGGTAATAGTTTCGTGGGTTTTGGTAAGGAAAAAGAAGTATCCTCCTACGAAAACGAGAATAATAATAGCTCCGATAATATTGTCAAACAAAAACGACCCAACAATTACACTTCCTATGATAAGGAAAAAGATGACATATCGTACTTTGTTCCTTTCAAAATATTCTCCATTATATGTGGTGAGTTGCATAGCATAGGAAGAAAGAGTAAAGGAGAAGTTAATTGATGGTTTTTACAGTGATGTCAAAGATAAGCTCTTTACCTGCAAGTTCGTGATTGAGGTCTAGCGTAATGTCTTTGTCTGTTTTTTTAGTAATGGTAGCAGTCATTCCATATCCTACAGAAAGTTTCATCCCTTCTTGATAATCATCTGGATTGGGAACGTCAGAAATCGGATATGTTTGGACATATTCTTCGCTCCATTCTCCATAAGCTTCTGCTGGTGGAATATTTACGGTCTTGGTTTGTCCAGCCTGCATTCCTAGCACTGCATTATCAAATCCTTGTATCATCTTTCCTTCTCCAACTACAAATGATAATCCTTCATTATAGTTTCTTTCTGCGACGTATACTCCGCAGGCTTTGGCTACACTCTCGATACTCGTATCAAATACGGTTCCATCAGCAAGTCTTCCGATATAATCGACCACGATGGTGGTATTGGCTTGGACGCTAGGAGCGTCACTTTTAGGTTCAAAAGTAGCTTGGTTTAGGTAATTTTGGACAGCTTCAGGGCAATGCATTGTTGTAGTGGTACCAGATAAAAGGTCAGAGGTAGTAGTTGGGGTTTCCTCTGGAAGAGTTGGGGTTGCTTCTTTCGTACCACAAGCGGTGAGAAGAAGGGTAGAACTTAGTGTAAGTCCAATCAGCAGCGTTTTTTTCATTTTTTAGAAATAGGAAGAGTAAAAAGCTTATAAAAAGCTAAAAGGTAGCAAAGCGTACCTCACATTCTGTCAGTCCTTCAGGAAGAGGAACAGAACTTTGTATGGTGAGTGTATACATTTCATTTTCATTTGCAATAGGAGAACGTGTAGAAATGCTCCCTGTGAAGATGTGTGGAGAGGGAAAGCTATCAGGAAGCACAATTTCTACTTCGTTGAGAGGAAGTGCAGTTAGGTATTCATTGAAAGAAAGTGCTACTGTAAGGGTAGGCAGAGCAGTGTGAGGAATGAGAGTAAAAAGCGGACTACCTTTGGAAATACTTTCGCCGGGAGTGACGAAAAGTTGTGCGATAGTGCCAGCAAGGGGAGCTCTCACAGAAAGTTTATTGTAGGTGGTATACAAGGTTTCATATTCTTTTCTGGCGAGTTGGAGCTGAGCAGACAAGGTTTCTAATTCGTTGGAAGAAGTGGTTTTGAGGAGTTCGTACTGAAGTTTGGCGGTTTCGAGTTGGTTTTCCAAATCATAGAGGGTTGCAAGGATAGCTTGTTTTTCTTGTTCTCTTTCTTCTGCTATATGTTCTACTTGTAATGCTGCTACATTTTCTGCTACTTCATCTTTTCAATCTGCTTTTCAATCTGCTTTTCATTCTCCTGAAAGGATTTCTTGCTGTTCAATTTGATTTCACGAAAGTGAGGGTTTAGATACGTCAATTCACGTATCAGTAGAAGTTCAGGAAAATGGTGTGGGATGGGGAAGTGATTGGGAAGTTATGATGAAAGTTTGGAGTCTTTGTTCTGTTTGAGAGAAGAGCTGTTGTAAGGTCATAATATTGAGGTCAGCTTCTTGGAGCTGTTGATGGGCGGTAAGCTGTGTGGTATCGTAGCGTGTTTGGAGGGCGTCAATGGTAGCTTGTGCAGTTGTAAGCTGTGAAGTATAGGTCCCGAGTTGGTCGAAAAGGGTAATCACAGGTTGTCCTCCTTTTACCTGTTCACCTGTGCTAGAATGGACGGCTTGTACGGTAGCGGTAAATTCAGAAGTGATGAGAATAGGGGAGGGGAGAGTAAAAACTCAGATTTTGGGAGCAATGAAACCAGAAGAAGGCTGAACATCAAGTTCAGAAAGTGTGCCTGATGAAATGCTGGAAGGAAGTGGAGCATTTGCTTGAGAAGGAGAGAAAATGCTAATAATGAGCATTGTTCCTAGGAAAAAAAGGAAAAAAAGAGCAAAAAAGGGAATTTTTCGTTGTTTCCAGAAAAGGTTTCGTGCTGGTTGAAATTCAGGGTACGTCATCAGAATAGGGAAAGATGAAAAATAAATGTGTTTAGTATACTATTTTTCTAGCTGAAAAAAAGGTTAAATGTGAAAAAGTTTAATTACAAAATATGTTGTTTTTTCAGAGCATCCGAGTACATCCTAAAATGTTTATTCATCGTCTTCATCAAAATCATCATCAAAATCATCAAAATATTCTTCATCATCTTCATTGTATTCTTTGCCTTCTTGAGTTCTAGCTTTTTTTTCTCTTCTCCTTTTGATGTCTTCGTGTTCCATTTTTTCAATATCATCTTCAATCCCTAGCATTTTTTGTAGTCCAGTATGCTCTTTGAGCTTTTGGATGACTTTTTGTTCGATTTGTCTCACTCTTTCCCTTGTCACATCAAATTCTTCTCCCACCTGTTCTAAGGTATACTTTGGTCCATCAATTCCATATCTCATTTTTACAATCTTTGCTTCTCTATCGTCAAGCATTCAGAGAATGGCATCCAGATTTTGTCTTAATGTGTTTCTTTCTGCTAATTGGTCAGGTCTGAGCGTATTTCCATCTTCCAATAAATCAGCTAACGTATCTCTTCCTTCATCTCCTACTTCTCTATCTAGTGATACATTTCCAAAAATCACTTCTTCCAGCTTTTTAATTTTTTTGATAGGAAATCCGAGTTTTTGTCAGATTTCTTTACTGGTGGGTTCTCTGCCTAATTTCTGAAAAAGCAGTTGGTAGGTTTTATTGTATGAGTTGATTTCATCAATCAAATGTACAGGAATTCTCACGTGTTTACTCATATCTGCAATCGCTTTGGTAATAGATTGCTTAATCCATCGTGTAGCATACGTCGAAAATTTGAAATCTTTATCAGGGTCAAATTTTTCAATGGCTTTGATAAGTCAGATATTCCCTTCCTGAATGAGGTCGGAAAAAGATAATCTCCCTCCAAAATATCTTTTTGCAATAGAAATCACTAGTCTAAGATTGGCTTCTACGAGTCTTTGTTTGGCTGCTTCATCTCCTTTTTTTATTCTCCTTGCTACTTCTTTTTCTTCTTCTGCTGTTAAAAGTGGGATTTTGGCAATATCACTAAAATAGAGCTTAATAAAATCTTTGTGCTGATTGTCACTAATAACATCATTTTTTCCATAGAGAGAGACTTTTCCTAGTTTTGACTCCTTTTTCACTTCTTTGAGTTCTTTTTCAAGGACTTCTTCAATGGTGATAATATGAATACCTAGCTTATCGGCAAGGTCATAAAATCTTTCCAAAATTTTGATATTTCCTTCCATATCATCAATTTCAGAAATGATACTTTCTTCCTGAATGTGTCCTTTTTCTGCTCCCTGAGTGAGAAGTTTTTGTAGTCCTTCACTAAGTTCTCCTATTTCATCTTTAAACTGTTCCCAAATTTTTTGTCTAACTTTATCCATACGTTCTATGCTTGTAAAAAAGTAAAGCAAACCTGTACTTATGAGATAATGTATGCATTATCTTCACTTTTAGTTGACATTTTAAAAAAAATAGTTATAATATCTACGTGTGGTAGAACCTTATATGCCATAATGGCAACGAGAAACAGTATATTCTTTGGAAGTACTGTTTTTCTTAACGAAAAAAAGGTTATAACGCTAAGTAGTATAGGAATATGAGCAACAATATCAAGGGGAAATACACTAATTTTTAAGCAACATCCACCAAAACGAAAAAACATTTGCATTCCACATCCAAAAACATATACCTTTCAGCGAACAGCAACTACTTTACGTGAAATTTTATCTCATACACCAAATAGCAATGCAGAACATGAACAGCGAATAATTTTTATTCTGCATTTCGTTAGAGTAATGTCCTTTCCAAATGGAACCATCTCAATAACTCTCGATATATATATCACTATTTTATAGTTTTTTCAACACTTCGTAATACGTTTCATTCCTTTTTGTCAATGCAAAAAGGGATTTTTTTACGTTCACAATATGTTCAAATATTCTTTTATCTTTTCTCTTCTACTCTCAATGAAAAAATCAATGAAAACCCTCGTATGAA
>JAISMG010000012.1 GCA_031276875.1 Candidatus Peribacteria bacterium | reverse complement strand
CACTACTGTCCAAACAAAAAATTTTGAAGACAGGAACAATTAAGCTTATATCCTAACTATTCCTCTATTTACGAGGTAAGGGATACTACTACTGTTCATCACGCAGTCATTCTGAACAAGCCGAAGTGAAGAATCCAGATGAAAGATAATCTTAATATCTGGTTTTTCCCCCCGCAGTCCTGCGGGGTCAGAATGACTATTAGTTGTAGGATTGATGAATACCATAGAGAAAAATTTGCTATATGATTTTATTTGGACAGCAGTGATTTTCTCCTCAAAATTTTGCATAAAATACATTTTTCAGTATACTTAAAGTGGATACTTTATCTTCACTTACTACTTGATGGAACAACAACCTCAAACCACCATCTCTAGCTCAACCCTTCTCACCGCACTTGCCGGCATCTTATTTTTTGGTCCTCTCATCACAAAAACAAACACCAATGACAATCCCTTCATTCTCTGATACTGCAAAATATGAACGCTCAACCTTATTCTTTTCATCCTCTCGCTCAGCATTTTTATCCTTGAATATCATTTCCCCAGTACGCTCCTTCAACGACTCTTCACGCTCACTGCTAGTGCAATCTGTACGATTTCGGCATTCAGCATTTTTGCCTGTTTAAATGAAGTGCCACTTTTGGTCGAAAATGAACCACTCACCCACGACATCCAGCACAAAGCAACCATTCTCAAATCCTTTATCCCGCTGTATAATATCAAACTTCGATACCAAACCCCCAATTTTCAAAGCCCGTATCGACGACTCAAAGAAAGTATCTTGTGGCGAACTATTTTCAGTTTTTTTACTCTTTTTTTTGGAAGCAAAATGGGTAGTATTATCATTGCATTTCTGTTCATCAGACTTTTTTTAGTGCTTATCAATATTGATATTGTTCCAAATAATCTGAAAAAGCTGATAAATCACGGCTTCCTCATCCATCCTGAAGAAATTATTGGCTACTTTCGCTTCCCGCTCCCAAAAAAACTCCGTCCAGCAGCATTGAAAAACATATCCTCTGAAGAACTCAAAACAACACTCATTACTCAAGCAAAACAACAGTATGCTGATATGGCAGGGAGCAACATCAATCATCTACTACAATATCTCACCTTTGGTATCTTGATACGACAACTCTTTAGCACCACTTCCCTCACCTATGAGCTACTTCTTCCCACTCTGGCAATAAGCCTTTTGGTCGCAAGAGCCCTCTTAACCTATCACACGTATAAAAAGCTCCCCAATATCCCTCTCCTCCACGAAGTACGGTCTCTTATTATCAAATAATCTTTATTCTCTTATCCTACAATTATGAAAAAAATCAGACTTCTTCTCACGTTTTGACTTCTTACCCTCAGCCTATGAGGAATGTTTTCGTTCGTATTTGCACAAAATGCGGATAGCTATCTGGAAGCAGGAACTACAAGTATCTCTAACTATGTAGAACACAACGAAGGAGAATGAACAGGTACCGATGGAGTACTTACATTATTAGATAAGATATTTGCTTATCTGCTTCCTGTCATTATCATAGTAGGAATTGCTATCGCCTTTCTTGGTGCGTATAAAATGATGTTTTCTGATAAAGAAGATGCTCTCAAAGAAGGAGGAAGATTGGTACTGTATGGAGTGATAGGAATTATTATCATCACCAGTGCAAAATTTCTCACCCATACGCTTATCTATGATGTTATGGGATATACTGATGTCAACGAAAAAGAATTTATGAACGGAATTCAGATGGCAAATAAACTTTATGAAAATATTGTACTTCCTTTCCTTAAACTGGCAATTTATCTGTCGGTAGGAATATTATTTTTTATCCTGGTGGGACGTGTAGTCAGCTTTTTAACTTCTAGTGATGAAGGAGTCAGAAAAAAAGCTGGAGGAATGATTGCACGAACAGTCATTGGAATTCTCATCATTATGGCAGCAAAACAAGTGGTGGAAGCCATCTTTGGAATGAGGGATAGAGTAATAAATCAAAATGCTGATAATCTAGGAGACATTGGAACAGGAATTTTTGAGACTTCCAATATTCCTATCATTTATCAGGTCATCAATTGGGTAATGGGATTGGCAACGCTGGTGGTACTTATCTTGATTATTTTTCAGACGTTTCAACTCTTAACCAAACCTGATAGTTCAGACAATATCAACAAAATTAAAAAAACTTTGCTCTATGTCGCCATCGGAGTGTTGGTAATTGGAGCTGGATACATTATCTCTAACGTACTTTTGGTAGACGGAATAGGCTCTCCTTAAAACAACCTGATAAAAAAGTCAGAATGCCCTTGCAAAATGGTTTTATCTTCATATGCTCTAGTCATTACTTTATTCTTTATTTTTTAGCACAACAAATGACGACTTTACCTGAAAATTTACCTGAAAAGGCACAGAAATGCCCCCTTGCGAAAATCACTATCCTTCCCAAATGACCGTATGAATTCTGCGGACACATCCCTCTCAGACAAGAAAAAATGGTAGATGACGGAAATGGAGGAAGCGACCATTTAGAACAAGGGAAAACGTACCCTCACGAAGAAATTACGCATCTTTGCCGTTGTGGACATTCCCAAAACAAACCGTTTTGCGATGGACATCACGCCCAAATTGGATTTGAAGGAACAGAATATGCCACCAAAGAACCTTACGAACAGGGAGCAATGTATTATCAATGACCAGAACTTGATTTAATTGACAAAGAAAAATTCTGTGCAGTAGCCAGATTTTGTCATTATGGGCAAGGAACGTGGCAAGATGTTGCCTCTTCCGATGACCCTGAAGCCAAAAAAAGAGCCATTCACAGCTCTTGCAACTGCGTATCTGGAAGATTAACCGTAGTAGATAAAGAAGGAAATCTGATAGAACCAGAGCTGGAACCTGCTATCGGAGTATTAGAGGATTTAGGGAAAGATTGCAAATGACCACTGTTTGTTCAAGGAGGAATAGAAGTAGAAAGCAGCGATGGAGAAAGCTATCCTGTCCGCAATCGTCAGACGCTTTGTCGCTGTGGGGAGTCTCGCAATATGCCGTTCTGCGACGCTTCACATTTGAAGTGTGAACATATGCAAGGAGTTGATGAGGAATAGTAGAGTATATATTATAACATTTCCGCAATAAAACTACAGTTTTTTTATGAATTTTTGGATTTGACTCCAAAATTTAGTACTAATTTTTGGAATGTATTCCTATTTTTCATACTTTTTTATATAAAACTTTTTTCCACTAAGTCTTTTATATCATTCGCTGTAGATGGCAATTGAGTATATACCTGTTGATATTTCTTTTTATATTGATTTCTTAATTCTAGTACAGAAATACTTATGGTGGATGCTATTACTCAGAGAATATGATTTTTGTCTTTTTCGTTTTTCTTTCTGATGAGTTGCTGAATATCTCAAAAATTATGAATACCAAATTTTCGTGATAAAACTTTACTCAAGGTACTATGACGTTCTTTTCGTTGAGTAAATACCTTATCTAATACCTCTGCATTTATCACTATTTCAAACTGCTGTCCACGTTTCTTTACACACTTTTCTATCATCAACATCAATACATCTTTTATAGTTGCATTACTAATAAGAGGAGGAAGTTTTAGGGATTTCTTGACTGCTTCTGCTCTTTTTTCTGTTGTTTTTCTGATAAGCGTACTATCTAACTTATCTGTGGTAGTTAGTACTTCATCATAAAGAATAGTAAGTTCATCTGTAGTGTTATGATCTACAGTATCTCTAGGTATTTCTATCATAGGATTTTTTTAATAATATAAATATAGAGGATTTTGCATAGCTTTTACATATACATCTCATCATTGAGGAATATCTTTCAACACAGTATTTTTGCTTGAAACAATATTATTGGGACTTATTTTTTTAAACATTTTACTTTCTTCTTGTGTATTGAATGCTTCTATAATCAGTTTTAGAGTCGTTAAGTGTCCTGTATATTTAAAAATATCAAACCCTTCTGTATTTTTTCTTATCCACGAAAATCATTTAGTTTTCAATTTTTCCCTAATTTGATGTTCTTGTTCAATTTTAGGATTAGTAGTACCTGCAATAATAACATATGTTCCTATAGGAATATCTTTCAGTAAATTTTGAATAATACCATTATCAACTCTGATACAACCACTACTTACTGCTCATGTTGTTTTTCCACATGTTCCGTGAATAGCAATATCAGGATGCCATGGTCCCGATAATACTATCATTCATCACTCTTTTCCTCCATAATCAGAAGGCATTTGTTCTCACTTGTGTTTTTCCCACCAATCAGGAGTTCTTTTTTGTACTACTTTATAATATCCTTGAGGAGTTTTACTATCTCAACTTACTCTTTTATCAGATAAAGGAGATCTAAATGCGGATCCTTTAGCTATACCAACTTTATATTTCTTTTCTATTTCATGAGTTTTGGAATTATAGATAAACAAATATTGTACTGATTTATCTACAATAATTATTTTCTCTTCTTTTAAGGATTTTTCTCCCAAATACATTCTAACAAAAGATAGTGGAAATCCTTTCATCAACATTTCTAGATGTCTAAGTCTAGATTTTATAGTCATATGTTTGCCTTCAAGTGTATAATTTTCCTTTAAAAAGAGATTATTAATCTGATTAGACCAAAGGGCTCCCTCTAATACTTTTTGATCTGTAGGAGCAAAAAATGCTGGATTAACGTGATAATATTCTTGTCCATCTAGAGTAATAGTACCCAATAACCCAGTTTCTACTTTAAGTTTCAATATTTTTTGATAAGATTCTTCCATTTTTTCCAACATATCTAATTTCCCATTATTGTCTTCATCTTTTCCTTCTGTTTGTATTTTTTGCCATACTTCTTTCGCTATATTTGCTGTATTATGAACTTTCCCTTTGAGTAAAGGAACATCTACACCAGCTTTAAATGCATAATAAATTTTATTAGCATCAGACACTTCTATTCCCTGTTCCTTTAAAAAATCTTCTATTGCTTTCATTGCTAAATCATCAGTTATTACTATTCATTGAAATTTATAATCTTTGCTTAAAGTAGCTAAAGTATTAGCAGAAAGAGAATTTGGTCGAGAAATCTTCTTTTTATCCTGATAAATAGAAGAGGTATGATTTACTAGTAAAGCTGGTATAGTATATCCACTATAGTATTCTTTTCGGTCATATGTTGAGCCACGTAAAAAACTTCAATAAGCACGTAAATAAAACATATCTTCCTTTATCCTATTTTGCTCATCAGCAAGTTTTCTTTTTTCTTGAATAAATTGTTCTTTTCTTTCAGAATTTTTTGTTTCTTTTTCTGTTATCTGTTGTATTCTCTGTTCTATCTCTTCTATTCTTCAATTATATATTTTTATAATTTTTTGTATTTCTATAGTATCCATATATTTATGTCTTCAGGCAAACAAGTTTGCCCATGGTACAAATTCTCCATTATCTTTATCATAATCTATATTAGATTGTTGTTTATGAGTATCGTTAGCTTTGCCTGTACCAAAAAAATGTTTTGGAACACAAAATACTCCTCCAACACTATTACATCATTTTATAAATGGATATACTAAATCCATAATAATAAATTGTCTATCTGAAAATGCTCTATCATCAAGTGTCAAAGTATTATGAGAAATTCATCTTTCTTCTTTTGTATCTCATATATAATTTGCAATATCTAACACTGGTCAAAAAATAAACTGTATGCCTGCTTGTTTAGCTATATTTCCCACAGATTTTCCGTACTCTTCCATCATAAAAATAAAATCTTCTCTTTCAGAAATATCTCATCATTCTATAATTGCTTTATATTTTTTACCTAAAAATTCTGCTGAAGGATAGGTTAATGAAGCATTTTCTTGGGAAGCTAACTCACGAATCTTTTTGGGTAAATACTTTTGAGATTCCTCTGTTGACAAATTCAGAGAACGAATATATCCACCTTCCCAATCAATTCCTATAAGATTATCATATTGATTTTCTGTAGCCCTTAACGAACGAATATGATCTTTTAATGTTTCCAAAGTAGCATAATCTTGTCCATCTATAAAAATAATGCTATGATCACTATATTCTGTATTATCTATTCAAATCTTTTTGAGTCATCTTTCATATTTGCCCTTGCTAGAACTAATAAGTTCTTCTATCATTTTGGGAGGATTATTGATTACATCTTCAGCCTTAAAAACAAACTCTATACCTTCATGTCTCTTATTAATTTCTTGTTGTTTATGATATATATATCAATTTCAACTCAACAATAATGCTAAATCTAAAATTAACAAATTTACAGGAATTTTCATTACTTGCCACAATCATTCCCTTATTTTATGTGTTGATTTACGGATTTTTGCCAAATTTGGAAGAAAAGCATTTTTTAATTGTTTTCCTCACAACTCATATAATGTTGTACGTATAGGAGTATCTTTATTGATATTTCAGGGAATAGGGACATACTCATTCAATTTTTGTTTCATTCTTTTCATTGGATAATGATTTAAAAGCTAAAAGGAAATTAAAACATCTCTACTTCATCCACGGGTACTCTTTTTTCACTACTGCACGCACTTCATTGGGTTTGATAATACCAAATTCCGTAATAATCGCTGTTAAGAGTTTCGCAGGCACTTGGTCGAACGCAAAATTGATAATATCTATCCCTTCTGGTTTATCTTCCCAAACTTCCGTTCAGCTTCTTGTTTCTATTTGAATACTATCACGTACATCGGTTTTCAAGAGGTTTCCAGCAACATATACCGGAATTTTATTGTCATACGCAGCGTGAGCAATACTATAACTTCCTACTTTATTGATAATATCACCATTGAGCTTAATCGCATCACAACCAATAATCACCGCATCAATATCTAGTCCAAACGGGTCATTTCTGTCCAAAATAAATGGTGCAGAACTGTCCACTACCATCGTGATTTTCATTCAGGCTTCTAAAAAATCTTTGGCGGTTTTATGTCACTGATAGAGTGGTCTAGTTTCAGTATTGTAAACTAAGAAGTCCTTTCCGCCTGCTTTATTTGCGATAATCGTTTTAATCGCAGAACTACTATGACAATGCGTCAGCACGCTATCTCCATAGTTCAATAGTCCTACACCATTTTGGATGGCTTTCTCCGCAGTAGAACTAATCATCCCCAGATAGCATTTTACCGCATCAGTCGTGAGAGGAAGTAAAGTTTGGAGAGGAAGCGTTTCATCTTTTATTTGTGCGGTGATATATGCCATTCCATTGAACATCATCGGCTCAGTAGGTCTAGCTTTTTCGAGCATATGCATCGCAGGAATGAGAAATTCTCTAAGTGCAATGCTATCAGTAAATGTTTGCCTTTCCAGCTCATCCATCAGGATTTGAAAAGCTGACTTTGCAATATTGGTCGCTCCCTGAATTTTGATATCATAAATATCTTGAACGACTTGCTGAACTTTACGTAAATCTGCCATAATTTATTGTATAAAAATAAAGATACCTTATTATACTCAAAATTAAAAAAAAATCAAAAAAATGTGGAGAAATACCACCACTGTCCAAATAAAAATCTTTGGATAAAAGAAAATACGAGCGAGTAGCTATGTAATTTATATAATTCAAAAATATTTGAGGAAATGTTTTATGTTCTTGTGCAGAATAGTAGATAAAGCTACTTCCCATTTTCCAGACATTTTCATTTTCGTCTATTACGGTCATTTTATCTTTGCTGGAACATTTTTTTTGCTTTTACTTGCTTTCTTTGGCGATATTGTTATGCTAAAGTCAGCTTTATTTACTTTTTCCTTCTTTGCTGATGAATTTTTACAAATTGGGTTCTCTGATAAAAATTATTCTCGGGCTGGCGATTTTGTTGATTGATTATACGATGATTAACGTGTTTGAAGACCCGTTGGTAGGAATTGGGCTTGGATTGGTGGGAACGTTTATTCTCGCTCGAGGGGTCAGCTTTTTTATCTTTTTTTATGCTCAGGAACTCTTCAGAAAGATTGAATTTAGAGACAGAAACCTCAAAGATAGCTACAAATTGTCCTTTCTCTTTGGACTGTATGCACTTATCAATGTCTTGCTTTTGCTTTTGTGATGACGAAATAAATGGCGAGGATTGCTGTTGTTAGCAGGGTTTATTTGTTTACAATATTTCTTATTTTTAGAACCAAAATATGACAGATAACGAAATCACCCTCCCTCCACGTACTCCAAGGGAACAGATAGAAGAAAAGCTGAAAACAGTGTACGACCCAGAGTTTCCTTTGGTAGATATTTTTACGATGGGATTGATTTATGCCATTGAGGTGCAGGAAGCTGAAAAACAATGTGTGATAACGATGACCTTCACGACGCCTGCCTGTCCGATGGCAGAGATGATGATGGAAATGGTGAAAAATGCTGCTTTGGAAGCAGTGCCAGATTGGAATGTGGAAATTGTCGTTAGCTTTGAACCTTTATGGACACCGAAAATGATTAAAGATGAGGATTTGCAGAGAATGTTTACCTAACTCATTTTCAAGTTGAATGGTAATTTTTCTTTACTCCTGTTGCATTTGTAAAGCAGATGGCTATACCCAAAATGATGTTTTATTTTAGTCCACCATCCCTATGAACCTTGAAAAGCTCTTTGGGAGCAAAACAAAAGTAGATATTCTCAAATATTTACTCTTCAAAAGACAGGGAGTTTCGATGAGAGCATTAGAAAGTGAATTGGAACGAACTTTCCCCGCCATCAAAAAGCAAATAGATTCGCTGGATGAATCAGGGATTTTGCGTGTGGAAAAAGAAAGTTCGGGATTTGCCATTAGTATCCAACCTTCTCAATATGAAATGTTCAAACAATTCTTTTTCTTTGCACTCAAATCTGCACTTACTCAGATTTTTGAAAGCTATGCGATTATGATAGAAAGGTATTTCTGGGGAAAAAAATTTGGTGTCCCGTTGGAAATGGATTTGATTGTCATTTACAGACATATGGAAAAACCTCAACTTGAGGCATTGAAACAGGCTATAGGAGATATTTTTAGAGATTTTTTTATTGATAATATCTCGTTAGTCTGTATGTCGAGTGAAGAACGAGGAAAAAGATATAGATTAGCTGATAGATTTGTCCTCCAGGTAATGAGATTTTTTCCAGAAATGAAATCTTAATAACATTGCTCTTTTATTTGGTATATTTTACAAAAATGAAAAAAAAGCTGATTGGAATATTAGCATTCCTTACCCTCGTCGGAGGAAGTATCTGGGGAGCAAACAGCCCTAAAGGACAATCGTTTGCCACATTGCGAGAAAAAAGAGTGCAATCTCTGTGGTATGGAACTCACCAACTCCCTTCTCCTACTTTTTTGCTGACAGGAACCGTTCCCAAAGGAGCCACAACCCTACAAGTCCAATGGAAAGGTGAACAACAATCCGGCAATTTTACCATTGACACTACGGATTGGGCAGAATTTTCTTTGCATTTTAGATGGGGATACCACAATATCGACGCAGGAAAAAATACCTACAAACTCACGTTTTTCTCTGGGAATACGCTCCGTGGGATAGGATTTTTGACACTCAATACGCAGTTTCAGGAAAAAATAGTTGGAGACAGTATGCTTTATATAGATGAAGCCTACGAAAAGCAAGCAGTTGAACAGAATGCTGATAGTGCTATCAATGAAGCAACAGAAAATAAAGCAACAGACACTATGACCTTATTTCCTGCTCACGACCAATCGCCCCCTCTTTTGGCAAAATACGGAGCAAACTTTGTGGTTATCAGTGGAGTTATCAGCTATAATGAACGTGAAGGAACACTGTATGAAGGCAGAAATCCCCAACAGAACAGCGAGACTGGACTCTTTTATGGAGAACTGTATCGTAATGGACAATTGTTAGCAAAAAACGTTCCCGTCGCTTTTTTCAATAGCAAAGGGGAAAATAGTATCAAATTTTCTTATTCCCAACCTGCTATCTTGGACATCTTACGAGGAGAAAAACAAGACTGCGGATTTACTTCTTCTCTCCAAAGTATTTCCTTAACCACCCAACAACCATATTTAGAAGTAAGTATCGTGCAAAACTTCTCAGGAACTAACGATACAAAAGAACCAAATGAACCAAATGAACAAAACTGAACCACACTTATCTATCAGAACAAAAAGCTGGAAATCTTCCCCGTCATCACCACCAACGGAGCAACTACCACTTATTCGCTCAAATACCGTTATGCTCTGCGTGAAAAAGACAAGCGAAACATCAGAAAAGAAGACTTCATCGTAAAAAATCAGTCTTTACTTACTATTGCTATTTCTCTGTGTGAAACTCCTCCGTTCTCTTATTATTTTGAGCAGAAAAAACAACAACTCATTATCAAAAGAGCAAAAGAAATCTGAGGAAAAGCAGAAACCTATACCCGACATTTGGACAAAATTCCTAGCTACTATAGAACTTCCCCATAAGGTTAATGTTCAAGCAAAATGCATCAAAGGGCTAATATAAGGTAAGAACTAGTAAAAATTATTCAAGTAGTAAGTAAATAATGTCAATGCTGAGTTGGTTTACTTGAAATAGACGTGCAATCCTATTGCGATAAATATTGATAGGTCAGATTTTTGAAGGCTTCGTCTTTTGCTTCTGTTGTTTCATTTTCTGCTAATGGGGGAACATCACTTGCCTTACTCAAATATTCTTTGATAATTTCGACTAATAAGGTGATAAAATTGCTCTGATTGATGGGAATATTGTCGTGGTAATGATTGGAAAGTTCTTGTAAATATTTCACATATTCGCGGATAGAAAACCCTACTTTGGGATGGAGCAAATGAGCGAAATATTCTTCTACTCCCATCTCATTTCCTTGTTGCTGGAAAAAAGGATAGAAAAGTCAGACCACCACGATACTATTCATATTTTTGCGGAGGTAGGTAATGTGGGTTTTGTAGTCTACCGTGGTAAAAAACGTATCGTAAATCCCTTTGATAATCGCTTCATTGGTGATGGTTTGCATTAGAAAAGTGAGGAATTGAGCGAATTTGTCGTTCATTGCTTTATCTTTTTTTAACTGTTGGGCTACTTGTTTTGCTTGTCTGGCTTCTTCTTGTACTTTTTGGACAGCGGTTTCAGACACTTTTTCCGCAGCACTTCATCAAGTTTCACCACTTTCTATGGGTCATAAGAGTTCTTCTGCCATTGGGGAAAAAAAGAAAATAAAAAAGTCTGACTTCTTTTTATTGTTTTTCCCTTGAAATACAATACCAATTCCATATATTCACGATTACGAGTATCAATAGTAGCAAGGGTGAGGTGGATGAGTGGTCGAAGTCAGCTCACTGCTAACGAGTCGACCTGTAATAGGGTCCGCGGGTTCGAATCCCGCCCTCACCGAATACTACAAGGCTCCGTAGCTCAGCTGGTTAGAGCGCGCCTCTCATAAGGGCGAGGTCGGTGGTTCAAGTCTACTCGGAGCCAGTCTTTACTCTTCATATGTAGAGGTTATTGATAAAAAACTCGTAGCTCAGCTGGTTAGAGCGTCCCGCAGTCCTGCGGGAGGGTCGGTGGTTCAAGTCTACTCGGAGCCAATATCCTGTCCGTCATTCAATACATATTTTATTCTTTATTTACGTGAACGTATGGCAAACAAGAAAAAAGGGGGAGTGATTAAAGTAGCTTTGGTGTGTTCTCTGTGTAAAGCTACCAATTATTATACTTCTCTCAATAAAACCGTGAGACCAAAGCTTACGATTAAGAAATATTGTAAGCATTGCAAAAAAGCAACCGAGCACAATTCCAGAGAAAAACTGAAATAAAGCTGCTGTTTGAAGCTGATACAGCTTTTTTTATCTTATTTTGTTATCTCATTATGTTAGCAATTAGACTTTCCAGACACGGAAGAAGCAAAAGACCTTTTTATAGAGTAGTTCTGACTGAACATACTAAACCAGCAAAAAGCTGATACACTACAGTATTGGGTTCTTTCGACCCGTTAAAACACGAATTTATCGCAGATGTGCCTGCTATCAAAGCCCTTATCGACCAAGGAGCACAACCCAGTGAAAGAGTAGCCAAACTTCTTTTCGCTTCTACCAAAGATGAGTTTTACAAAACCTTTTACAAGGAAATCGAAAGAAAAGGAATGACAAAAAAGGAAAAGAAAGCATAGTTTATACTTACGTTTTATCTTTTACTTACTATAATGTCTACTACTTTCAATACGATGTTTCAATCTGCGGAAGATATTATTCTCTTTGTTTTGGCGTTAGCAGTGTTGGTAGTTTTTTTTGGATGTATTTATGCATTTTTTCGTGCTATCTTTTTGTTTATCTTTTCCAAAGGAGAAGATGCGAAAGTAAAAGCAGCGTGGAATAGTATTAGATATATGATTATTGGACTGTTTTTAACGATAATGCTCCTCTTTTTATGACCACAATTACTGAGACTCTTTAAATTGCAAAATTCAGATGTGTATACGGCGAGAAATGTGTTTGTGAAGATGGGAGATATTATTACGGGAGTAGGGCAAGTGTTGGGAGTGGTGATTAGAGATTATCCTGAAAATAGTGGATTTGGGGTGAAAACTTCGTGATTTGGAAGCGATATTGGTAGTGACCTTCCTTCAAAAATTCCTGACACCTATTATGAATTATAATCAAAGATTTCTCCGACCCTTGAGGTCGAGGGGAAAAATGCATAGTATAGATGAGAACTGAGAAAACAATTACGTTGATGAAAATTACGAACAAGTGGTTAAATGATACCTTCCTTGGTGGAGTATCTATGTCTATAAAGTTATACCTTATACCATAATCCGTTTCTAAAAAGCTAATACACAACAGAGAATATGCATATTTTTTTTATTATTAAATATTATTTATATAATTAAAGTAAAATATGTCAACTAGTATTTTTCATTATCTTTTTCAAAATTTTGCATTAAAAAAAATCCTGAGTATACTTAAGACGACATAGTGACTTACTATAAGGTTCTCCACACAAGATTCCCTTAACTAGGTTATTATGTCAGGGAAGTATTTCTTCCTCTTCTCTATCTAGGTCTACTACCCTATTAGACCGGATAGAACCCACCAATCTTGGGGAATTCTTTTGTTCAACCTATACTACTGTTTTGTGAAAGTAAAGGAGTAGTACCGGTTGTATCAAACCGACCCCAGGGTTGGTCTGATACGATGAGTTTGCTCGTCGTATCTTTTTTTTTGTAAAAAAAGGCAAGCAGTACCAGCCTTTCCATATTATTTTGCAAATAAGATAACACTATATCCCTGAGCTTCTTTTTTTGGAGTTTCATATTGTGACCTCCCAAAAGTAAGCAATGCGTTTTTTACCACCAGAATTTTTTCCAATGCTTTATCAGCATACATTTTTTCTCTCCCTTTAAGTCTAATGCTTATTTTCACACTCTCTCCTCCTTTCAAAAAGGCTTCAGCTTTTCTAATCTTGAGTGCTAAGTCATTTTCCCCTATTCCATAGGAAATCTTGATTTCTTTTAAATCTCTGCCTTTTTGCTGCTTTTTTTTCTCTTTTTCATCTTTCCCTTTTTGATACATATATTTTCCATAATCCGTTAAACGAACTGTAGAAAACATTTTATCTGGGTCATAACTAATCTGTACCAAATCCAATCCCGTTTCTTCTGCTATTTCTAATGCTCTACGTCTCGGGAATGTCCCCATATTTTGTTTCTCATCGTCAATAATCATAATCGTAGGAGCTTTAATTTGTTCATTCACATAAATAACTCTTGCTCTGGGAGCACCGTCATTCCTTTCATTTCTGTCATTCCTTTCCGTTTTGTGATACGAAGAAGTATAAGAAGCTGCCCCTGTCTTTGGAGCAGTTCACGATTGCCTAAAAGGAGGATTTCCTGAAGGTTTTTTCCCGCCATACGCTCATCATTGTCCTGATGAAAAAGGACGATGTCCTTGGGAAGGTCAGGTTCTTTTGAAATTACTTTGAGATTTTCAGTCCATATAACGAACAAGAAAGATAAATACCCGCTCCCGGCGGGGGTCGAACCCGCGATTTCCACCGTGAGAGGGTGGCGTCCTAAACCACTAGACCACGAGAGCTCCACAGGTCAATTAGTCCTATCAGAGATAAGTCTGATGAAAGTCAGTATAAGGAATTTAGAGGAAGAAATCAAGAGATTTTACAATAAGCTAGTGGAACTCTACTTTATGTGGCAGCTTTTTCTTTCTCTTGAGGTGTTTTCTCTTTGGAGGCAGAAGAAGCTTCTTTTTGCTTTGCTTTCGCACTTTCTGCTACAATTGCCGCCGCTTTCATAGGATTATATCTATAAACAATGCGTCCCTGAGACATATCATATTGATTGACTTCTACTTTCACTCGGTCGCCAACGATAATTTTGATGTGGGCTTGTTTCATTTTCCCTGCTCCGTAACACGTAATCACAATGTCGGTATCTTTAAGTTTTACCCTAAATTTACCTGCAACCAACGTTTCAACAATTTCTCCATCTCGTTCCAAGATACCTGTTTTTGCCATTAAGCCGTAATTGTATTAATAGTTAAAACCGTTTCAGTAGGTCTAAAGCCTCTTTTTCTGAAATATCTGTTTTTCCTTTTGAATTTGATGATTTGCACTTTTTCACCTTTGCCGGTAGTTCCAACGGTTGCTTCTACTTTCGCTCCGTCTACAAAAGGTTTTCCCACTTTTACGGTTTCGCCTTTTTCGTCAAAGACAGCCAAAACGCTATCAAAAGTCAGCTTTTTTCCTTCCTCTGTGGAAAGGTTATCAACGGTGAGTTGAAGTCCTTCATTGACGATATATTGATGTCCTTGAAGATTGATTACTGCGTACATTGTAAATTTATAATAAGATATAAATGAATTCCGGAGAATATGAGCTGAGAATTCCAGAGAATTACCAATAGATTATCAATCTTCTGAAATCATCAGTAATCTTTTGAAATCTTGTTTATACGATTTTACCCAGCTGAGCCAAGGTATTGTATTTCTTCTTATTTTTTCTATAAGAATGAGAAACAATTGCTCTAATTCTTTTGTACCTTCTTGCAGAAGGAAAATCATAAGCAACCGTTTTTCTAAAATGCTTGGTCCCATAGGTTTTTTGCTTTTTCGCAATATCCAAGAGGTGGCTAGACCAAAGCTCTTTTTTGTAGAAAGAAATCAATCTTTCATTGGTATTCAAATCACCTGTTCTCCAAACTGTAAATCCCATTTGCTACGTATATATAAAGTAAATAAATCTGATTATTTTATTGCTATTTCTTCTACTTTGAAGTTGCTATACTGTTTTGCTTGATGTGCTGTGAATTTCAAGACTGAAAAGTCGGGGTCATCATAGCCTTTGGAGTAATACAACTCATCTCCTTTTTTTCGTACTAGGTCTTTGTCTTTTTTGTTCTGCGATACTTCCATTGTTCAGATGAATAATACTCAAACAAAATTCATTGGGTCATAGAAGTAAATACTTGCTTTTTCATTGGATTTGAACTGCTTAACCTTATGAGATGAAGTGTTGGTAGTCAAGTAAAACTCCTGTATTCCGTTTCTGTGTCTTACTGCTAACATTGCTCTTATCTGTGGAAAGCCGTTTTCATCAATAGAACCGACAAGACAAGTGGTTGCGTTATCTACGAACTTTGCAAGGGTTTCTGGTGTCATTTTATGAAGTTTATTTTAAAACAACATTTTAGTTTGCCGAGGACCGGAATCGAACCGGCACGAGGGTATAAGCCTCAAAGGATTTTAAGTCCTTCGTGTCTACCAATTCCACCACCTCGGCGAAGAATTTCGGAGAATTGTTGCCTGAGAATTTCAGAGAATTACCAACATCACACTACTAATTCTCTGAAATTCTCTGTTTCCTAATTCTCTGGAATTATTTCACCGCTTCCTCGTACATCTTGTCAAACACTTGAGGAAAGGCAACCGCGATATTACTCAGCATTTTTCTGTCTAATTGGATATTTTTTTTGTATAACACATTCATAAATACAGAATATTTAGAACCCTTTTCTCTCAAGACTGCGTTTAATCTTTCAATCCACAGACTTCTGAAGTCTCTTTTTTTGAGTCTTCTGGAAACGTAAGCGTGCTGACCTTGTTTAATGAGGGCTTGTCTCACTTGGTTGTAAACGTTTTTTCTCCCAAGTCTAAATCCTTTTGCCTGAGCAATGTAGGATTTATGCTTTCTCTGTCTTTGCAGACCATTTGTAATTCTTACCATCGTAGAAGAGAACTAATGAAGTAAAGATTTTATCATTTTGGATGATGCTCCGGTGAGTTCCTTTCCATAGGAAAACTTTTTATTGGTTTTTCCTTTGTTGGTCAAAAGGTGATTATTCCCTTCTTTTTTGGAAACGATTTTACCAGAACCGGTAATTTTGAACCTTTTTTTTGCTCCGCTATGGGATTTGAGTTTATTTGCCATTGTACAGCTTTTTCTTTGCAAAGTAAAATATTACAATGAAGATTGTATATGAAAATGGAAAAGAAAATCAAGTCCTAGTTACAAAAAAATCAAGAGAAATGAAGAATAAGGTAAAGTAAGGCAGAGTCAAATAGTATGTTATCTTTGGTGAGAACTTGCATAATGTGAATTTATTTTTTAATGACAATAGTTAACGAAATAAGATAAGATTTTCAGCTTTGGTTTGATTTTTTCATAAATATAGCAGGGGAGAATGTTGGTATAAATTATATTAGGAGTTCCGCAAAATTTTTCTCATTAGTTGCGTTTCCCCTTGTCAATGCGGAACTCCTAAAATACAAAAACATTTGCATTCCACATCCAAAAACATATACCTTTCAGCGAACAGCAATTACTTTACGTGAAAT
>JAISMG010000020.1 GCA_031276875.1 Candidatus Peribacteria bacterium | reverse complement strand
TTTTACCCAATTCTAAAGTTCTCTTTCATCCTTTCTAGCCAATGCTTTCTCGGCAGCGGTAAACCATATTTCACCAGGAAATCATATTCCATCTTCACAATTCTTCGGCAGTTTCCTGCATCGTCAATGATGACTTTCTTCAAAATGTCAGGATTGATGGTTCGCTTTCCTTCGGCGTTGAAGCCTTCGTACTGGTCGAGGTCGCGAACGTTCACTTGTTCTAAGTTGGCGGGAATGTCCACTTTGATGGGTTCATCACGTCGGAGGTAGCCTGCTTTTTCTACCTCTTCTTTGGTGAAGGTTGGGTCAATGAGGTAAGCGGCGGTATCGTTGAAGTAGAAGGGGTTCATTGTTGCTGGGAAGAATTGTCAAAGCGTGCCGTCGTTTTCCATTTGAGTGAAGATTTCGTCGACTTTGGCGTGTCGTTCTTCTTTGGTGTATTGTTTGTTGAAGATGCAGTAGGATTTGTTTTTTAAACCGATACATCACAGGCAAAATGAACAATAATCAAGGAAAAATGAATAAAAAATATTGGAGCTTCTCGGAGTATGACAACTACAATATACGTGGTGGGCTGGTGCACCAGCTCCTCCAACTTCTACAATTCCATATAATTTATCACCGGAACCAGCGATAAAAGCGTCATAATAGTTTTCTGCTCCACGAATTGAGCCACCCAAAATAATATTTCTTCCTGTTTTTACGGTATCTATAAAAAATCCATTTTCTATTTTTTCACTATTGATAACGAATTTCCCTTGTACATTAGTATTTCATCGTTCTAAAAGTTTTCCTGTAAGATTAGTGAAATTATTCTGATAAGATTTTACTCTTTCTTTCAAAATTTTTTCTTTTTGTGTGAAATATTCTTCTTTGGTTAATTGTTGATTTTTGATACAATACGATGTATTGTCCATATTTTCACATTCTATACATTCGGAACATCCATTCATTCCTATGCTATATCGAATATTGCTTGAGTTATTGATAGATTTAGAAAAGAAAACATTGTATCCATTAGTTACAGACACAGAAGAATAGATATTTTCTGATTGATAAATACAAAGAGAATTTTGAATATTTTTGGAAAGATACCTTACATCAAATGCATAGAGAACATTTTCACATTCAATCCACGTTGCTATGCTGAGATACACATTCCTAGAACCAGCAGTAAGGTCAGAATATAGTGCATTTTCATTGGTTATCGTATCATATTGACACAAATTTGCCAAAGGCATTAAACGTCTGAGTTGTTGCAAATCTGAGAAAAAATCTGAACTTGGGGTTTCTATTACAAATTTTGTAGGGTCTATTTCCTCTGTAAATGGTACAAGTTTTCCTATCCTATCTGAAACAGGATATCTAGAAGTCAGTCCTTGATTTTTGTAAAATCCAACTGGTTGTCGGCTGACAATTTCTTTGAGGTAATCGCGAAAAGGAGTCTGCTTTCTTTTCTCTTGGATTTTTTCTTGTCGGTAGGTGAGGTCATACATTGTAATAAAGTGTAAAAACTAAAAGGCAACTTACGATTGATAAAATCATTAATTAATTCTGCAAGAATATAACAAAATACAATATAATTACAACTCAAACATCTTATTTTGTTAATTTTTTTATGAGTTTATCAAAATCGGATTCTATGATTTGGTGGGTATTGAACTTAGTATATTCTGCTTCAGCTTTTTCGAGAGCTTGTTGGTGGGAAATTGTTCCTTTATGTTCCAGTAATTCGTACTTATTGAAATGGAGAAAGTTATTTACGGACTCTGCTAAACTTTCCATCGTCAAAAGTGTTTCATTTTCAATCAATCTTTCAATGTAATCAAAGTAGCCCGTTATAGCTCTTTCCAGCTTTTTTATCTCTTGTTCTGAAAGATAATTTTTAGCAACTTTTACATCAGATTTTAAAATTCTGCCGTGAGGAGCGTGTTTTCGGGTTTGTAAACCCATAGCAGATTGGGAAGCGTCAGCTTTTTCGTAGATAATTTCTGCGGCTGTTTTGCCAGTGATAGCATAGTGAAATTTGTTTTGTATCATTGCATAGAAATTTTTTGTTTGTTCGGAGTTGGGGTCATAGTTGATGGTACATTCAGCGAAAATATCCGTAATTTGCTGGTAAATTCTCCTTTCACTCGCACGGATGGAACGCACTCTTTCGAGCATTTCCGTGAAGAAATCTTTTCCAAAAGGAACGTTAGGATTTTTGAGTCTCTCATCGTCCAGAGCAAAGCCTTTGATAATGTATTCTTTCAGCACGTTCGTGGCTCGTATCCTGAATAAGGTGGCTTGTTTACTATTAACGCGATATCCTACGGAAATAATCGCATCAAGATTGTAAAATTTTACTTTGTAGGATTTCCCATCATTGGCAGTATATTCCAAAATGGAATAAACTGAATGTTCCGAAAGTTCCCCGCTTTCAAAGATATTTGTCAAATGTTTAGCAATAGCTGGCTGATGTACTCCAAAGAGCTCTGCCATTTTCTTTTGGGAAAGTCGGACATTTTCTTCGTGAAGTACTGCTTCGATTTGGACGCCACCTTCAGGGAGTTTATAGAACAGAAAATTGGTAGGTTTGAGCATTGGGGGAATAAGAAAAATAAAGCATTTATACTATAGCAGTATGAAAACAAATTTCAAGAGAATTTTTGATAAATTTTTTACCCAATTCTAAAGTTCTCTTTCATTCTTTCTAGTCGGTGCTTACGAGGAAGCGGTAAACCATATTTCACGAGGAAATCATACTCCATCTTTACAATTCTTCGGCAGTTTCCTGTGTCGTCAATGATGACTTTCTTCAAAATGTCAGGATTGATGATTCGCTTTCCTTCGGCGTTGAAGCCTTCGTACTGGTCGAGGTCGTGAACGTTCACTTGTTCTAAGTTGGCGGGAATGTCCACTTTGATGGGTTCATCACGTCGGAGGTAGCCTGCTTTTTCTATTTCTTCTTTGGTGAAGGTCGGGTCGATGAGGTAAGCTGCGGTATCGTTGAAGTAGAAGGGGTTCATTGTTGCGGGGAAGAATTGTCAAAGCGTGCCGTCGTTTTCCATTTGAGTGAAGATTTCGTCGACTTTGGCGTGTCGTTCTTCTTTGGTGTATTGTTTGTTGAAGATGCAGTAGGATTTGTT
>JAISMG010000034.1 GCA_031276875.1 Candidatus Peribacteria bacterium | reverse complement strand
TGCTTTGTGAAGTCATTGTTACTTTGAAAATATAAATATAAATATTATACTTAGAATGATTTTTTTTGCAAATTTTTGAAGACTTTTTACAACTTATTAGTTTTAAAGCTAGTTTTTATATAGATTTTATTATCCATCAAAAGCTACTCCATTTACAAAAGTCTTCTTGCAATTTTCCTTCAAAATGCTATGGTTACACTGTGTGATTTTATATGGGTTTTTATTCTTCTATTTTTTCTCTTATGACCTACACTATTACTAATCTCCACGCTAGAGAAGTGCTTGATTCACGTGGAAATCCTACTATCGAAGCAGAACTCACCCTTGATGAAACCATTACCGCCAGAGCTATTGTACCTAGTGGAGCTTCTACTGGAGTACACGAAGCCTTGGAACTACGTGATGGAGACAAAACTCGCTACCTCGGAAAAGGAACGCTTACCGCAGTTCACAATGTGAACACCACGATAAAAGACGCCATTCTCGGCAAAACCTTTGCTACCTACCGCGAACTTGACCAACAGTTAATAGCTTTGGATGGGACTCCCAATAAATCCAAACTCGGAGCAAATGCAATTCTCGCTGTTAGTATGGCATTTGTTGCAGCAGTAGCTAAACAGGAAAATAAATGGATATACGAGTATCTCGGTGAAGGAAAAGGGATAACCTTGCCTTACCCAATGATGAATATTCTCAATGGAGGTTCTCACGCAGACAATAATGTAGATATCCAAGAATTTATGATTGTTCCTACCGAAGCTCCTAATTTTCGTGAAGGGTTGAGAATGGGGGCGGAAGTTTTCCATCACCTCAAATCTATTCTCAAAGCCAAAGGATTGGCGACTTCCGTAGGAGACGAAGGCGGATTTGCTCCAAATCTCTGAAGTAATGAAGAAGCTCTGCAAGTAATTATGCAAGCGATAGAAAAAGCTGGCTATACTGGCAAGATTAAGCTTGCTCTGGATGTTGCGAGTTCAGAATTTTATAAGGATTGAACATATGATTTGGCAGGCGAAGGCAGAGTGCTGACTGACGATGAACTCATCCAGCTTTATGCAGACTGGTGCAATAAATATCCTATCATTTCTATTGAAGATGGAATGGCAGAAGACGATTTCAACGGACGAAAAAAGCTGACTCAACAGCTTGGAGCAAAAATTATGCTCGTAGGAGATGACTTGTTTGTGACCAATATTGAGAGACTTCAACTAGGAATTGACCAAGGAATGGCAAACGCAATCTTGATAAAATTAAATCAAATCGGAACGGTTTCCGAAACCCTTGACGCTATCAATTTAGCTCACACCAACGGAATGCGTTCTATCGCCTCCCACCGCTCTGGAGAAAGTGAAGACACGTTTATTGCAGACCTTGCTGTAGCGATGAATACAGGATTTATCAAAACAGGTTCTGCTTCGAGAACGGACAGAATTGCCAAATACAATCAGCTTCTCCGCATTGAAGAGCAATTGGGGGCAACTGCAAGATATGGAAAATAATTCCTCTAGTCGTGAAAATGCTGCCTTTTCTTCAGTGAGATTAGCATTGAAGTTCTACTTTAATATTATTCTGATTTTTATTTACCTTTGTAGTGATTTGTGATGATTGCCACTATCGGTTTCTTTGATGGAGTGCATCTTGGACATCAAGCACTACTGCAACGTGTCGTACAACTTGCTCGTGAACATAATGAAGAAAGTGCTGTGATTACCTTTCGACCTCATCCTCGTGAAGTGTTGTATCAGCAGAAACTCCCTCTTCTCACTTCCCTAACAGAGAAAAAAAAACTGATACATTCTCAGGGAATTACTACAATTATCGTGCTTCCGTTTACTTCAGCATTTTCTACTCTTGGTGCTGAAATGTTTTTTCAAACGTATCTCAAAGAAAAGTATGGAGTTTCTACGTTAGTCATAGGGAAAGACCATCATATGGGGAGTGATAGATTGGGAGGCGAACAGTTGCAAGTGTTGGCTCGTCGTTTGGGGATGAATGTTGAAATACTGGAAGACGTGCAGGAAAATGGACAACGCGTCAGTTCTACCCAATTGCGTAAACAGGTACTTCGTCAGCAAATGCTGGACAAAAGGCTTGCACTTTCTCCAGAGCAATGGGAAAGCTGAACGCAAAAGATTGCTCAAACGCTGTTTCGTCTGCCTGAGTTTTTAGAAGCTCCAGAGATTTTTGCGTATTGTGCTATTCGTAAGGAAGTTGGGACAAAGGAAATCCTCCAAACAGCACGAAAATTAGGCAAAAAAGTTGCTCTTCCCAAAATTACGGGGACTACGATGGAATTTTATTATTGTCAGCATTTTGATGAACTTATTCCCAATCGTTATGGGATTTTGGAGCCGACAACTACTCAGCTTGCGGTAGCTGAAACGGGATTGTTGCTTTTACCTGCGGTAGTGGCGGATGTTCACGGATATCGTATCGGATATGGAGGTGGATATTATGATAGGTATTTAGCGGAACATCCTGAGGTATTCAGCATTATGTTAGCGTTTGATATGCAAATAATGGAAATGCTTCCTAGAGCGTCGTTTGATGTTCCAGCTCGCAGGGTGATTACGGAAACAAATGGTTTTTAATAAATACATATTCTAAAAAAGCTTATCCTATTAAATAGTAAAAAAATGATTTACATTTGATTTTTAGAATAAAATAATTATAATTATATCAAATAATTTTTTTATCTTTTAATCAATATATAAATGATATATATATGGAAATTATTTAATAAACCATTTAATAATGGAGAAAAAAGAGGAAAAGCTCTTCTGCAATTATTCACAAAAAATATTATCAATGCACTGTCTGGAAATAATACGTCTTGATTAGAGAAAGAAGAAAAAGATAAAGAAAAAGATACTCTTTCCTTAATGGAAACAATTTTAAACGAAGATATAACATTGGACGAAAGAATAGAAAAATTTAAGAATATTCCTTATTTAACTTCATCTTTAATACAAAAAGTAAGAGAAAGGAAAATTAAAATGAGTCCATATCTTCTTTATTCACCACCTTTTAATACCTTTTTATGCGATCTTTATAATACTCTACAGCAAAAAGAAAAGACAGAAGAATTTAGAAAGTTATATGAACAATATATACAATTAGATACATTAAAATGGGAGCATCTGGAAACACTACAAAAATACTATAATAATAATGATACTGTCAAAGATTATATAATATTAGAATATAAATTTTTTGAACAAGAATATGAAAAAATTAAAAATAAAAAATGATTAACCACAAAAGAACTTTTTCCATTAACGGAATTAATTCATAGTGATTTACATTTCTCTTATCAGTTGGAACCGAAAGATTTTCCTCTTTATCAAATAGTTAATACCCATTATACAACATTAAAATTAGAAGAATTAGAACAAACATATCAGACTATTAAAAATGAAGCGATACTTGATACCTTATCTCCTATCATAGAAGAGTTAGTGTATCTGGATTCCACTTTTTGCAATCCAATTTCTCAGAAAATAAGAAAACATTATATACAATTAAATATTGAAACATTACAACATAATTATGAGGAAATACAACAAAAAAATTGATTAACATCCAAGGAATTAGAATGATTGATTGAAAGATTTGAAAACTATGAAAGAAAAGCTTTACTTCCTTTCATTAGTGAGCCTCCTATTTTGCAAGTTATTAAAAAACATTTGAGATGATTACAATATCAAGAATTAGAACAACAATACAATCAGATTAAGCATAATAAAGGATTAACTCGAAAGGATTTAGAAGAGATACACTTTCTACTCCTCTTTAAACACCATACGAGTGATCTTTATAAGGAAGTCCATAAACACTATCAAGAATTAAACAAGGAATAATATATCATTCTATCTCACTTAAATCATCGGTTCTCCAAATTCTTCAAGCGTTTTCATCACGTCGCTTTGCTGTTCTATGACTGCTTTTGCTTCGGCGAGCGACCTTGCATATTTCATTCTAGACGCTTCGTACAGCTCCTGTACATAGCCTCTTCTGATTTCTGCGTCGGGAATTCGGCACGCCTTCAAACTGAACGGGTCAGTCACTTGTCCTTTGACGAGCAATTTACAGTAAAATTCTCTCATATTTAGATTTGCCAAATCATAACTCGTCAAAAATGGTGAAAAATGCTGTTTCATATACTCGGCATCTTCTGAAGAAATTCTGAAACTGATTAAGGTTCCTACATTTCCAAAGAGAGACTCAGAAATGTCTTTGGGTATCTGGGAAATGAATTGGTGAGCGACCGCCAACGAAAGTCAGTATTTTCTGGCTTCTGATAAGATTTCATTGAAAGTTTTGGTAGCGAAATTTTGAAATTCATCAATGTAGAGGAAAAAAGGAATTCTGTCTTTTTTCTCGAGGTTGGCTCTTCCCATCGCGGTTTGAAAGATTTTCGTCACAAACATTGCTCCCAAAAATCCCATTACTTCCGTCTGAAGTTTCCCTTTGGGCAGTTTTATCAGCAGAATTTTTTTCTCATCCATTACTTGACGCAAATCCAGCTTACTTTCTGGGGAGGCGAAAATATTTTTGATAATATCAATAGAAAGCAGCTGTCCAACCTTATTTAAAATCGGCATAATGGCTTCGGTGTTGAACTGTTGAGACCAGCCGGCAAACTCATTGGTTCGGAAATTTCTCACCACGTCATCTCCGACGTAATTTATCATTTCATATCTGAAATCTTTGTCCGTCAACGCTCTAATCATATCATACAAGGTGGATTGGGGTTTGTCCAGCAGAGCCAAAAAGAGCATTCTCAAAACGTGTTCCAATTTCGCGTTCCAGTTGGCACCAAAAAATTTCTCAAAAATATCGATAAACCCTTTTGCCAAAATCTGTTTCGACTCGTTTTCTTTCACATCCAAGGGGTTCATACAAAACGGAAATTTCTCGTCCGTTGGGTCAAAAATAATCACATCTTCTTTTCTCGACTCTGGAATATGCATCATCAATTCATCAATTGCATCGCCGTGCGGGTCGATAATTCAGATTCCTTTTCCCTGTTGGACATCGTTAATCATCAGACTTAAGAGAAATTTTGATTTCCCTGTTCCTGTTTTTCCCACGACATAAACGTGTCTGAGCCTGTCTTCATCGTACACGCCGATAGGAACGGTAATTGACCTATAATCTGAAATTCCAACAATGTTGACGTCTGAAGGATAATCTTGAGGAAGGACTTCGCCGTTCTCCTGCAACGTATAATCAAAAGAAGGTATCATTACCGGAAGAGCCAGCTTTTTTGATTTTACGGTGAGTAAAGAAGTTTCTGCTTTAGGATTTTTGGGGAAATGGAACAGTAAAGCGATTTCCTCTATTGTGAGCTGAATTTTGCTCAATCCACTGGTATCGATTTTGTCGGTGTTTCCGAGCGTTGGCAAGGTTTTGTGGACATTGAGGACAAATTTATTGAACGGGAATTTGCTAAACACTTTAAAGTTATTGAAAATGGCTTTCATTTTTCCTTCTGCTTGCTCTTTGTCATCGGAACTGACGACGAGGTAGATTTTGGTGGCAAACAGATTTTTCTTCACCTTTTCATAAAAATATTTCGAACCAATCGTTTTTCGTCCCGGTTGCACTTTGGGAGAAAAGAGGTATTTGTAAAACTGAAATGCGAGTTTTCGTTTCAAGCTTCGGTTTGCCCATCTGGAAGCAATCCAGAAATTCAATCCATCAGTTTTGGTCGCGGTAAATTCAAAGTAGAGTCCTACGCGGTCTTTGCTTACATTCAGATTTTCAAAACTTCTAAAAAGGCTGGAAATAATATCTCCCTCTCCATCAGTTTTGAAGGGGAATGTTCCTTTGTTGTCGAGCGTGATTTCTCCAAGTACGGAAGTTTTTTTATTAAACTTTTCGTAAGATTTGCCAATAGGGGCGATTTGAAAGTCATTGAAATTGCTGTAAAACTGCGACTCAAAAACAGGATAGCCTTTCTTTTCGATGTCCAGTGAATAAAAAATTTCTCCTTTGCTGTAATGAAGCCCCAACGTAAAAGAGCGTTTGAGCATTTTATACAAGTCTTGCAAGAAGGTTTGAAATGAGGATTTTCCTTGTTCAAACGAATGGTACACTTTAATGAGGTAACTCATTATGAGAAATGAGGGAAATAAATCTGAAAAAGAGTATATGGTTTTGCTGGACATTTTCCAGAGGAAAAAATAGAAATTTTTCTTTGCATTAGTTCTGAGATTATGTATACTTTCTTTGTCAGTGTCAGCTTTATTAGCTTTTTGTCTTTTATTTGTTTGTAAATTATTTCTATGTACAATCCCTATGATTTCTATTTCAAAAAGGCTAAACAAGAAGGCTACAAAGCGAGAAGTGCTTTTAAATTGGCTGAAATACAGGAGAAATTTCATCTGATTAGCAAAGCAACCAAAACGGTGCTGGATATTGGATGTGCTCCGTGAAGTCGACTCCAATATACGATTGCTCAGCTTCAGAAACTCAACGTGAAGCAGTATCAAGTCATTGGATTTGATATTAAAAAGGTAGATATTACGCTTCCTCATCTATTTACGTATGTGCAAGATATTACCGACCAAGAAAAAGTTCGTGCGATTTTGACTGCTCATCAGATTGTTCCTGTGGCTCAGGGAGGCGGTGTGGATTTTATTCAGTCGGATATGGCACCCAATACGATAGGGGATAAGGAGATTGACGCGGTGAGGTCGATTGGGTTATTGGAAGAGACTTTATGGATGTATGAAACCTATCTTAAACCAGAAGGAAAATTCTGTACTAAAATTTTTATGGGTCCGTGATTTGATGAGTATGTAGCGAAAATGAAGCAACTTTTTGGCGGGAAACAGATTAAAGTATTTAAGCCGATGAGCTGCAGAAAAGAGAGTAAAGAAACTTATGTGGTGAAAATATAAGAGATTTTTGTATTTTCCCTTGACTTTCCACATATATATATAATGATTTCACCTTAGAAAATCTAAGGGCAGAAAATAAAAATTTCTGATAAATGTAAATAAAATATTTTTTAAATGAAAAAAGTAAAAAATGAATTTTGGAAAGAGGTTTTATTAGAACTCTTTCAAAATGGAGGATTCCGGTTTGTGAACCCTTCTGTTGGTGTTCACTGGTTTCCATATACTAGTGGAATGATTGGACCCTATTATGTCCAGTCAATGAAGATATGGGAAAGTGACAAAGGCATAACAGCAATGTGTAGTGCTGTCGCAAAATTGGATTTACGTTCTTTTGACCTCTTTACAGGAGGAGCAAGAAGAGATTGGCCATTCCTAGCAACATTCGCAATTATTTTTGATACTCCCTGCATCTTTATTGAAAAAGATGGATCTTCTTTAGCAGGAGAATCTCTCAATCTTAAAGGAGCAAAGTCTATCGCTCACGTTGCGGACTTAAACAACGAAGGAGCATCACTCCGTCTTTGGAGTAGCTATGTACAAAAAGCTGGAGGTAAAATTTCTGATGCATTCTTTCTCATTGACCGTTTGGAAGATGGAGTAGCTGTGGCGAAAGAATTGGGTATCAAAACCTATTCTATTGTTGATTTGGATGACGAGGCGTGGAAACTTCTTCTTGGTGAGGGAAAAATCTCTCAAGAAGTCTATAACTCCCTCGTAGAGTATTGGAAAAACCGTTGGGAATGGGGAAAGAATAACCTTTTGGAACATCCAGAAGGACTTTCAAAACTTCCTGGTGAGAAAAAAGAAAAGATTCTTGATACTTATAATACTAAGTATCCTGGATTCAAACAAGAAGTATTAACAAAAATTTAAAAGTTTTATGACCAGAGAAGAACTGTTTAAGAACATTCTGCGGAAGCAATCGTTCTTGTGCGTCGGGCTTGACACCGACATTAAAAAAATTCCGTCAATGTTATGTGAACATTGTTCGGACGAAGATGCAATATTGTCTTTCAATAAGACAATTATTGACGCTACCGCTGATTATGCAGTGGCATTCAAACCCAATCTTGCCTTTTATGAGGCATTGGGTCCGAAAGGGTTAGAAGTTTTTGAAAGAACTATCAGGTATATTCAAGAAAGATATCCTGACCAGTTTATCATTGCTGATGCAAAAAGAGGCGATATTGGAAATACCTCAAAGATGTATGCAAAAGCATTCTTTGAGTACTACAATATTGATGCCATCACTGTCGCTCCTTATATGGGAGAGGATAGTGTAAAACCGTTCTTTGGTTATCCTGATAAGTGGGTTATTTTGTTAGCCCTTACCTCGAATGAGGGTTCCGAGGATTTCCAACTAATGGAGAACTTTGATGTAGAACGTCTCTATGAAGTAGTTTTACAAACTGCTCAAAAATGGGCTTCTATTGAAGAGTTAATGTTTGTTATAGGAGCTACACAGGCATCCGAATTGACAAACATTCGAAAAATTGTTCCAAACCACTTCCTACTTGTTCCCGGTGTGGGAGCACAAGGTGGTAGCCTAGAAGAGGTGTCTAAGTTTGGAATGAATGACCAATGTGGATTGTTGGTTAATTCGTCTCGGCAAATTCTCTATGCTAGCAGAGGTGAGGATTTCGCTGAAGCTGCACGAGAAACTGCAAAACAACTTCAAACGAGGATGGAGAAACAATTGTTCCATAAAGGTTTAATTACCTATTTCTAAAAGGTACCGTGCTAAAGGACACGGTTAATTAAAAGGGAAGTGTATCATCTTCCCTTTTAAACATCTTCCAAATTTTTCTTTCAGCTTTTTCTTGCAAATGCTTTGTGAATAGCTATAGTTTAGCCGTTGATTTTTTTAGCTGATTCTTGAAGAAGAATGCAACTTACCCCAGCAATGCAACAGTACAACGAAATGAAACAGCAGTACTTTGGGTGTATTTTATTTTCATTATTAAGATACTGATGAACCACCAAAAACTTTTTCGCTGGGCAAAGAACCATTTTTTTGGCTTATTGGTCAGCTTTGTTGTCTTTTGTACATTGCTGGGGTTGCGAGCTGGTCTAGGACTTGCGATGGAAGATGACGCACCGTGAGCAATTTTCATCTTTGGAGGGATTGCATTTGTGGGAAGTAGTATTGTTGCTCTTATTTGGGCAGGAATAGGAAAAATGCTGATGGATAGGGAAGAGAAGTAACGAAATAGTTTGTTTCATTTTCTCGTCATTACGATATAAAACCACGTTAGTGGAATAATGGAGGCATAGTCAAACCATTTGTAAAATCAAGAACAAGCATTTTATTGTCGTCTTTTGATATCAAATGATACTTTTTCATCTCTCAAGATAAAAGGATAACACGTATCAATACGAAATGGTCAACGTATAAATTCATTTTCTTTGCCTTCATCATCCCAATGACTACCACGATAACTTACTGCTCCTGTAATACATACATCATATTGATTTCGTCCTTTTCGCTGAACATCAGATATAGAGTATGTATAGTACACATTTTTGATACTATCCATAAGAGTTTCCATATTATAAAATCCATCTGGTCATTGTCCTTCATAATACATACCTGTTTGTAAGATAGTATCATAGTCAGGACTAGATAATAAGTGTCCATAAGACAAGAACCAAAAAAACTGTTGTTTTTCTTCACTAAAAGTAATAGCTTCCTCATTATTATCTATCAGACGATGAACTGGTGAAGAAGTGTCTTTTAGAAATGATTGATTTAGTTGCATAACTAATAAATCTATTTCAGTTTTTAGTTCTAGAAAGCGATTTCTCACGATTTCTTTATTTCGTAGAGTTTGTACAAAGAGCAGCCAGAGACAGGCTATTATTCCTAGAACCCCTCGTCATCACCAACTGTTTTTTTTCATTGTAGCAGATTGATATAACATAAAACTTACGCTTCCCATAAAGTTTTTCGATACTTTGCTCTTTCCTGCTGATAGTAGCTCATCAAGGATGGTGGAAGTTGCTCTACCACTTTTTCTATCATATATGCTTGGAAAGAGGATTGCGATTGGCGGGGAAGCACAGACGCAACATCGGTAAGCGGGATTTCTTCTCCTTTTCGTGAAAGAGTATAGTTTCAGCTTTTTATTTCTTTTTTTGCGGTGCTGTAGAGGCTAAAAAGATCTTGTAAATCTGATTGGTAATAGAGGATGGAATAGTTATTTCTGAGGTGGGTTTGGAGTTGGGCGATATAGTTATTTTGGAAGGAAAGGAGTTTACTATTTTGTTCGGTGGTGGAATTGGGGATGGTTTTGCAACCAAATACTACTTTATTGTACGAAATGCAAAGTTGGTCCTCTTGGCGAACAAGGGTAATTTTTTTGATGAGAGATAACTCTTCTGCTGGGATTTCTTGGACGGAAGAAGCTGTGGAGGAATAACGAGTGCCTTCTGTGGGTTTTCCATAACAGAAGCTATCAATCGGCTGTGTCTCTTTCATTAGCGTAATGCAAGACGCGGTATTTGGGAAAGAAAATGAGCCTTTGATGGTGATTTCTTGGTTGGGGAGCAGGACGCCATTCAGCTTTTTTTTGGTTTTGTTATTGATAAGAAGATAAAAGTCTGGGGACAAATTGAGGGGCTCAGAAGATGGAGGAGACAAGATTTCTGAAGATTTCTGAAGATTAGCAGAAGATGAAGGAGATGGAGGAGAGAGATTGACAGTCCGCAAAAGGACAATCTCTTCTTTGGCGGAGTCGGAGCCGGAAGGATTGGGAAGCACGGAACGAATGGAAATTGAAGGAAGCTCGGAAGAAGAAGCGATTTCTCCGGAAAGGATGATTTCTTCTCGTTGAGGCTCGGTTTCTGGGTTGTAGCAAAAGGTGTCAAAGGTATATTCTTTATATTTGAGGGAAACGCAGGTGGCTTTTTCATTGGGAAGTTGGAAATCACCCGTCAACGTGAAGCTCGAGGAAAGAGGAAGAAATCAGAATGTTTCGAGGGATTTATGTTTGGTGGTTCACGTTGCGTATTCACTTCGCGGAAAGATAGTCAATTTGAAATCGTCGGAAAAGTCGATACCGGACAAAGTTTCTCGTCCTCCTTCCATTAACGACAAGACAATGACTTCATTCGCTTTGTCGCTCCCGTCGGGGTCGTAAAGCACGGATTGAATTTTGAGGGGGAGTTTGTCGTAGTCGAAGCCTCGGACTGATGGAACGTCTTCAATACTTTGTCAGCAGGTGGAAGGAGACCGTAGTCAGCTTTTTTGACTTTTGGCTTGGGTTTGGGCGGATTGGAAGGAAGTTTGGTAACGGTAATCGGATTTGTAGGTGTATTCTTTGGCGTATCCGTCAAGGAGGATTTTTTCGTTGACGAAGGTTTCGCCGAGGTACACATAGGCAAGCAAGCGTCCATAACTATCTACCGATTGTTGGCTTTCGTCGTAGGCGAGGCGGACAAATTGGTTTTTGATGAGGTTGGTGAGATAAGTTTTGGCTTCTTGTCCGAAACATTCTGTGGTGCGATAACGCGTTGTGGTGCTTTCTGGAGCGTCAATTCCGAGCAGACGGACGGATTGCAACGTGCCGTCTTCTTTACGGAAACGGAAGGTATCCCCATCTAGCACGGAAAACACTTTGACTTCACCGGATTGGGGAAGGATTTTGGGGGTGTTGGGATTGTAGAGGTAAGTATCGAAAATTGTATCTATCGTATCGTCATAAAACAGTGAAACCAGCACTTCTGAGCCATCTTTGGTGGAATTGGGAAAGCCGAACGTGCCTTTGAAGGTTTTGGTTTCACCGGGACTGAGCGTACCTGTCAGCTTTTTATTGGTGGTGTTGATTTTGAGTTTGAGGAAAGACAAGTCAAGAGAAAAGTCTGAAAGATTTTGGAGGGTCAGCGTTTCGTTGTCGGTATCCGCTCCGTCGGGGTCGTAAAGCAGGTCGAGAATTTTGAGCTGGTAAAGGGAAGGATTGAAGGAAGGAGTTTCAGCTTTTTCTGGTTCTTGAGATGAAGTTTGAGGCTGGGCATAACACATTTCGTCTAGTTTGAAGTCGCCCGAATAGAGAGAAATGCAGGCTCCCCCATCAGGAAACCCGAAATTTTTGGTGAAGGTATCAATCGAATTTGCCGAAAGGATGCCATTAAGGTATTTTTTGGTCGTTGCGGTGGAAGATTTGAGGTAATACAGATGGCTGGTGAAATCAATAGCATAGGGAAGGAAGGATTGGAGCGTGATGGCTTCGGGGGATTTGTAGTTAAGGGAAACGATTTTGAGGGGAGAAGTGGGGAGAATTCCAGAGAATTGTGGAGATTCTTCGCAAGGCTCAGAATGACAGAATTCCGGAGAATTGGGTGAAGTTTCATCGGAAGGGGGGTTGGAAGGTGGCTCTGGCAAGGTTTCGGAAGGTGGTTCATTTTCTACGGTAATGCTTTCAACGGTTCAGGAAGTGGAAGCAGGGGGAGTTCAGCAAAGTTGTTCTTTGGATGGACAGGAACAGCCACCGCCACCACCTACGTATTTTACGGTTTCAACGGTTTTGATAGTGAACTCGGAAGCGGGAGAAAAGTAGGTCAAGACCTCTTGTCCAAATCAAGGCGAAAAGTCGTCTACTTTGTCCATATTATCTCAGCATTTACGCACAAGTCAATCGTGATAACTCGATTTTCCAGAAATTCAAGACCCCACGTGGACAATGTCCAAAAGTTGTCTACTTTGTCATTCTCCTTGTCCATTTGCTCCGTAAATTTCCAGTTCTCCACCTGTATTATTCAATACAAAATCAGGATGATAGACAATGGTTAGCAGTCAGGCTTCGGACAAATTCCCGACATTGTTTGCCACTATCAGTCTTGTATTTTTTTGTAAATTATCTCTATCATAGCTTTCTGTCTTGTCAAAGAGGTCAAGAGTAAGAGAAGTCTGAAGGAGTGAACCGCTGAAAATGAGGAAATCATAGTCGTCTTCCATATCTTCGTGGATAAGAAATTCAAGGTAAGGGTCGTACGTGTCATTTCCTCGAAAGATTTCAGTGAGGGTAAGAAGTTCGTCTTGAGCGTCCGTACAAAGTTCTGAAGGTAAAGGAACAATAGGGGTTTCTGGTTTAGGAACAGCACAATCCACGAAATCATCGTCATTAGTGGTGAGAAGCATTCCTGGATTAGCCAGACGTGGACTTTTAATATTGATACGATTTTCTACAGTATCAACATTTGTAGTTAAAATTTTATCGGGAAGGATGACTTTTTGAAAAGACATCATACGGTCATCAGCAGATTTTACTCGGAATTGTTCCACTGAAAAGATATCAATAAGCTGATTATTAACGAAAAGTTCAATAAGTATTTCCTTTTTTTCAGGAATTTTAAATCTTGGTAAAGGTTGACGATTTAAAATCAAACCACTTGATTGAGCAATTTCTGGTTTGAATATATTTTTCTTATTGGCAAGAACAAGAAAACCATTAGCAGGGATACTTATATTTGTATAGGTATATGAAGTTCACGAACCACGGAAAATAGCCCCTGAAAGTGTAAAGTCTCCATAAAAATCTCCGCCCATATTCCAGATTTCTATCCATTCTTCTCCTGTATACACTTCATCTTCACATCCTCATTTTTCAATTTCTTTAGGTTTGCAAATATCTTCATAATCATCATAATATACTTCAGAGATTATGAGCTGAGGTGGTAATGCAGTTCAGATTTCTTCTGCTCGTGGTCACTGAACATCAATAGTAATCAATTTCCCAGGGTTGGCTAGATATCACTCAATATTAAACAAATGACTGGAAATAGTCGCTTGTATCATCCACTCTCCGTTATAATACAATTTTTCAAAGGAAGGTCTGGGCATTTCAGATTTATATGTTCCAACAGTAGTGCTATCAACATTAAAGGTATCTAGTAATATTCCATCAACAAGCAGTTCAATATTGATAGGATTAGTATCTGTAAAATTCAGTGCTGCATTGGAATGAATAATCATTCCTGTGTCAAGGATTCCTTGCACTTTGTCATCAGCAATGATTACGGACGCATACGCAGGAATGATAATATTTTTGAGTGTGAATGAGGCAGACTTTACTCCTTTTAAGGTAAGAGAGCCATTGAAATCGGTATTGGAAAGATTGGTGAGTTCTATCCATTCATTTGTCCCTAATCGATAGACTTCTGTAATTTTCAAATCAGCATTTCAGAGAGGTGTTTCATTTGCAAAAATTTCTTCCTCGCTTTGCTGGGCGAGTGAATTGATAACGAGAGGAGTGTCGTCTCATGTTCAAGTGCTTGCAAGCTCTGATGGAATGAGGGAATTTGCCAATTCATCGTTTGGAGTTTCTGCGGTTTCATCGGGAGTGGAAACGTCAAGTTGGTCAGATTTTTCTTGCTCTTGATTTAGTGCTTCTCAGGGATGATTTATATCGATATATATATCATTATTTTCATCTGCGGAAGAGGGAGGCAGCGTTTCTTCAAGGGGAGGCGGTGGAGTTTCGGAGAAGGTGTCCTCTTGTGCAAAGAGCAGGAAATTGCCAAAAAAACTAAAAAACAGCATTCCAACGAGGAAGGAGTGGAGCATTTTTTTCATCATTGTAATAACCATTAGGTGATAAAAGAGGATACTGTTATTCACGCAACGGATTGAGAATGGATGTAGACATTGACTATTCGTGTCTATTGTGTCCATTTATGAGAGATTTTCAAGAGGAAATTGAGAAAATGTGATTTAAATGCAGATAACTTGGAAAAAAAAGCTGATACACATCTTCTAAGATGTTTTTTCTCAGACATTATTTGTTCTTACCTTACTTGTTTACCCTTCTGGTACATTTTGTTTAAAAATTAACCTCTTGAAATTGGTTAGCGAATATGTAGTATACTGTTTGCTTATTAAATAGTGAAAAAATATATGGCGATAGTAGCTCAGTTGGTTAGAGCATCGGATTGTGGTCCCGAGGGTCGTGGGTTCGATTCCCATCTATCGCCCATTTTTTTTATTAGTAAGATTTCTGCATAAACTAATAAAACAGCCCTAAACTTATGGAGCTTTCTTTTTTCATATGGAACACATCACCTAATTCAGGTTTTATTTGATACTTCTTTTACCCAATTCTAAAGTTCTCTTTCATCCTTTCTAGCCAATGCTTTCTCGGCAGCGGTAAACCATATTTCACCAGGAAATCATATTCCATCTTCACAATTCTTCGG
>JAISMG010000031.1 GCA_031276875.1 Candidatus Peribacteria bacterium | reverse complement strand
GCAGGTACAGAGCAAGAGTGGTATCAAAGACATTTACAAGCTCTCCGTGAAGAAGAAATAATGACCTTTATTTCCGAACCTATGATGCTAGAACTCAGAGGAAACCTCTTCTTAATGTTCAACAGAATATCCCTTCACTAAACCAATCCTTCCACCAAAAATAAGCTGACTCTACCAATGAAACTTAGAGTCAGCTTTTTCTTCTTTTTTCTTATAATGAGGACATAGGCTGCTTTTTTAAACCCTATATATCACATAAATCGTTTTTATATACAAGATATCTACTAATCCATCATATTCTTTTCGTCAATCACTATGAACTGTTGCATTTAAATCCACAACACTTGTAATAATATTTTGTAACACTTCTCCTGTACAATTTGGGATAATTTCGGTATAAATTTCTCACTTTCTCTGATAGATACCGAACATAGGTTGCTTTTTTCTTCATCTTTTAGGTAAAACCTATTGATTGTCTTTTTGCTAATCCCTAATAATTTTGCCGTCTGACTAGCTGTAAGATCAATAGAAAAACACTTCAATATTTTTTTCGTTTTAAATCGACTGAGATTACTGTTTTTAATTTGCATATCTATTTATACTATTTTGCGAATTGTAATCAAGAGCCTCTCTTATTATCAGAAGAAATCTCTCAATCTTTGGCAGGAAGAGTGGGATATGTGAAAATGTATCCGTTTTCATTTTCAGAATTATAAGGTGCTAATCAACTAGATACTGATGTTAAAAATCAGATTTTAAAGGGATTTATGCCCGCTCTTTACGATGGTAAGGGATTTGTGATTTATACGGGAGAAACTATTGCACATATGGATACTCAGGTGCTTAATTGGCAAGAAGTGAAAAAAGTATTTGAATAAAAAAATGATATTCTTTCCCTTTCATTTCTTTGAAAGAAAAATATAAAAAGCTGACTTTATTTGATGAATATGTAATTCAGCATTGGACAGTTTCAATGAAGAACAGATTAACGAAGCATTACATATACTGTTTAAAGGGAAAACGGTTATCATTGTTGCCCACAGATTGCAGACCGTCAAACAAGCAGACAAAATTTTACTCTTTGAAGAAGGAAAGATAGTTGAAGATGGTACGCATACGGAATTAGTGAGGTTAAAAGGAAAGTACAAAAGAATGCTTGATTTGCAAAGTGGTTTTTAGATTTTTTTTGCATGTTCATACGTTCTGAAAGGAAACGTAGGTGATTTTTTACTCTAAAATCCCATATCGCAGAAGATTTTCTATGTTCAAATTTGCTTGTTGAAATCTTTTAACTTCTAGCCATTTTTCAGCAGTAGAAAAAAGCTGATGGTCTACACTATACGCAATCCATCCATCAATGAAATCGTGAAGCAGTCAGACTTCTGCAAGCTTTTTGAGAAGTTGTTGTTTCTTCACCTGAGAAGTCGTATCAGACGAAAGCAGTCCAATAAGCGTTGTTATGGTGGTGGCTAATTCTGGATTAAGCGTAATCTGTTGAGCCAGTCTCACCAGCATTCACGGTTTCCCCATCGCCATTGCAATCAGCATTTCTTGGAGTTTGGTATCGTTGCTCAGGAGAGCGTTATCTTGTGCAAATGCTTTCATTTCCGCTTCAGACAAAGGGTCAAAATGCAGAGCAATGCAACGAGAAAGTATCGTATCCAATACCTGTGAAGTATGAGGAACGGTGGCAATGATAAAACGATTGGGAAGCGGCTCTTCTGAAGTTTTGAGAAATGCATTCATCGCAGACCTCGACATTCTCTGAATATTTTCAATCAATACCATTTTCACTGCTCCAAATCCAGACTGCTGAAGCCAAAGATTAAGTTCACGAATACCGTAATTGGGCTGTTTACTTCCGTCCAAAAGTTCAACACTATTGGTAGCGTCGCTGAGTTCTACGGGAATAGTGTGCGTTTTTCCCATTTCGTTGGTGTAATCTTTTAAGTACAAAAAATCGCTATACGCATAGGGTCCGAGCAATTCCTGAATACGTGCTTGAGCGTGAGCAGATTTTCCGATACCATTGGGACCCACGAGCAGAAAAAACTGCATACCATTTCACGTTGTTATAGCGGTTTCTAGGTAGGTTTTGAGTGTTTGGGAGGCTTCGTGATTTCCATAGAGTTTCATCCGGAAGAAGGAGAAAGAATAAAAGGTTGTTGGTCTGTACTGTATGCTTTTTTTCAGGCTTTTCAAGTTTAATTAAGAAGCGTATTTTTCTATATCTTCTAGTAGTATATTGCTTATTTTAATAGGATATTATAGATATAGCATATAATTAATATAAAAGTAATTCTTCATTAAAAGCCTGTTTTCATTGAACTGTAAAAATAAAAGCTGAGTCATTCCCTCAGACATAATATGTATCATTATGAGTATACACTCCTACTCATTCTGGTAAAGCGATAATAGGAATTTCATAATTGCGAATATAATCATAAATTTCTCTATCATATTTTTCCTGATAATGACAAAAAATAGCATATCCTTGAAAATAGTTTAATCATAAAGAAGATATGAAATCCAGCTTTTCAATATTGATATCTGGAGAAGTATGAATTTCTTTTCATAAAATAATTGCTCCTGCACTTCCTCCATAAATAGGTTTTCCCTGTTCATAAAACATTTGAATTGTTTGTATCAATCAGGTTTCTTTTAGTAATTTCAATAATCTAAATGTATTTCCTCATCCTATATATATTCCATCATACGTATGAAGGAGTTCATTGGTATGAAAAGGAACATTTTCATCCAAAATATCCACAGTATATCCTAATGATTTTGGGAATACCTTATCTATTCGCTCTAAACACGAAGGATATCTTTCTGGATAAAATGCTCGTGGAATGTAGAGAATTCTCTTTTTCTCTTGAAGAATATTATGATAAAGCTGATCGAATTTTTTGGAGACTTCAGCATTTCCTCCTCCTGAAATAAAAATGTTTTTCATTGTCCGTAAATTTAAGATATAAATACATTTTCCAAAAGAAGATGATTTTTTATTATCAATAGCCTTTTATATTTTTTTGAGTATTTGGCTGAGTAAGGCATCACTTTTGGTTAAAAATTGACGAAGAACGGGAATTTTCTCTTCCATTTGTTGCAAGAAGTTGATAAGGTAGCAAAATAAGGCAAGAGTAGATTTAGCATCATACAAAGCGTCGTGAAATTTCTCTATTCATTCCTCTTCATCAGCTTTTTTTTCTTCTTTTCCTGTGAAAGGCAGTCAAAATTTTGATTTCCATTCCAAAAACAGTGGCTTGTCTTCCAAATGTTGCATCAGTACTTCCAACGCGTAGCTTGACGGATAGGGAATGAGTGCCTGTGCCAGTTGAAACGTATCAAAGGTTGCAAACTTTGGGACATTGGGGAGCATTTTCTGTAGAAACGCCATATCAAAAGCGATATTGTGTCCTATGATAATCGTTTGTTCATCAAAAAAACGCTCAATCTGGGGAAGAATGTCTGCGATAGTAGGAGCAAAAACGAGCTGTGCGGTTTCGATTTTAGTGATAAAATGGACAATATTTTTGAGTTCTTGGATGTCTTTTTGAGGTTTGATAAGAGAATCAAAGGTAGTAATAATTTCACCATTGGCGTTGATTTCGACAATTCCAATCTGGATAGGAACGTCTTTTTGAGTATCTAATCCGGTCGTTTCAAAGTCGATACCGAGATACCTATACTGAGGATTGAGCATACTATCTCCGTTAGGGGAGTAAAAGAGGAGAAAAAAACCGAGTGGTGAGGGGATCGAACCCCCGATAGCGGTTCCGAAGACCGATGTGTTACCACTACACCAACCACCCGTGGCTTTTTTATTTCACGTTGTTATTTCACGAGCACTTTTACAATACTTTGCGTTAGTCGCTCTTGGACTTGGTCAACATTTTCTAGCTGTTGGGAAGCTATGAATGCTACCAACGCTTGCTTGGCTTGTGCTACAACGTCTTTTTTAGTGATTTGCGTGAAGTTTTCAATCCTTTTATACCAGTCAGCAAAAATCTGAAGTACTTCCCGGTCATTACTGGTGATTTGAAAGGAAATTTTCCCCTGATGTACATTACTACTAGATTCAAAAAACAGCCCTTCCTGCTGTAATGCGGTAATGCATTTTTCCACCACTTCCTGCAAATGAAGATACTGTCCAAACAGTGGAAGGTGAATTTTGATACTATTGAGCTGCTGTGCTTTAGCTTCAAATTTTCCATACCATACTGTTAATCAGAAGAGAAAACTCAAACTGTCTTCTTTTGTGAGAGGAAGTGCTTCAATGTCTTTACTCTTTACCGAAGAGGTTGCGATGATGACGCCTTTCTCATCCTGTTGCAGTTGAGTGGGAAGGGATAAAGCAGTTAATTGGGCATTGGTAGGAGCGATGGCTTTAGGCGAGAAATAGGGCAAGAAAAAGTACGGTTCACCTTTCATTTCGTCCCATCCTTTAAACAGTTGACTTGCTGCTATGCAACTTTCAATGTTCAGAGGAATAGATGCTATTTCGTTTCTCTTCAGCAGATAAAAAACTCCCATCGTATCACCAATATGTTTAAGTTCTATCAGCTTGATAATTTTTTTATGCAGGACAAAAAATCGTGTATTGGGTGCAGAAATCTGATACCCTTGAAACGTTTGGTGATAGGTTTTATTTGTGTCAATGCTGGGGTCGGTGATACTGAGGAGATGATGAGGTTCAAAGGTTGCAAACATTCTATGCATAATAAAGATAAAGAGCTGTAGTTAGGTTACTAGACATAGTATACTTTTTCTTCAGAGTTTCAAGTCAATACAATTGCATTTCTGATAATAATTTTTCATTGGTTAATTTCCAAAACCTATTGCAAAAAATGATAAGATAACTACACTACCCATAGTTTTATCTTTTTCTTTCACACTACCTAATGCTACATTTTTTTCGCGGAACGATAGAGAAATACGGAACTACCCTCATTCTGAAAAATGATACTCGGGGCATTCAGATTTTTTATACTGGTAAAAAACAAGAAGGAGAATTTTTTCTCTATCCTCATCTGGATGATAATAAAAAAACTATCATCTATTTTGCCTTTGAACAGATAGAACATCAACAGCTCTTTGAGCAGCTTCTCAAAATCAATGGAATTGGAACCAAAACTGCTTTTACTATCGCACAATATGGGAAAGATGAACTTACAAAAGCTGTCCAAACTATGGATACCAAATTCTTTCAATCCATTCCCGGTATCTGACCCAAATCAGCAAAAAAAATTCTGCTAGAACTCAAAGGAACCATTGATTTGCAACAAGTCGCAGCATTGGATATTGACCAAAAACTCTTTAAAGACATTGTGAAATCATTGAGAGGATTTGGATATGATACGGAAAAAGTCAAAGCTGCACTCATAAAATATCCCGGAAAAATCAGCAAAGAACATATGAGTGAAGTCATCAAAGAGGTGATTTCTCAGATTTAATTGTCCTACCGCTTATGTTATCTATCAAACACCTTGTCATTACCTATGGGACCAGAATAAAATATTTCCTCTTTGGGATATTGATTTTTATGATGTTGGTGGCGATTAGAACATATATCAATTATATTATGATTATCAATACTACTGACACTGTCAAAATGAGAAGTGCAAACGTCCAAAACGAAATGGAATACACAAAAAATTTTCAAATGAAATATCTTGCTTCTGAATATGGACATCTTTTTTTAGCCCACGAAAATAATGCCCTTTTTTGGGGGGAAAGTATCATTAGTTTCAAAAGCTGAACGGGGAAAAATGATACTACTATTCAATTTTCTCATATTCCAGACCGTAAAGTAGCAGAAGTCCAAGAAAAAATTCTTCTCACGCCTCCAGAAGCACGACAAGCCTTTATCAAGGAAAAACGAGGCAAGTAAGACCCACGAAATACGTACAGATTTGCTTTTTAAATGTGAAGGAAAGTTTGCTAAAAATCATTTCAAAATTATACATTTAGAGTTTAATAATTTCCAATAACTCTTGTTGTATCTCTTTCTTATCTGTGCCTCCATAAAAAACGTTTGCATCAAATCCAATTTCTTGAAACCTTTGACGTGCATACTTCAGAGGAAAACGTGTCGATGAAAATCCAAGCAGTATTTTTCCATCTGCTTTCAATCTCTTATATCCATCTAAAATAAACTTTTTATGAGAAAGATAACCAGGGTCATACATCATTTTATCTCATAATGTAGTGTTTTCTTTAGTAGGAACATCAAAATAAGGAGAATTCCAAAAAATAATGTCAAATTTTTCGTCTTCTGGAATATTTGAAAATACATCGCTTTGAACCACAGATACCTTATCTGACACATTATGTAATATTATATTTTTCAAAGTATTATTAACCGCTGGCTCACTAATATCAGCATATAATACACGCGATAAATCATAGGTTATACAAGCAGTAATTCCTATAACACCACTACCACATCCCATATCAAGTAATACATTTCACGGTTTTAATGGTAAATGTGGAACATATACAGAACTTCCACAAAATACCTCTGGAGAAAAAACATTCTTGTCCAATACAAATTTCCTCCCCATAAATTGCACATTACGCGGAAAATCTCCCTGTTGTGATGTGTAAAATTGTTGCTCTGCAAAGGTACAGTTATCGATTATTTCCTTTGTATTCATTATATGAAGTCATAAAAATAAAGAAATGCTATGTATATTTTAATATATGAGTATATAAATATTCTAAATATAAAGTCAACACATTATTAAAATTTTACATGGGATTGCTAACTAAAGATATCAACAAGAACATCAATCTTTTTCCTGTTTTTTTGTTCTATCTCCGATAGTAAAATCAATAAGTCTTTTGTTTTGTCTATCGACAGCCGTCCATACTCTAATTTAAACCTTTTTTTTGGACGAAGTGCCATAGCTCGTCCATTTCTATTATTTCTACTTCTTTTCATTCAACTATTTGTTCTTTGTGATTTTTTCTGCTATCTCTCCAAACTCTTTCATTCGTTTTAGTACTGCCACATTACTAAAACCTACAAATTTTCCTATAGCGCTCAATCCTAATCATAAGGTATATAACCATAAGAGCATCCAGTTTTACTTTCATTGTTGCTCACCTTGCGGAAGTATCTGTATTAAAACATCAACAAGATATACATTTATATCTTTGCAATCATCTTACAAATCATGCCTTGCCTTGTGAAAAGCTTTTCATCAACATTTTTTACATTCCATTTTTTATGGATAGAGAAATAAATACTTATTTCTATACATTTTTATCATAATTTTAAGTTGTAATATCTATATTAGCAATCCTGATTTATGCTTTCCAATAAACAATATTTTAAAGAAAATACCGAGCTACTTGCTCGGATTTTCTTTTATTCAAAAATTTTTATTTGGACAGTAGTGAAAATCTTCTCAAAAAATTGACAAAAACTTCTTTTCGACTATACTTAATAAAACTTTATTTCTCAATATCATAACACAAATGCAACATAAAGGATTTAACTATCAACACTATCTAACTCTTCTCTCAGAACAGTTAAGAAACATTATCACTGATTACCCAAAACTTTATTTGGAGATTACGGGAAATCTGATTGACCAGAGCAATATTACAGCTCTTATTCCTCAGTTTGAGGCAGATACGTATAAAAGGCTTTTTGCTCCTCGAAAATATGAGATGGACATTTTGCTGTGTATTAAAGCACAAGATATTATTGATAATCCGTCTATGGGAGACCATCAAATGCCTTTTCGTGATTTTCTGCAAATCTATCTCAAAAAGGTAGAAAATCAGTTTGGAGTGAAACCTCAAATTGTTATCAATCTGATTGATATTGAAAATATGTACGATGTAATATTCAGCTTTGAAACCCAATTTCAAAAACTTGGGTATAAAGTATGGGAAAAATACAAGATTAGAGCATATTCTCACGATATTCAGCAAGTTATTTCTGAAGATGGATTTGGTAATGATGACCATATTCCTTTGCCCAAAAAGCTGACCCTAATTGCAGGATTGACTCCTGAATGTGGGAAACTTACGATTGCTATTGCTCAAATGTATTTAGACCAAGAAATTGATATTGAAGCAGGATATGCGAAATTGGAAGTATTGCCAAACTATGCAGCACCCAAAAATCATCCTCTCAATGTGATGGCGAGAGCTCAATATCTCGAAAAAGCTTATTTGGAAGAATTTGATTCTACGTTAGAGCAAATTGACCTCTACGAAAGAGGATTGGAAAAACACACTTTTATCCAAAAAGTATTTAAAATTCTCAAAAAACCTGTTCCAGAATACCTTTCTGATTATATATTTGGGCAAATAGATGATAGTGAAATGGACCAAGAAGCATTGAAACAAACAGCACAAATCTATATCAAAAAGCTGATTGCTCAAGCGAAACATCCCGAACTTTCTGAAAAGCTTACGTTGTTATTGAATGCATTGGAGGATTAAAGAGTGGCAGCTTTTTGTTCCTCTACAAATTGTCCATCTTTCATTCTAATCATCTGCTGTGCCGCAGCACCAATGTGGCTATCGTGAGTAATCAAGAGTACCGTTTTTCCTTGTTCTTTATTTAATTTCTGAAAAAACTGTAAAATTTCTTCTCCTGTTTTGCTGTCCAAAGCTCCCGTTGGTTCATCTGCAAGCAAAAGTCCGGGATTGGATACTAAGGCACGAGCAATACATACTCTTTGCTGTTGTCCTCCTGAAAGTTGGTTTGGCAATGCTTCTATTCTCGTTCCTAATCCTACAGTTTCCAGAGCAGCTACCGCTCTTTCTTTTTTCTGTTTACTAGACACTCCCATATAGGATAAAGGTAATGCTACCTGTTCCCAAGCTGGCATTCTTTTTAAGAGATTATATCCCTGAAAGACAAATCCGATAGTAGACCTACGTATCATTGACCAGTCATCTTGAGACATTGCTTTTACTTTTTCTCCACGGAGGAAATAATCTCCTGATGTGGGAGTGTCTAGGAGACCAACAATATTCATTAGAGTGGATTTTCCACAACCAGAAGGTCCCATAATGGAAATAAAATCTCCATCATTGATAACGAGGTTAATCCCTCTCAAAGCGTAGACAGGTTCTGCATCAGTTCCTCCATAGGTTTTTTTTACGTTTACCAATTGGATAAAACTAGCAGGTGTAGTGTCTGTATGTGCTGAACTAATCATTGTAATGAATGAAAAGAAAATAAATTTGAGTCAGAATTTCTCAGTCTGCTTTATACGAATTTACCTTAATGGAAGATGAAATCAAGGGATAATGGGAGCAGAATTTATGTATTGGTAGTGTGGAACAGCTTCACTGTGTTCATCAGCATTTGAAAGACGGTTCCTCTGAGTTCTTTTCTCATTGGGTCAATGTTTCGTGGGATGATGTCTGCTTTTTGTAATGTAAGTAAATGGTTGTGGTATCGCCATTTTTCGCTTCCTTGATATGCATTTCCTCGGAGTAAGCGAGAAATAGTAGTAGCGATTTCTGCGGTAGTAATCGTAGCATTAGGAGAAAAAGCTGATTTAACGGTTTTTCCATCGGCTTTAAGTCCCATTAGTCCGAGTTGGCAGGCTTGGATGATGGAGGATTGCAGGTCTGGGGTGGCTTGGTTAAGGTCGCTGAAGGAGTGGCACTGTCCCCTTTCTGTTGTTGATAAATTCTCTTCCATTTCGTCTACTGTTGATAAACCTCCTGACCCCTCAGGAACTGAGGGCTCTTCCCCCTTCTCAGGGGGAAACGCAACTAGTACTGCGTCTATGGTGGCAAAAGCGACAATCATTTTTGCCATTTCTGCTCTGGTGATAGTGTCGGCTATTCTCGCTTGTTCAAAGGTGGGTATTGTGGTGATTTTATTGACATATGCCCATTCATAGGCAGATTGAAAATCAGATTTTTTTTCTATTTCATTTGCTGTTGGATGTTCACTATCATCTGTGAAAGTTATTTCACATTTGTTATCGTAATAGGAAGGAGAGAAGTCACCATCAGGACAATAGTCTTTTTTCAGACTTACTCCACCGCCTCATCATCCATCCAAACTTGGTGAAACAATCTGTGAAATATGTATTCTTATTTCATTTGTATTTCCCACTATATCAGAAAAGACTATCTGTTCCTCTTTATTTTCAGTATAGATTTTGGTAAAGGTAACATCATTTATTTTTTCCCAACCTGAGAGTATTGTAAATTCATCAAATACTATTGTAACCAGTACAGGGGCTGTGGTTTCTTCTTTTGGGGTATAGGTCAAATTTATAATCCTAGGTGGTTGCTTGTCGATTCGATCAATCGTAATGAATGCACTTCCTGTATACCCATTTTCTCCTATAAATTCTACTATTTCCCCTGTCATATTTTCAGAAAAGACCTTGAAAAATTCTCTTCCCGTAGTTCCTGTTGCTATTCGGTTCTCTCCAGAGCTAATACTTCCTGACATATTCAATGTCAAAATAGCTCTTACTTCTTGATTTGTTAAGGTAGAAGGGGTGTATGTTATAGTTCCTATTGGACTAAGTAACGTAATTTTGGCATATCCATCTCCAGCATTTCCTACCATACTTCCTCCTGCTGGATTTGGCATACTCGCATTTCCAGCTACTATCCTAGCATCTGTTAAATAATAGGTTGCATCTAATAGATATCCTATTGGTTTGTAAGAGTGTTCTGTTAAAACATAATTAGAACCACCTCATCCATTAGTATCACCACAAGAACTACCTCCATATCGTCCTCAACCTCATCCTCCATAATCATCTCAAATACTAGCAGGATTACCTACAGGATTACCACCTCCTACTCCAAACGATCAATTCATAAAACTATAGCTTGTATTACAGATAGAACTACCTATTTGAGTACCATCATAGGAGCTATTCTCTCTGCCAGCATAATTACCTTTACCAGTATTTGAATATCCAGCTCCACCTCATCCTGCAACAATGACTCTAGCATATAAGGAATTTGTCCCTATTCTAATATCGGTTCCTCCCCCTCCTCCACAAGAATCATTAGTACTACTTTGATAAGAAGGACCTCCTCCATTATATCCCCCTACATTACAATCAGTAGGTTGACCACCTACACAAACATAGAGAAGTTCATCTTTATGTAAAGCAATATTTCCTTCTGCATATCCACCACTACCTTTGGGATTACCAGAATATCCTCCTTGTGCTCCCCATACTTGTAATTTATAGACTCCATCAGTAGGGATAATATATGTCTCACAGCCACTTTGATAATCAAAATCATTATCTCTATGCAGTATCCAGTTTACTCTTGCTGTAGCACTGCCTGTTATTCCATATGTATCTTTGAAAGTGAAGATAAATTCTCCATTTTCAGTAAATGTATAAGTATTACCAGAATTATTGGTGAGTACTACTCAGCTTTTATTGAAGCTAATCAATGCAATGACATTTCATACGGTTTGAGAGGGACCATTAGGAGTATACGTAATAGTAGGGATAATGGGAATTCCATCTCCTATCCAATCTACACTTGCTGTAGCATTTCTTGTATTACCATAGTCATCTCTCCATTCAAAAACAAACTCTCCTCTCTCTGTAAACGTATACTCGGGACTTCCTCCATTATTGGTAATAGTAATTCAACTTTTGTTAAAACTTACTTTAGCCGTCACACTACCTGTTGTTAAGGTTGGTCATTCGGGGGTATAGGTAAGGGTAACTTCTGGGATGATATTGGTGATATTGATAAGTTTTTCTTCTACATTTCCAGAGGAAGTTTCAAACGAAACAAGTTCTCCTGTAATATTATCAGTATAGGTTTTGATATATGTAGTTCCACCGTCGATAGTTTCCCATCCTGAAGTAGTAAATGTAAAGTTTCCACTTTTTAATGCTGTAACTGTTGCTATAACGGATCAAGTAGTTTGCTCTGTAGGTGTATAAGAGATACTATACATAGTATCATATTTAATTATTATAATACCCTGATATCCATTTCCTCACTGACTATATGTATGATTAGATGAAAAAGCTGCCCCTCCACCTCCTGCTCCATAAAATATTGCATTATTTCCTCTATTAGCTGCTACATTATCAGGTCCTCAGCCTCCATTTCCTCATCCTGTATCTCCACCCGTTCATCAAATTTGAAAACCACCATAACTATCACTTCCACCAGCTCCTCCTGCACCATATTTATTATTATCTTCACAGAAAGAACATACAGTGCCATTTTCACCATCAAGTTCTTGTCAATTATAACCCTCATATCCCATACCTTTTCCTCCTTTAGCACTATTAAGATGATGAGGTTTATTTGCTTCATGCATAGATTGTCTCGTGTCAGATTGACGTCCACCAATTCCGCCAAGAGCTGTAATAAAATTTCCAAACATAGTGTCTCCTCCATCTTCTGCTGATACATAACACCTCATTTGAAGACCTCAATTTCCTCCTTTACCAATTGTAATTTGAATAGCTTGATTTGGGATTACATTCACAGTTCCTATACTAATTTGTCCTCCATCTCAACCACCTCCTGCAGAATGAGCACTACATCAATCACCAGCACCTCATCCTCCACCTCCTACAGCAAATACCTCTACTTCAGTAATACCATTAGGCACTATCCATGTTGTATCCCCTGTAAATACCTCTATGTTATCATTTATCATTACTGATGATATATTTACTTCATTATCTTCAAATTCTATCTTTTCATCAATCACTTGATTTTCATCTATAGATTCGTCTTTAATTACATCTTCTGTTGGTTCTTCTTCCATTCCCAACTCCTCTTCTCCCTCTGTAGTATTGCGAGATTCCTCTCATTTAATAGGGAGAAACACAACTTCTTTTTCTTCATCCATTGCGTTGTCCGTTTCATCAACATTTTCTTCTAGTTCTCATTGGTCAACATCATCTTCCAATGCTTCAGACTTCTCTGGACTTTCCTCTGGAACATCTTTTGAAATATCTCCAGATGATTCTTCGGTATTCTCTGGAGCTAATTCTCTGACATTCTCCCCAGAAAATTCTCCATACAAAATAACCTCTTCAACAGAAGGAGAAAGAGACAGCAGAAGTCCGCTTATTCCTACGAGGAAGAGGAGACTAAGTCCTACAATAGTAGAGTGGGTACGTACGACCCTTGGTAGTTGCAGTTTCATAATGTATATAGTATAAAGAAGATAAAAATTCTTTTACTCTATTATACCCAGAAAAATTTTAAACGCAAAAATTTGACCAGTCTGGAAGCCACTTTGAGTTGATTTGTTTAAGAAATATGCATATATATATATGGACATTTATTATTTTTGTGATATGGTTGTGTTCGAAAAATCCGTTTTTCTACCTTCATCTCCTATCATTTCTTCTGCTGTCTTCTCTGCCTCTCGGACGATATTCTCCTCTTCTCTGCGTCTCATTTCTCCTCTGAGGGAAGGAAGCATCAGCATTTTTATCTCTTGCTTTGCTCACCAAACTTCTTCCTCCACTTTTTTTCTTGGAAAAGACGTGCAAAATCACCTCTGCATCCGCAAACGGAACCGTTACAAACGAAAAGTCTTCCAACACACGCACATCATCAATCTCTCTGGGACTTACTCCTGCCTCTTGTTGGATGAAATCAACCAAAGAACGCGGACTATATCCCTGTTTTCTTCCCAAAGCGATGAAAAGTCTGCTGGTTCCTGTAGTATCGATACTTACTTCACTAATCGTTTTGAAACTCTCTAGCGTCAATCCTTCTGGATACTGAAGTTTGAGTAATGCTGCAATAACGTCTTCAGCTGGACTGTCCGCCATCACCTCACGAGCAATGTCCAAATATTCCTGATACGCTGCTCCACCCAATACTGCTTGGACGTCAGTTTTGAGTTTTAGTATTCTGGCTTGGATAATGTCTTTGGCGGAAGGAACTGCCCCTTTTTGAATATCTGTTTTGGTCATTCTCTGAATGAGTACAATTCTTTTGTATTCCTGAGGAGAGACAAACGTAATCGCTTTTCCTGTTTTGCCTGCTCTACCGGTTCTCCCGACTCTATGCACATAACTATCGGTATCCTGAGGCAAGGAATAATTGATAACGTGCGTAATATCATTAACATCAATTCCTCTGGCTGCTACGTCAGTAGCCACCAAAATAATGGATTGTTTGTCTTTGAAGGATTTCAGAATTTTTTCTCTTTGTTTCTGCTGAATATCACCGTGCAAGCCCTGAGCTTGATAGCCTCTTTCATTGAGTTTGGTAGTCAGAAAATCACAATCCAATTTTGTTTTGCAGAAAATAATCCCATAAAAAGCTGGCTCTATATCAATAATCCTACACAATGCCTCGAATTTGTCGCTTTCACGCACCTCGAAATACCGTTGCGTGGTCTGCGTGGTCGTCAATTGAGAAGTTTTCACTGAAACTAACTGATAATCACCCATATAGGTAGTTGCAACCTTGAGAATCGCTTTGGGCATCGTCGCAGAAAAGAGCAACACTTTTTTTTCTTCATTGGTCTGCTGAAAAATCGTTTCAATATCATCAATAAATCCCATATTGAGCATTTCATCTGCTTCATCCAAAATCAGATAAGAAATCTGCTGCAATTTCAGCGTTTTTTGTTTGAGATGGTCAATAATTCTTCACGGGGTCCCTACGACAATATCTACGCCTCTTTTGAGAGCACGAATTTGGAGTGTATAGGATTGTCCTCCGTAAATTGGCACCACAGAAAGTTTGTCTTTGGAATGAGCCTGTAAGGAATTGATTTCTTCTGCGACTTGCACAGCAAGTTCTCTAGTCGGCACGAGAATAAGTGCTTGAGGGTGTTGATGAGGGACTAAGGTTTCCAAAAGCGGAATTCCAAATGCAGCGGTTTTTCCAGTTCCTGTGGCTGCTTGTCCGATAATGTTTTTTTGTCCACGGAGCAGTAAAGGGATTACTTGTTCTTGGATAGGGGTGGGTCTTTCAAAGCCTTTCTGGAGTAAAGAGTTCAACATTGTAGGGGAAAGTCCAAGCTCAGAAAAAGCGAGGACAGAAGGAGAAGTTGTCATTGTGAAAAAAGAAAAGGAGAGAATAAAAGGATTGCTATAAAAAGCACAATCGTATGATTTAGGCAAATCCTTTTTTCTCAGCTCTCAAAGTAGTGGTATAAGGCTTTACATTAGCGTAAAGAAGCGACCAGAGAGCAACGAATGAAAATAATTCACCTTGAAATCAAGAGAGAATGATAAGGATTTCCTGAGAGAATGCAAATGGTTTACTTTTGTGCTTAATTAAAAATTAAAATGTACAGTCAAATGATTATAGATTAAATGCGATTTATCTTCTAATCAACTACATTATGACTGTGCAAAAAGGTTGTAACTATTTCACCCATTTAACGTAAGAGGAAAGCATTGAAATGTATGCATAAAAGAATAGGTGAATGCATAAATCAAATTGCAAAATTTTTAGCTCATTATACTACTAAAGGTTTGTTTTCCGCGTTTGTTGGGGGTAATCAGCTTTTTAAAACCGTTTTTTCTTTCTAAAATAGACTATCATTATTCCTGCTGCTCCTATCATCATTGCACATACTCCCGTAAATGCCCACGGATGGTCATCAAATGGCAAATCAACATTCATTCCATACATCCCACTCAATCGCGTCAAAATCCCCAAAATTACCGTAAAAATCGTCAAAATAGAAATGACTTTATTGGTCTTCATTATCGTTAACGTATTGGATACATCAAAGAGACTTTCCGTGTTTTCCTTGATAATTGAAATCAGGGACAGAATTTTATCGGTCTTGTACTGCAAATCTTCAAAGTACACATCCAAATCTCCTGCATAAAAATTAACCGTCGCGATTTGTAATTCTCTCAAAATTTCTGTATGAGGCGAAATAATATGTTTCATCAAAATGGCATTTCTTTTTTTTATCAAAAGCTGAGAAAGCAGCTCTTCATTCACAAAATCGCTATCCAACGCATCATCTTCAAATCTTACCAAATCTTGTGAAAATTTCCCTAGTCCTATCAACGCTTTGTCATACATTGCGTCAATGATTTTGTAGAGAATATAATATGGAGAGAGTTTAAATTCTTCAGACTGTTCTTCATTGAGTTCTGCACGATAGGTATCCTGAATTTTCTGAATATTATTTGTCACGTAGCTTGTTACTGTCAAAATGAAACTTTTCCCCAAAATTGCGTGCATCACATTAGAAAAATGTTTTTTGCTATGGGCATTATATTTGGGAAAACGAATGACCAAAAAAATGCAGTCATCATACACATCAATTTTATCTTGCGTCGTGAAATCCAAAAAATCCTGTTCAATGATTTCGTGCAAATCATATTTTTCCAGAAAGGGGATAATATCTTTGTGAGTAGGATTTACGAGATGTGTCCAATTCATCTCTCCGATAGTCAGGCTTCATTCTATCATTGAATGTACCAATAAGCTCTAAAAAGCCGTATATAATATACGGGGTTCTTTTTATGATTTTACTTTCAAAAAACAACTCAAAATACCGACGAAAAAAATTTGTATTTGATATTGCTTTCCGTGCAAATTTCTCTATGCTTGATGCAATTATCAGCATTTTAGTTTCTGTTAGATATGCTATGGAAGTGCCACTTATCAATGAACAGTCGTTCCCTACCTTTGAAGATTTCCAGCACCAAAATGGGATGGTGTATCGATGGGCATCAGAATTTTTGATGATGTTAGGGTATTTGGATTACAAAGAAGGGAAAAAGCTGATAGACAAAACGATGAAAGCACTCATCAATTTGGGAGTAGACCTTCACGACAATATCCAAAAAGTCGAACGTGAAGACGAAGGCAAAACCGACTACAAGATGTCCAGATATGCGTGTTACATTATGGCGATGAATGGAAATCCCAAGCTCCGTCAAGTAGCCTTTGCACAAAATTATTTTGCTGAACAGACGAGAAGATTTGAATTATTACGACAAGACCCAGAAAGGCTTTCGGTGAGGAGTGAGATTTCTGAAGGAAATAAAGCTTTATCCAAAACCATTGCACGTCACGGGGTATCGGATTATGCGAGATTTAATTTGGCAGGATATGAAGGTATGTATGGAATGTCCAACCAAGAATTAGCAGAAAAGAGAAATATTGATAAAGAGAAACTGTTTGACTATATGGGACGCACCGAATTGGCTGCCAATTTATTTCGTATTACACAGACCGAAGAAAGGATTAGAAGTCAGAAACTGCAAGGACAATACCAACTCGAAACGGCTCATCGTGAAGTCGGCAAAGAAGTAAGAAATTTTGTAGAAATCAATACTGGCGACAAACCGGAAAACTTGCCAAAAGAAATGCCACTCAACGAGATGAAAAAAGAGTTGAAAGATGTGCATAGAGAATTGAGGAAAGTAGACGAGGAATAGGATGGAGTCGATGGGCGTTGCTTACAGCCCCCTTCAATATAACTTTTACTATTATCTATCCTATAGACGGTTCCACATACAAACTTTCCCATCCGTGAAGAGGGAGAGAAGTCTGAATAAAAATATCTGTCATATTACAGTCAGCTTTTTCTAGCGTTTTTCCTTTCTCATCGATAATATCTACAATCTCCAGTTCTCCCATAGCGTCAGGACTGAGATAATGTAAACGCATTCCTCTTTTGATGTCTTCTTTTGGGTCGAGATGATGATATACTTTTCCGTGCTGTTCTCTCGTTTCTGGTGTAAAGGTCCCAAAATAGTTTCTGTTGAACAGCGGACCGGCAGTCGTTCCTGTGGTTTGTTTCATCGGTTCGGCACGTTCTCCATCAGGAAATGCTTTCAATGGTTGAAACAAAAATCCTTCCCAATATTCCCTATGCGGTACCATATTCACCAGATTGACAATCTGTTCATCAATGGGAGTCCCCTGAACTAGAGCATCACGCACGTGTTTATAGGCTTTTACTATCGCACTCACATAAAATTCTGATTTGCTTCTGCCTTCAATTTTCATTGCGTCCAGATGAGGGAGCAATTCACCTAGCCTATGTATCGTACATAAATCTTTCGAAGAAAGCAAATGTTCCCCATCTTCATCGTGCACTACTTCCATCAGCTTTCAGCTTCTTCTCTCTTCTTCAATAAACATTTTATACTTAAATCTGCACGCGTGATTGCATTCTCCTCTATTTCCTGCTCTTCATCACAGATAATCTCCCAATAAACATCTTCCTGAGTAGGTCATACACATTGCACCGTGGACAAACGCTTCCAATTCGATTTCTGGCACCGCTTGTTTTATTGTTGCAATTTCATCAATGTGAAGTTCACGTGCAAGGACAATCCTTTTCACTCCCAAATCAGCCCAAAATTTGACTGCTGCATAGTTGAGTGTCGTGGTTTGGGTGGAGAGATGGAGGGGAGTAGTAGGTAAATATTTTTTAATCAACTGAAAGGTTCCCGGGTCAGAAAAAATAATCCCATCTGGCTGTACTTCAGCAATTTTTTCTACCACAGACTCAAAAATCTGCACATCTCCATTTCTCGGGAAAATATTCATCGTCAAAAGTGCTTTCGTGCCGTTAGCGTGGAGCTGTTGCACGGTAGCTTTGAGCATATCAAAGGTATAGAGTTTATTTTGTCTCATTCTTAATGAGGTGAAAGGGACTCCTACATACACTTCATCTGCTCCATAAGCAGAAGCAACCAATGCCTTGAGATGTGACCCTCCGGGAGCGACCAAAGAAGGAAAAGTCATAAAAAAAACAAAGAAAAATTAAAAATAACTTTTGCTGTTAGCATAAGGATTTGGGAGGGGAAATGCAAGCGAGAAAAGGAAAGAAAAATGATTTGACAATGCCCTCCAAAAAAATATATTGATAATGATAGTGTTTGTTTACTTGAAGATTGTTTTATATTACGTTGTTTTTGTTATGAAGCCTTGAATTAAGAATGTTACGCGATGTGCGTTATTTTGCCTGATGATGTATACGATATCGGCAGGAGCACAAAATCCCACTTTGTATGAGCTTACTACAGATTTACATCAAGCAGTTCAAAAAATTAGAACCATTGTCTTTGCCATCCCTGAAAAAGGCGGGACTCGAAAATCCAGCGGGAGAGTAGAAATGACTTCACAAGGTGAAAAAGTCACCGTTTCAGGTTCGCTATTGACCAATCCTCAGAGTAATAGTCTCACTTCTGCATCCAAAGTGTCCATTTTTGGAGGGAAAGGAAATAGCATAAAGATTGCCAATCCTTCTGAGGGCGAAAGTACGATTATTGGAGGAAGTGGTGGTCAGATTAATACGTCACAGAGTTTTGTAGCGGGAGGAGAAGCAAATAGTATTTTGCAAGGAAGCAGGGCAGTCATTTTAGGAGGAAAAGGAAATAGTATCAAAGGAGACGATGCTATTATTTTGGGGGGAACACATAGTAGGGTACTAGGAAATGCCTCTTTGGTTTTGGGTCAACAACATACTGTCTCAGGAGACTATGCTTTCATAGCAGGGAGCGGAGTTAATTTTCAGGGTTCTCAAAGTTTTGTACGAAATGATGGTTCCTCAACCTTTCCTGTAAAGCAGGAGCATATTTTTTCTCTCAACGCCACTAAAGGAATGATAGTCAATGCTAATTCTCCTCATGGAGTTGCGACGTTGACCCTCAAGGGAGATTTGAGAATTCAACCCGGGAATGATATTTCCGTCTGTACTACTTCTGCGTTAGGAGTACATAAAACGGTAGGAAGTGGTGGAAAAGTGTGTCCGTGTGTCTGTGGTGAAAAAGGCTGGCAGTCTGTGTTATCTACTACATTTTGTGGTCTGGTGTGTACTGGTGTATAACGGTGTGAATGGTTTTTTTAAAAAATCTCTTGCAATTCCCTCTAAAAAGGATATATGATACAGGGTATTTGATATATTTATTCTTTTCTTATTTGCCCGATGAATGAGAGATACGACTTCTCTACTTACTACCAAGCACTACTAACATTGATAGATATGATAGATACTAGCAATATTTTTTATGATTGACGCTTCTCCTTATGTTTGAGGTAGGAGCATTTTTACTTTTTTCTTTTCGTAATAATGGCGAAAAAACCCTTCAAACTCCTTAACTATAAAGGAATGCTCCTTATGTTCTCTGTGCTGCTGTGCAGTGGAATGGTCCTTTGGGCAGAAAGCGATGAACAATTAGAGCTTTCTACACATTTAACTAATGCAGTTCAAAAAATCAGAACTGTCATCTTTGCTATCCCTAAAGACGGCGGGACTCGACAATCCACTGGGAGAGTAGAAATGACTTCGCAAGGTGAAAAAGTCACCGTTTCAGGTTCTCTGCTGACCAATCCTCAATATAATGAGATAAGTTCTTCCGCATCCAAAGTATCCATTTTTGGAGGAAAAGGCAATAAAATGCAGATTACCAATGCTTCTGAGGGCGAAAGTACGATTATTGGAGGAAGTGGTGGTCAGATCAACACCTCGCAGAGTTTCGTAGCAGGAGGAGAAGCAAATAAGGTGTTGGAGGGGAAAAGAGCAATCATTCTCGGGGGGAAAAAAAATACGATAACGGGAGATGATTCCATTATTTTGGAATGACGATGAAATAGTACTTTTGGAATAGCTTCTGTCGTTATGGGAAATGGAAATAGTATTTCAGGAAATTATTCGTTGGTAGCAGGAAGCGGAGTCAAACTAGTTGGAAATCAAAGTTTTGTACGAAATGGGGCAGGGTCAGCTTTTTCTGTCAATGCTTCAAATGTTTTTGCCCTCAATGTAGCAAAGGGAATGATAGTAAAAAGTGCTAGTCCTCATTCTTTGGCAACCTTAACGCTCAGTGGAGATTTGAGAATAGAAGAAAATGCTAATGATGCAAAAGACTGTACAAATGCTGTAATAGGCGTAACTAAAACAGTAATTAAGACTGTAGGGACTGATACGGTAAGTTGTCCATGTTTCTGTGATGGAAAAAATGGGACAGGATGGAAATCATTACTAGATAGTACGTTTTGTCGTCAAACTTGTGGTGATATATATATCAGTATAGAAAATCAAACAGATTGTACAGCATATACATTAAGTAGTTGTCCAGCTAATGGAAATTGTAGTAGTTGTGGTGGAAAATATAAGCTTGATACTTGTAAAAGTGGGTATACTTTGCAGAATAATCTTTGTGTAATAAATGGAGCGTGTGGAAGTGCGAATGGAACAAATAGGACATCAGCACCATCAACTGCGGCAGAGAAATGTACGGCAGGGACGGCTTCATCAGTAAGTGGAAGTGGACCACGAACACGAACCTGTGCAGGAACAAATGGAGGAAATACAGCAAGTTGTACTGCTAATAAAACAGCAACAGTAGTAAATGGAGCGTGTGGAAGTGCGAATGGAACAAATAGGACATCAGCACCATCAACTGCGGCAGAGAAATGTACAGCAGGGACGGCTTCATCGGTAAGTGGAAGTGGACCACGAACATGGACCTGTGCAGGAGCAAATGGAGGAAGTACAGCAAGTTGTACTGCTAATAAGACAGAAAATGGAGCGTGTGGAAGTGCGAATGGAACAAATAGGACATCAGCACCATCAACTGCGGCAGAGAAATGTACAGCAGGGACGGCTTCATCAGTAAGTGGAAGTGGACCACGAACATGGACCTGTGCAGGAGCAAATGGAGGAAATACAGCAAGTTGTAGTGCAAATAAGGCATGTACTGCGTGAGTGACTCGTAATACTTCTGCGGGGACGATAACTGTCACAGACTGTACAAAGTCTATTACTATTCAGGATAAAAACCTATGAGCAACCGTATCAGGGACAGGGTCAACTTCTTATGGATATCATTTTCAGTGGTGAAATAATTATGGATTTACAAGTAATGGTGAACTCCCTAGTAATAGTATGAGGAGTACCAAGCCAAATGCTTGAGGATATGGTCCTACAAATCGATACAGTAGTGATACTTTTATCACAGCAGGTAATGATTGGTCAAGTGTACAGAATGATAATTTGCGATGAGGAAGTAGTAGTGATGGTCCAACTACTATTCCAACCTGAACGGATGCAATACATAGGCAATGACCGTGTCCAGATGGCTATCACGTACCCAGTCAAGGAGAATGGAACCAATTACTGATTACACGGGCGGGTATCAATAGTGTCTCCCTCAGTGAGAGTAGTGGTTATAAATACCTCAATGATTCGATTAACATTAAAAAATTTAGGAACGACTTACTCTTGCCGCCAGCTGGCTACCGTGATTACACTTCATTAGCGTCGATCTACGGTCAGGGCTCCAATGGCAACGGCTACTACTGGTCGTCTAGTCCGGATGGCACTTACGCTCGTGGTCTGCGCTTGAGTACGTCCTTCGTGGACGCGTATGGCCACGATAATCGTGCGAATGCTTTCTCGCTTCGCTGCTTCAAAAATTCCTAGCTTGACTCTTGATCCTTTTCCCCCTTGACTCTCTTCCTCTGGCTTGTACTTTTGCATCTTTTGTCTATTTACAATGTTCTTGCAAATGCTTTGTGAATAGCTATAGTTTAGCCGTTGATTTTTTTAGCTGATTTTGAAGAAGATGCAACTTACCCCAGCAATGCAACAGTACAACGAAATGAAACAGCAATACCTTGATTGTGTCCTTTTTTTTCGCATTGGAGATTTCTATGAAGTATTTTTTGAAGATGCTCATATCTGCCACAAAGTGCTTGACCTCGTCCTGACCACCAAAAATAAAGATGTCGCTCATCCTATCCCTATGGCAGGAGTGCCTCATCATAGTATTGATAAATATATCCCCAAACTCATTCAGCACGGCTACAAAGTCGCTATTGCCGAACAGACTTCTGACCCTATTCCGGGGAAATTGGTACAAAGGGAAATCTCCCAAATTATCACGCCGGGAACCTATATTCAGGAAGGCAGCAAAAAATTTAACTATATGTTGGCACTAACCCAACAGGAATGAAAAAGCTGAGAGCATTATCATATTGCATGGGGAGACTTTACGGTAGGTGAATACTGGACCAAAAGCTTTTCAAATCTTGGAGACTTACAAAAGTGGGTACTTACCCTCAATCCAACGGAAGTCATTTTGGATGCTGATTTCAGAGAAAAAGATGCATTGGCTACTCCGCTTCAGCAGTATTTGAAATGTTTGATTTCGGTGTATGAAGTGCCTAGCGACCCTGTGCTGTTTCTGACCAATAGTTGTCAAGTGCAGACGCTCAGCAGTTTTGGACAGGCGACGACAGAAGGCAGATTGCACGCTATCGCTTTATTGCTCAATTATATCAAACATACTCAACAGCACACTTTGACCAATATTTACAAAATTTCCTATCATGCACAGCTGGGAATGGTGCTGATGGATGATATTACGATGAAAAATTTGGAGCTTTTTTCCTCTTCTTATGAAGCCAATGAAAAGTACAGTTTAATTGGGGTACTTGACCAGACAAAAACCACAGGTGGAGCGAGATATTTGAGGTATGTATTGAGTAATCCTATGCACACTTTACCGCTTTTGCAGGAGAGGCAACAGCATATTATCAGGTATCAAGCACATCCTCATGCCAAAGAGCTTTTAAAGCAGCTCAATGAAACCTTTGATATTCACAAGCTCGTATCTACTATTCTCTATAGAAAGCTGACTCCGCTTCCGTTTGTGAAACTCAGAACGACGTTAGGTGTGTTTTTTGATACGGGAATACCTTTCTCAGAGCAGATGAAACAGGAACTACTTGCGTTGGGATTGACGGAACAGGAAATGGCTCAGCTTTTTCAACTTTGGGAACATTTACATCACGCTCTCAAAGCAGATATTGCGTTTCAGGGAGACGTGGATTTTATCCAAGATGGTTACAATACGCAGATTGACGAACTGAGAAAAATTGCTTATCATAGTGATGAACTTTTGATGGAATATCAACAGTCTCTCGTCAAACAGACCGGCATTGCCAATGTGAAACTCAAATTTGTGATGAACCAAGGCTATTTCATCGAGGTAACGCAAAGAGATATGCCTGCATTTGAAAACTATCTCGCACAGCTTCACCTTATCCGTAGACAAACCTTGAAAGATAATCAGCGTTATTCTAGTCCTTATCTAGAAGAAATCCAACAATCTATCCTTTCTTCCAAAGACCAATTGATAGCATTGGAATATCAGCTTTTAAAAGCACTTTCCCAAGAAATCGGCACATTAGCTCCGATATTGTCTCTCTTTGCTCAAAAAATTGCAGAGCTGGACGTGTACTGTTCTCACGCATTGTTTGCATTGGAACATCAGTATATCCAGCCTGAACTCAATGCCACTCCGTTGCTCCAAATTGAAGGGGGACGTCATCCCGTGATAGAAACCTATCTTCCTCGCGACCAGCAATTTATCCCCAATGATTTGTCGATTGGCACCCAATTTGCTCCTAGTGGCGTAGCGGAACGTGATGAGGGACGTATCCATATTATTACTGGTCCCAATATGGGCGGAAAATCCACTTATCTCAGGCAATCAGCTTTAATTGTTCTGTTGGCTCATTGTGGACTGTTTGTTCCTGCTTCAACAGCTAAAATCTGACTGATTGATGGGCTGTTTGCTCGCGTGGGGAGTGGCGATGTGATTGCCAAAAATCAATCTACCTTTATGACGGAAATGATAGAAGTATCCAATATTCTCAATAATGCGACTGAAAAGAGCTTTATTATTTTCGACGAACTGGGACGCGGAACGTCTACCTATGATGGGATGGCACTTACGAGTGCGATTTTACAGTATTTATTAACATACGTAAAGGCAAAAACGCTTTTGGCAACCCATTATCACGAACTGATTAGTTTGGCGGATAAGTATCCTGACGTGAGAAATTTTTCCGTTTCTGTTTATGAAACCGACAAAGAAGTACTGTTTATGAAAAAGATAGTAAAAGGCTGAGCCAATAAGAGTTATGGAATTGATGTTGCAAAGATTGCAGGTATTCCAGGACCGATTTTGCAGCAGGCGAGGGAGATATTGCAACGTTTGGAAGAGGAACGCAAAACGGGTTCATCCAGTCGTGGTGCTGTATCGCCTCCTTTGTTTCAGCTGGAAGATAGGAGCAAGGAGTACCAAGAGAAGTATGAAAAAATACAAAGGATTTTGTCGCAAGTAGATGTGAATACGATGACTCCCTTGCAAGCGTTGCAGTTTTTGGCTAAGGTAAAGGAGGAAGTGTAAACAATTTTTCATAAAGAGCAAAAAAAAGTTATCCCTCGTCTAGAGGGAATTTGAATATCGTGTATATGCTAAAACTTCTTCTCTTGATTTAATCTTCTATTAAGATAAATTGGTAAAAAGCCTATTGAAGATTTTGCTACTTTCCTATGATAGTATTCAGCATTTTCTTTGGTTTTTCCCTTCATTTATCCTTTCTGCTAATCATCTATGACCTTCCTAACCTATCTAAAAGATGCACGAGGATCTATCATTGCTAATAAACTCCGTTCTTCTCTAAGTATGCTGGGAATTGTTATTGGAGTATCTTCTGTAATTGTTTTAATGGCATTTGGAGCAGGAACTCAAGATAAAATGCTGGGAGAAATGGCAAACCTCATCAATAATAACATCACTATTTCCGCCAAAGGTTGAAATACGGTCCGAACTAATGATGAGGTAAAAGGATACGTGAAAGCTATTAGGTTGACGCCAGAATTAGCCCAAGAAATTGAAGCAAATTTTTCTGAACTCTCGGGAATGGTCACCTATGGAACAACTACTATGGGACAAGCTAGCTATGATAACACTACTGCAATGTCAAGTTTTGCTGGAGTACCTATTGATTATATGACAAAAATGGGACTTACACTGGAATATGGAAGAAACTTTGACCAATTGGATTTTGATACCGTATCAGAAGTGGTTGTCGTGAATAAAAATATTGTAGAAACGCTATTTCCCACTAAAAATCCTCTAGGTGAAGAAATCACTGTCAATAACAAAAAATATACGATTATCGGAACGTTATCAGATTCAAGTATTGTAGGACAAATCTTTCTTCCTCTACAAACTTACTGGCAAAAAGTAGCTGGAAATAGCAATATTTCTACCATTACTATTAAACTTGATACAGAAGCCAACAACACTGAATGGCAAGCCAGAATTCAATATTTTCTTCTAAGAAAATTTAATGTTAAACATTTGGATTTAGCGGGATTTTCACTTTCTAGTACGGCTGCTGTAGGAGATGTTGTAAATTCAATTATGAATATGATGAACCTTTTTCTTGCTGCTATTGGAGGAGTTTCCTTACTGGTAGGAGGAATTGGTGTAATGAATATTATGCTGGTATCAGTGACAGAAAGAACGAGAGAAATCTGAATTAGAAAAGCTATCGGTGCCCTAAATAAAGACATTATCCAACAATTTCTTATTGAAGCAGTAGTAGTGACATTTTTTGGAGGAATTATTGCTGTAGGGTTCAGCTTTCTTGTGACTCATTTTGTGAACAATTTGAAGATTGAGAATGTGCAAATGTCTATCAATACTACGGTAATTATTACCGCATTTACCTTGACGTTGCTTATAGGGATTTTGTCAGGAATTTTACCAGCAAGAAGAGCTGCTAATTTAAAACCAATTGACGCATTGAGATTTGAGTAAAAGAGTTGGGAAATAAAATATTTTAGTATATATGTTAGTTAGAATGCCCTTACGATGATACCTTCTTCTCATTTACGGTATACTTATCAATAGTATAACGTTTGTACTACGAGGAATGGATAAACGAAAATCTGTCCGTGAACAGTGGAGAATTAGGGAAAAAACGCTGTTGCTGTTTTGTGCGTTGGGAGGATTTTTGGGGGCGATACTTGCAATGGGAGTCTTCCATCACAAAACCATCAAATCCAGATTTTTAGTCCGTTTTTATTTGATTGTTGGAGTTTGGATAATCGCATTTGTTACCTGTTATCTCGCATTTGAACGATAGACCTAAAAGGAGATGAGCGTAGATGTTGTATGATACATTTTCCGAAACAACTGCTTGCTTTATCACAAAAGATACCTATAGTGAGACTAATCTTTACTTATACATTGTACAGCAATGAGATTGTCGGTCGTATTTGGAACCAGAGGAACAGAACTGCAACATTTGGAAAGAATCTTTCACTGTTTGGCGAAACAAACGTTTCCAGATTTTACCGTTATCGTAGTAGTTGATAATCCTTCCCCTCCACAACTCCTCAATCATCCCTCTCTTATCCCCCAGTACCTGAAAAAGAACGTTCGCATTTTCACTGCTGATAACAGTGATTTTCGTCCTCATTCTCCCGGCAAAGCAAGTTATGTGAGGAATTTTGGGATACAGCAGGCAGACACGGAATTGATACAACTCTTTGATGAAGATAATGCATTTGATGAAACCTACTTACAGCAGGCGATACAGCACTATGATGAGATGAAAAAGCAGATGAAAACCGAAGTAGTGATTTGCTCCACGCTCAAATGGAGAGACACGGACATCATCCAAAATCAGGGATTTTCTCGTTTTTGGTATGGGCAGTCACGTCCCAAAGTTAACAGATTGGGGAATAAGGCGTTTGGGGAAATTCAGATGTTTAGTGGAAATGGTGTGCTGGGGAGTGCTCAGCTTTTTAAAGCCGTTGGATATGATGAACAGATAGCACGAATTGCTGAGGATTTGGATTTTACCTTGTCATTACACGAAACTGGAGCAAAACTCTGGGTGTATGCGGATTTGGTAGTGAGACATTATGAAAGAGACAAAAGCAGACTAGAACAAGCTCGAATTGGTTTTCCAGAGCAGGCTCGCCAAAAAGCCAGAAATCGGTTTTTATTTGTCTGGAAGCACGGGAATGTGTGGCAAAAAACGGCGTTTTGGGTGATAGGGTTGCCGTGATGTTTGGTGCGACTTTCTTTGAAAGCAATACGCTATGGAAAGCAACAGAAACGAAACATTATCAAAGGGCTTTTTCGTTGATGTTGGGAAGGTCGAAAGGCAGTGAGCGGATAACTTCTTGCATTTTGAGGATTTTTTTCTGATACGGATAGACTTTGGTAGGAACGCCGAGAAACGAAGCAATTAAAAAGAGATGAAGTCTGGTGGTAATGACGAGGTCAGCTTTTTTGAGCGTTTGGACAAAATAAGCAAAATCTGCTTCTCGGTCTAGTAGTTCAAAGGTGATAGGTGGATGGTTGGTTTGCTGTTGGAAGGTTTGGAGATGGTGCTGGAGAAGAGAGTAGTATTGAGCGTCATTATAAGTAGCATTTGTTCCTTTGGCAATAGGAACGAAGTAGAGAGAATAGCCTTTACGTGTGTAGGTTTGAAGGTCGTGAAGGAGGTCAGGCAGGAAACGTTCACCGTTTTTGTTGAGGTTGATGATGAGGTAAGGTTTCGGAATATTTCAGGAAAATGTAGTACATAATCAATCCTCCCTACCCCCTTTTTCCGCAGTGCATACGGGACGCATTACAGAAGAGTTTTTTCCCCAATCATATGCAAAATAACTCGTATCCATAAAGAAATCAACATTTGAAAATCAGAATTTTTTTACTGCTGTGAGAGCTTGGAAGTCGCGGAGATACAGATGAGTGGTACGATGGAGGAGAAAACGCAGGAGGCGTTGTTTTCGTGGCGTGGTGGGAATTTGCACGCCTCACATTATCACCAATTCGCCATTCTGATGTTTATTCTGGATTTTTCACTTTGTGCTTCGCACTCCGTTCAAAATGACACGCAAAAGGAACGGTCGCATTCCCGCCAGTCGGTACCGGTAGGCACAAGGGTTTTCTTCCGTCAAGATTTCGCCTCCGCCGAGAATAATTGTATTCGCAGTTCGAAAATAGTGAAGTTCTTTTCGTCAGCCTTTTTTTAGCCATTGAAAAGCTGACCTTCGACCTTTGGGAAGCTCGTGAATAAAGCTCACCTGCTTCGTCTCGATAAATTGTGAAAAAAAGCCTTGCAACCATTGAGGGTCATAACAAGAAATGATAACGGTTTTTTGTTGGGCAAGGAGTAATTTTACGGTTCAGAGCAGGATAAGTTCATCACCGAGATTTTTGTATGACCAATTCCCGATGATGAGTACGGTTTGTCCTTGGATGGGGAGATGGGAAGAAAGAGAGGGATTATGCATTTTTGGTACAAAGAAGTAAATCGCCGGTATGGTCATCTTTATCATACAGAGGAAGGATTTCAGTTTGGAAGAAAGCTTCTTCGGCTTCAGCTTGTAATTCTGCTGTAGTTCTTTTGTATTGTTTGATTTTGAAGTTCTTATTGTTTGCAGTTCGTGCAAATGCTCTCCTCTGAAAGAAATGTCCAATAAACAGTTTTCCCTCTGGCCTCAAAATGCGATACACTTCAGCAAAAAACGTTTCGAGATGTTCCAAATGTTCCAAAGTAAAAAAGCTGACTGCGATATCAAATGTATCGTTATGTAAGGGCAGCTTTTTTTCTAGGTCGGCTACCAACTGTTTTGCTCCTCTAGGATGATGCAGGAGCATTTCCTTTGAAAGGTCAAGAGCGACATATGCAGTATGAGGAATGGCGTTAAGTTGGGGGAACATTCTCCCATCTCCTGCTCCTAGGTCGATAATATCAAAGCTAGGTTTACGTGGCAGAAAACGCAAAAAATCAAGATGATAAAAGGTATTGAGATGGTTATGATGTTGTCCGTATTGGTCGGCAACGGCATCGTATCAGGTTTTGGGGTCGAGGATTTCGGTGTGTTTGCTGTCGTAGGTCATAGGGGGAAGAAGATTATAAAGATTTCAGATGATTACAGATGATTACAGATGATTGCAGAGAATTACGGAAGATTACAGATGATTACGGAAGATGATATTTCTATGTATACAAAAATACTCCGATTGTTCAATGAGAAAAAAATCTTACCAAAAATTTACATAGTTACAATAGCATAGAAATGTCAGTAATTTTCCAAGAAGAGCATTACTATATTTATCTTCTTGATGGTTTCGTGAATTATGTGCAATCCCTTCAATCGAAGAGTAGTATATTTCGATAACATTAACCTATTGTTTTCTTTTTAGATTTGTCTTATTTTTTAGGAGAATGTTTGCATATATACAAAAATACCTATCAAATACAGGTGAATTTTCGATATAATTTGCAAGAAAAAGTGTAAAATGAAAAATGATATGTTTTTTTGGATTATTGATGAGTTGTAGTGGGAATGATGTTCTTTTTCAAATAGGACTAGCATAAAGTAATAAGCGGTAAAAAAAGCTGAAAGTATCAGTGCAGGATTGAGAGAGTAACGAAAAAGGCTTTGAATAGAGGAGTTCCTCACATTCAAAGCCAGAAATTTTAAAGTTAGATTTTTAAATCCTTTTCTAAATACTCACAAATGCCATCGACAGCACCTGTGATGAATTCATTGATTTTTTTATCGATTTCGTTTACATCAGTAACTCTTCCTGATTTAAGATTAACACTTACGCCAACACATCTTACTCCTTGACTTCTTAGTTCTTCTATATTCAATCTCATCTTACCTATGCTATAAATGTCATGAAATAAGAAATTAAATAATTCGTGTCGTTGTTTCTTGCTGAGCTTGAATGCTAAAATTTCTTTGATGTTTGCGGTAGCTTTTCCTACTACCTTGCCGTTTGTCGAACCTTCTACACCTATTCGACAATCTGAGTAAATCCCTTCGCAGAGATATAGGGACTTTACTACTTTCCCAATTTCTTCTTTTTGTTTATCATTTATTTTCATTTTATTTCCCATTAACCGTGTTTGGGCAAGGGCTTAAGTTAATATTTTAAAATTTTATTTTACTACAATAAAAAAGGACACATAGTTTAATGTGTCTCGCAAACAACAGTCCTAGCTATTCAACAGAAAGCAAATGAACGAACTATGTGTCCATCTTTACTTTCTATTAGAACAGTCGGAGACCATCCTTTTAAATTACTAACAAACCGTTTTGTCTTGCGAGACTATTTACATTATACAAAAATGATATGTAATTGCAAGAGAAAATGCAAAATGATATGCTATTTTTATCTTACTGATTAGTGGTGCATTTTGAATTATAATTTTCATATAAAGACAGTCAGCTTGATTTTTGGGAAGTAATCGCTATACTACTCACCAACCAACGCCCATCAAGGGCGAATAGCTTAGTCGGTAGAGCAGCTCCCTCTTAAGGAGAAGGTCCTGGGTTCGAATCCCAGTTCGCCCAAAAGTACTATTTCCACAGAACATTCATTATTTCCGCAAAATATTCACCATTTAATGTACTTATTTTAACCTAATATAAACCTTCCAAACGCTGCACGCTCATATTCCAGTCAAAGACCTTTGGAGGAAGGCGTGTTCCTGTCTGCGTGGCTATTTCATTTCTCATTTCCTCTACCGCTTGGATAATTGCTTCACGAGAACAAGGCTGGACACATTTCACGTGCCCACTTACCACTTCAGGAATTGCTGCCACTTGCGTAGTAATGAGTGGCTTTCCCATCGCACAAACTTCACTATGTACCGAACCAAATCCTTCTGCCAAACTCGGTGCAATCACCATATCCACACACGCAACTAATGCTCTCAATTCCTCTTTTTCCCGTCCATCAAAAATCTGTATTTGCTCGGGATGTCAGCTTTTTTGTGCCTGTTGACGCAGAGTAGCTTTGATAGCTTTGTCTCTTTTAGCAGGAATAAGATTAAAAATCAGTACAGCATCAGGGTGCTGTTGGAGTAGAGCAGGCAAGGCTTGCACTAAATAATCAATGCCCTTACTTTTTCCACTATGTCCATAATACAACATCAGAAATTTGTTTTCCCATCCATAGGTGGTTCTCCGTTGACGTTTGGTAGCTTCACTCACGTGATGAGCATTCCAAAATTCCGTATCCACGCCATTATATATCAAATGAAGTTTCGCGTCAGATATGCCGTAGTACAATCTCAAACTATTGAGCGTATAGAGCGAAACACAATGATACGCATTGTGAGGAATGAGAAAACAAAGCCTTTCAAAAAGCTGATATCCCCAGCGAATATACCACGGTTTAAAAAGCTTCCACAATTTCCCAAAAATTTCGTGTACCGTAAGTATCGTTTTTTTGTGAAAAAGTTTCCCCAACACACTTGCGGGAAACGCAGACGTATAGGTAGAAGAATGAATAAGATGAATATGAGGATACTTCCACAATACTTTAACTCCCATCCAAAAAGCAGCAAAAAAGAAACTTTTTCTTCCTGTCCCAACTCTGTAAATGGTCAGATTTTTGTGTTGCTGTTGTGTAGGCAAATCGTGAGAAAAACGGGAAGTAATCAGATAAATATGATATCCTTTTTGCAGTAAACGAGAAATAATGTTTTCAAAAACATTTTCAATCCCTCATCTGTGAGGCGGATAGTAATCCAAGAGAAAAAGCAAAGATTTCATCACAAGGTAAAAATAAAAAGCCTTTTGTACTATACGATTTTGGAGAAAAAATACTAGAGAAATTGTCAGTAATACACTATTTTTCGGTAAATAAAATACATATACTTATATGTCAATACATATATGAGTTATTCATAAAAAATACAAGGTGAAGTGAGGTTTAGTACCTTTTTTTCGTCCCAAAATTTGCTTTATTTTTTATTTTGTGCTATAATTATATTAGGAAACGAAACGACCATTACACACTTTTTTATTGTTTATACGTTGATACTGATGAAACACACACGAATTGCAAGCATTACGACTTTATTTGTAGTAGTACAGGCACTAGTGCCTACACAATGGTTGATAACGACCGACACAGGAAGCGTCCAAGCAACCTATCTTCAAAATGATAATGCTGGAAGCTTTGAACTTACTTTCTTAAATCCGGAAGGGATTGTTCACAGAGAAGGGATGAGTGTTACGGGAGGAGTAGCCTTTTTATCAGAAAACGCTTTGACGGGAAGCCTTATGAGTGTTCAAGTAGAACCCGCAAGTATGAGGCGTCGAGATACTGTTACCCTCAACACTACTACACCTTCTGGGAGCAAATTTTTTATGACGGTAGTGGACTGTGAACAGGAAACCCCTCTTGCGTGATGGGAACGTGTGCCATATACAGGTCAGCCTTTATCTCTCAGTAGTATTGATGCCAGCACGTATACGTGTTTGCAGGTACAGGTAGATGTAGAGAGAACTAGTGAAAACGACCCTTCACCGATTATTTCCAAATTGGCATTGCATTATGTACCGTTTCCTGTATTGACTGCTAAAGTAAGTCTAGCAGGTTCCAAAGCGGAAACTTGCAATAATATAACCTATCAAGTCAATTTCACCAATAATTATGTGAATGATATGGGAGTGGTATTGTATGTTCCGTTGCCTCGTGCAGAAGCAGGAACCATTACCGGTTATGATGAAAGTTTAGATTTGTATCCTAGACTCAATCCTGTGTTTGTTCGTGCTGAATGAGGAGGAAAATATACCAATACGGGCATTATCGTCAACAACAAAGAAGTACCTGCTGAAAGTGTGTATCGAGATTTAGGGGTATTGAATGCGGGAGAAACGAGAATGTATGGATTTACTATTACCATACCGTGTGATACGATGAATGCTACTACCTATTTGACACACGCGACGATAGCAGGAACCTTAGCAGACCGTTATGACACCGCACCGATAAGTACCACTATTAGTGCTCAAGCACGCCCTGCTTTGACCAAAAATGCTCAAGGAGTGTTTAGCTATGAAAATAAAAATTATCTCTATTTAGCCTACAATCCTACGCTCACCTATGTCATCACTGCTCACAATTCTGGAGGGACAGAAGCGATAAATAAACCTGTGATTACTGATAATCTCAGCTATTTGCAATCACAATTTGCTACAGGATGTGGAGCGTTATCTTTAGCAGAGAGAATTAGTGATATTTCTGATGGAGGAATACTTTCTGGGACTACTTTGACGTGGAATTTGGCAAATATTGGAAGAAATCAAAAAAAAGCTGTGAGTTATAAGGTGAATTTTAGTGGGTGCAATATAAACGGTACTCAATTTACCAATACCGCTCAGTTGAGTGCGAAAAATATTTCCCCCCTTTCTGCTTCTTATACTATTCAATTACTCAACCAACTCTCCCCGGGAATAGCATATTTTAAAACTATTTTGGGAACTACCAAACTCTATTATGAAGATATGGTTACCTACCAACTTCAATTGAGAAATATTTGACCAATAAGATTGGAAGACATCAGCTTTACTGACTCTTTACCAACAGGATTAGAATTGGTAAGTGCAGAAATTACTAGTAATCAGGGGGGAAATGTACTCATCAGTGGAAATGATTTACAATTCACGATAAGCGGTTGTGTCAATTCTCAATTTTTCCCTACTCCTTCAAATTCTTATTGTTATGGAAACGCTTCTACTGCTACTGTCATTATCAAAGCAAAAATCAAAACCCCTGTAAATGCTTGCCAATCTAGCGTTATTACCAATACAGCAAATTATGCTGTCCAGAAAATTTCATCTACGCATTACAATGACGATAACTCTATGACGATTACGTCGCTCAGTGGAGGAGGAAGTATCTCATTTTCAGCACAACCTCGTAAAGGAGACTTGGAAATGAATATTATCTGACCAAAAACCCTTAAAGTTAAAGAAAAAGGAACCTATACGCTGACTATAGCCAATAAAGGGAAGGATACTTCTCGCAATACAGACATCACGCTTCTTATACCAAAACTCAGTGTGAATGGTGTGGAAAAATACGTAAGTATTATCAATGTGGAAGGAGGAATTGTGGATTATAGTGATATTGCAAATGGGAAAATCACTATTCACGTAGAAGAAATTTTGGAAGGAAGGACAAAACAAATAAGCTTTGGAGTAGGAACGATACCCAGTGGAATAAAGGAAGGAAGTGATATTACCTTGCAAGCACTCGTTGTAGGAGTAGATGATTTGTGTGGAAAATTTTCTGCAACAGCAAATATCACAACCACGATTATCGCTAATCCAACTCTAGGATACAAAAGTCTTTATGTTTACAAAACTTCAAAAGCGAGCTATCTACTCTCCAAAGATGCCGTAGAATATCAAATGATGGTGCAAAATGTTGGTTCTTTGACCACTTCTGAAGTCTATGTTGTTGATATTCTCCCTGCTAAATCCAGCTTTATAGAAGCTTATACTACTGCAACAACTCCAGCAGATACCTATCAATGCGTAGGCTGTGAAGTGTACTTTTCCAAAGCAAATGCAAACTTGCCCAAAAAATTTGACCCTTTGCAACCTTTTACTACTGCGATGATAAAAAGTTATTTTACCAAAGGGACAGAAAATGCTGGTGTCCGAACTTCTCCTTATGGTGAAGAAACAAAATATGTTGCCTATCTCGTAGATGACACAACCAAAAATCCTTCTTTGTTGCCTGTAGGTGGAGGAGGAGAAAAAAAAGTAGGAATAAAAATTCAGGATAAAGGAAGTAAAATTGGTTCTTTGCTTACCAATGGAGTGGCTGTCTTTTCCAAGGATTTGATGCAATCAATTGGAAATCCAAAAGGAGTAACTGTTTTGGAGTATCCGGGACTGATGACCAGAATGGAAAGTGATAAAGATATTGTGAATGCTTGTGAAAGCTTTGAGCGAAACATAGGCTACAATCACGATGGAACCGCAGAAAATCATAGCACTACCCTTACTGTCAGATTGCCAAATACAGTCAAATTGGCGACGGGCAGTGATGCGATTAGTCATAGTTGGAGTAATAAAACAGCTTTAGAAGGCGGACTCTCTACAAATTATCAAGCGATAAGAAACAATAACAACCTTACTATCTGAGAAATGAATGGGGAAACCGTGATTACTATGAATGTAAACGGATACTTGGGCTCCAATCTTCAACCCGAACGATGAGGAAATTTGAAAATAAAAGTACAAGCCAATTGTGATAATGCGTCAGATACTATGGTGATTGGAACGGTAGTAGGATATTATGAAAATGCTATCAACTTTGGAAGCGTTGGCTCAGAAGATACTGTTCATATCAAAAATCCTGACCTCTACCTGAGAAAAGCTGTTGATAGAAGAGACCCCCTTATTGGTGAAGAAATCGCCTATACCTTAACTCTGGCAAATAAAGGAGAAAGATATGCAAGTAATGTAAGTATCCAAGATTATTTTCCGGAAGGAATTTGTTATCAATCAGGTTCTACTTTGATACTTGAACCAATGTTTTGGGAAATAGGGGAACCTCATATCGAAGGCGACTGTTTGTCAGGAGGACAGATTTTGACGTGGTCTAATGATTATGGCAATGCGTTAACCTTTCCCGGAACAGCTTCTGGAAGTATTACCAAAGACTCAGAGGATATTTATCTCAGATATAAAGGAAAAGTAGAAGGAAATATTGCTCTAGGAGTTAGCCTTATCAATGGAGCAAAAATTACGACCACAGATACCCAAGATAATAATTATGATAAAGAAGATGAAGAAGAGGTGATGGTACCTTTTCCTAATTTATATGTCCAGCTTTCTTCTCCTCTTGTGACAGAAGGGGGAAGTCTCTTTGACTATACCTTGCAATATGGAAACCAAAGTAGAATGTGTGCAGAAAAACCCTCTATTATACTTACAGTTCCTCTTACAAAGGGGGGAAGCGAAGCGGGAGGGTTAGCACCACTCGCCACATTCAAAGCTCTGAGTGCAAATAAAGGAGAAACATTTTATAGTATCAGTTGTTCTGGAAATTCAACTCTTCCTACCTTTCACCGAGACACACCGACCTCAGGAGGACGAGCTACAGGAATAATAGAAAACGCTTGCTTTATAGCCATAAAAATCGCAGAAGAAACCTTCTGTGCATCAGCTGGTTCGAGAAACATTATAATGACTATGCAAGCTACCAATTCTACAACCCATACCAAACTTCCTGCGGGTACAGAACTTACCGCACAAGCAAATATTACCAATAGGAAAGGTGAAGCTGACCCCACTAATAATCACGCTACTTCTACTACTAGAGTTCCAGCAATGGATTTATGGATTGATATTACAGGAACTCCTGAAGGACTGACACCGGGACTTTTGCCCAATAAAGAAATTATCTACCGTATTACCTTTGGAAATCAAGGAAACGAACTCAGCTGTGCAAACAGCATCAAATTTACTGCTGATGAAAATGTAGAAATGGAAGAGATAGTTGTTAGTACCTTGAGTATTACCGATGAAAACGGGCAAGCTCTGAAATTCAGAACTCCACAAGATACAGAAATCTGATTTATAACTCCCGTTACTGTGACTACTATTGGAAAAACGTATGTATTCAAGTTAGAAGATAAGGTATGTTTTCCGTGAAAATCCCAAGGAGCATTTGAACTCTTTGCAAGAACCAAAAATAACCTCCTCGACTCTACCCCTATTGCTGCGAAAGTGGAAATCTGGGAAGATAGTCCAGCAAAAGAAGATACAATGCTCAATAACGAAGCCATCAGTAGCACAATGGTCTATCTGGCTGATGTGATGGTAGAAAAATCTGCTATTGTAGATAGTAATGCTGACGGTCTATTTTCTGGTAATGACTCAACCGAAATAGTGAGTAAAGGGAAAAAGATTAGGTATAGATTAGCATATCATAACATTGGAAATTATAGTGCGGAAAATGTGGTGTTGAGGGATAAGCTTCCTGCTGATACCTGTTTTGTAATAGGGAGTGTGGTTATCCCGGAGAAAAGTTGGATAGAGTATAGTAATGATAAAGGAATGACGTGGAGTTATGTAAGCGATAAAGCAGAGGGAGAACAAGATTGTGCAATAACGGATTTTAGGATAGTATTGGCAGATAAGCTTACTGCTCCGGGGCATAGTGTGGAGGGAGGATTACATTGAACTGGCTGATGGAATAATTTGGATGCTTTGTTGTCCAAGTTGCCCATCACAAAAAATACCTCTGAAGCCGTAGCAACATTTACTATACAAGGAATACCCTATCTTGCTTTTGCCAATGCTCATCGAAAAAATGAAGTTCGAAAATGGAATGGGGATGGATTTACGGATATTTCTGATAACATACCTAACTCTATATATACAGACAAACAAGGAACTACAGGATTTACTAATACTAAGGGGGTAACAACTTTCAATATAGGAGGAACAACGTATCTTGCTTTTGCTAATTCTAGTCAAAAAAATGAAGTTCGAAAATGGAATGGGGATGGGTTTACGGATATTTCTGATAACATACCGCATTCAACTTATGATTACTATTCAAACTCTGTATCTTCAGATGCTTATGGAGTGACAAGTTTTGAAATAGACGGAGAAACCTATCTTGCTTTTGCAAATATGGGTGGAGGAAGTCTCCAAGCCCAACCGAATGAAGTCCGAAAATGGAATGGGGATGGATTTACGGATATTTCTACCACTATTCCATCAACGAAAAACAATAGTTATGGAGTAACAAGTGTTGAGATAGGCTGAGAAACGTATCTTGCTTTTGCAGGTAGTAATGGCTCAGAAAGTGAACTCTGGAAATGGAATGGGAATGGGTTCACGGATATTTCTAGTGCAAATCCAACGGTGCAATGACGGGCATATTGAGTAACAAACTTTAAAATCTGAACAGATACCTATCTAATGTTTTTTAAGACTCAATGATCTCAGAAGTATGAACTATGGAAATGGAATGGGAATGGATTTACGGATATTTCTACTACTATTTCAATGAGTACAGGTAATGTTTACTGAGCGACCAGCTTTTTAATGTGAGGTGATACCCATTTGGCACTTGCGTGTGATGGTCAACAGAATGAACTCTGGAAATGGAATGGGAATAATTTTGAAAAAGCTTCTGGCACTATCCCAATGACTACATATAATACTAAGGAAGTAACAAGTTTTGAAGTAAACGGAGAAACCTATCTTGCTTTTGCCAATCAAAATCAGAAAAATGAAGTTCGAAAATGGAATGGAAATGAGTTTATAGATACTAGAGAAAATAGTATTCCTTTTACAAAAAGTAATACTAAGGAAGTAACAAGTTTTGAAATAAACGGAGAAACCTATCTTGCTTTTGCTAATCAATATCAGAAAAATGGAGTCCGAAAATGGAATGGAAAGAGATTTACGGATATTTCTGATAACATACCAAATCCTCTTCCCGATGAACGAGGAAATATAGAATATACTAATTCTCAGGCAGTGACGAGTTTTGAGATAGCAGGTATCACCTATCTTGC
>JAISMG010000030.1 GCA_031276875.1 Candidatus Peribacteria bacterium | reverse complement strand
GCAGGTACAGAGCAAGAGTGGTATCAAAGACATTTACAAGCTCTCCGTGAAGAAGAAATAATGACCTTTATTTCCGAACCTATGATGCTAGAACTCAGAGGAAACCTCTTCTTAATGTTTAACAGAATATCCCTTCACTAAACCAATCCTTCCACCAAAAATAAGCTGACTTTGCAAAAGGTAGCTTATGTTATCTGAAATACTTTGCATATTATCTAGTACGCTGATTATGCCACAGAGAGGCTCCAATTCCTACTGCTAACGCTCCTACAATGACTCCCAAACTTACCAAACTTTCCAAATGTACTCCTACCAAAGAGAGCAGCATTTTCACTCCAATAAAAAATAAAATCCCAATCACCGCATAACTCACATACTGCCACTTATTCCCGACAGCTTCCAATACAAAATACAACGCCCTCAATCCCAAAATCGCAAAAATATTAGACGAAAACACAATAAAGACATCCTGACTAATCGAAAGAATTGCAGGAATACTATCAAAAGCAAATAACACATCCGAAATCTCTATCACAACTAACGCCAAAAATAATGCAGTAGCATATCGCTTTCCCTGCTCTTTGATAAAAAAATCGTGCCCTTCCAGCTTATTATGCACAGGAAGAAACTTTTTCACAAAGGTTGCTACCATTCCTTGTGAATAATCTATTGCTTCATCACCTCACTCGCTGTGCTTTTTTCTGCGTTCAGCTTGTTGCTTTTTTCTTTCTTCTAGGAGCATTTTCACAGCAGTCACCAGCACAATGACCCCAAAAACCGCCAATACCCATACTCCCAAACTCAATAATGCCGTCCCAACAGAAATAAAAAGTAGCCTCAAAATGATAGCTCCCAAAATCCCAAAATACAATACTCTATGACGATACTTTTCCGGAATATGAAACGACGCAAAAATAGCAATCATCACAAAAAGATTATCCACCGAAAGCGATTTTTCCAACAAATACCCACTAAAATATTGTACCGTACTTTCACTTCCTCTAAATATCCATACCACCCCACCAAAAAGCACTGCTACCGCAACCCAAAAGGCAGTTTCCCAAAGAGCAGATTTGATAGAAATTGCTTTATCATTCCTATGTTGGCGATAATCAAGTCGTAGAGATACGATAAGAAACACAATAAAAATACCATAAAGTAAGAGTGTAGTAGGCATTATAAAAGAAAAGCAGATAAAAAAGCAGATAAAATGATAACAAGATAGGTTTTTCTTTTCGTTTTTCAAGAAAAAATGTACCCAGTGTGAAAAAAATGAAAAAAAGCCACCATCTCCAAAGTCGGCATTTCAACTAATAAATTTTCAACACACTTTATCATAAGCTAGTTTTCTCATCATCTTTTTGTTAAAAACTCAAAAAACCTGCTAACATAAAGCTATCAGCTTTGCAAAAGTTTGAATGAAGTTTCCCTTGTTTTTTTCTTGAACTCCAATATATAGTAGTCGTTCGGAAAGATATGACACAAGATATTGTGTTTCAGTAGTATCTATCTCTTACCTATAAGTACACAACATACCTTCTCTTTAGCCTTAAAATCTTTACAAATGCCTATTCTCAACGTTATTAAAAGAAATGGAACAAAGGTTCCTTACGACGCAAACAAAATCGCGATAGCTATCTCCAAGGCAAACAAAGAAGTGCCAGAAGCAGAAAGAGTAACGGATACCACCATTCATCACATTATTTCCGAACTCGAAAAGCTCAACCAAGAAACTCTCGCTATCGAAGGTATCCAAGACTTCATTGAAAGCAAACTGATGGAATCCGGGAAATATGCCCTTGCCAAAAAGTACATCGTGTACCGTTATCAGAGAGACCTCGTTCGCAAAGCGAATACTACCGACGACTCTATTCTCGCCTTAGTCCAAACGACCAACAAAGAAGTAGGCGAAGAAAATTCCAACAAAAACCCAATGTTGCTTGCTACACAGAGGGACCTGATTGCAGGAGAAGTTAGCAAAGATTTAAGTGCGAGAGTGCTATTGCCCGCACACCTCCTCCAAGCCCACAAAAATGGAGAAATCCACTTTCACGATATGGATTACTTTATCCAAGATATGTTCAATTGTTGCCTCGTCAATATCCAAGATATGCTCGACAATGGCACCGTAATGAATGACAAACTCATCGAAACTCCCAAAGGTTTCCAAGTTGCTTGTACCGTAATGACCCAAATCATCGCTGCCAACTGTGGAGGACAATTCGGAGGACAATCCGTCAGCATCAAACATTTAGGAAAATACCTCAAAAAAACCGAAGACAAAGAGAAAAAAAAGCTGATGGAACAATTCTGAGACAAACTTTCCAAAGATATGCTCGACGAATTGGTAGAAAAAAAAGTCGCTGATGAACTCAAAACTGGAGTACAAACCATCCAATATCAGCTCAATACCTTTATGACCACCAATGGACAATCTCCGTTCGTTACACTTTTCTTGCACATTGATGATACCGACCCTTACGTAGAATATATCGCTCGCATTGTCAAAGAAGTCTTCAAACAAAGAATTGAAGGTATCAAAAACGAGCAAGGAATACGAATTACGCCTGCCTTCCCCAAATTAGTTTATGTGCTAGACGAAAATAATAATCTCTCAGGAGGAAAATATGATGATATTACTAGATTAGCAGTGCAATGCTCCGCTAAAAGAATGTATCCTGATTACATTTCTGCCAAAAAAATGAGAGAACATTACGAAGGAAATGTCTTTTCCCCAATGGGATGTCGCTCGTTCCTTTCTCCTCGACAGGACGAAAATGGCAATTACAAATTTGAAGGACGTTTCAACCAAGGGGTAGTTAGCCTCAATCTTCCACAAATCGGTATCCTTGCCTCCCAATCCTCAGACCCAGAGTCAGCTTTCTTTTCTATCTTACAAGAAAGACTCAATCTCTGCTATGAAGCTCTGATGATAAGACACAAAAAACTCAAAGGCGTAAAATCTGACGTAAGTCCTTTACACCGACAATACGGAGGACTCACCAGACTCAAAAAAGGTGAAACTATCGACAAATACCTTGAAGGCGGATATTCCACGATTTCACTCGGATATATTGGACTGTACGAAGCGACCAAACTCATCAAAGGCGTTTCCCACACCAATCCCGAAGGAACTGACTTTGCCCTCAAAGTAATGCAAACCCTAAGAGCAGCCACTGACGCTTGGAAAAAAGAAACAGGGATTGGATTTGGATTGTACGGAACTCCTGCCGAATCGCTCTGCTATCGTTTCGCCAAAATTGACAAACAACGTTTCGGAGAAATCGAAGACATTACTGACAAAGGATACTACACCAATTCATATCACGTAGATGTACGCGAACCGATTGACGCCTTCACCAAACTCCAATTTGAGTCCCAGTTCCAAAAAATTTCTTCCGGAGGTGCAATCTCTATGGTAGAAATCCCCAATATGAGACACAATATTGAAGCTCTCGAGACGCTCGTTAAGTTCATTTATGACAATATCCAATATGCAGAATTCAATACCAAATCTGACTACTGCCACGAATGTGGATACGACGGAGAAATTGTAGTAAATGAAGAAGGCTGACGAGAATGCCCACAATGCCACAACACCAACCAGAAAAAAATGAATGTTGTCCGCAGGACCTGTGGCTACTTAGGAGAAAAATTCCGAAATGTAGGGAAAACCCAAGAAATCAAATCCAGAGTAATCCATTTATAACCCTTTTATCCCCCAAGTCATTCTGAGCGGAGCGAAGAATCCAGACATCAAACAATACGTTTTAGCCAGTTAAAAATAGAGAAATGTGAAAATGTGGATATACCTATATTATCACAAACAAAAGAAATGGTACACTTTACATTGGAGTATCTTCTCAGTTGGAACAAAGAATACGACAACATAAAAATAAAATATATAAGGACAGCTTTTCAGCAAAATATAATCTACAACATTTGGTGCGATTTCAAGCATTCCCAACAATTACAGAAGCTATCACATATGAAAAGAAAATAAAAGGACGAACTAGAGCAAAGAAATTAGCATTGATAGAACAGCTAAATCCTGAATGGAAAGATTTGTTGAAAATGACATAAACAGCAACCAACGGTCATTCTGAATGAGGCAAAGCCCAAAATGAATAATCCAGCAACAGATAATTAGATTCTTCGTCGCTCACTTTGTTCGCTCCTCAGAATGACTTGAAAAAACCTTTTATCCTTCATCTTCCCCTTACGCTTATGAAATACGCAGACATCAAACCACACGATATCGCCAATGGTCCCGGAGTTAGAGTTTCCCTTTTTGCCAGTGGATGTCGCCACGCTTGCCCGGGTTGCTTCAATGCTGAAGCACGAGATTTTGCATATGGAGCAGATTTCACCCAAGAAACTATTGATACTATTATTGCTCTTCTCCAACGTGAATATATTTCAGGGTTAACCCTTTTGGGAGGAGAACCCCTCGCCCCAGAAAATCAACCCGAAATCCGAAATCTCGTGCGTCAGGTAAGAGCAGCACTTCCTCATAAATCTATTCGATGTTATTCAGGCTTTTCCTACGAATTTATCCAACAATATATGGTCCCACGCCTTCCTCATACCAAAGACTTGATGGAACATATGGATGTGCTTGTAGATGGAAAACGAATAGAAGCACTTGCTAACCTTAATCTCAGATTTAGAGGTTCTGCCAATCAAAGAGTTATCGACCTCCGCCAAACCAGAAAAACCGGAGAAATCGTGCGAGCGTTGGGAGAAGTTGAGAGAGAAAAGTATTTGCAAATACCACTGATTACTCCACAAGACATTCCCCATCGAGAACATCAAATTCTGACTACTACCCCAAGTTTCGTACTTCAAGAGGCGTAAAGCCTCTTTTTTTTAGTCATTCTGAATGGAAGCCGAAGGCTGAAATGAAGAAACCAGACAACAAATAAAGAGATTCTTCGCTCCGCTCAGAATGACAGCTTGACTCAGAATGACGGGTGTTGTTCGCTCAGAATGACTTGAAAAATTATGCATAGACTAGACAACATAAGGGATTATGAATGTTTGTACCAATAATTATAGCAGATTGTCAATACTTTGGCATAATATATTTATAAAATGATGTAGAAAATTTACCGTAAAATTTATGTCTTCTTCTCCGAGATACAATAGATAAGAACTACTAAAAATCAGATACAATTTTTCTGTCTATCTAGAAAATATCGTCGAATTTGTCACAAGAAAACAATTCATTCGTAATCTACAATGTAAGGGATTTTTCAACAACAAAGGGTAGAAAAATCAAGGGAGAAGTGCTCTTTTGCCTGGGAAACCAAGAAAAGTGCTCCCCGAATTCTCGGGAAAAAACGTGACGATATCGACATATCTTCACCTCCTATTAGTCAGCTTTTTATTTGGCTTTTCTTAAATGAAAACCTCTCAAATGTCCGCTGACTGTCAAAATAGGTCAAAAAACCCTTGCATTTGTGTCTAACTTTTGTACACTGAAAAATAGTTTACGGTGTGGAGACATCGAAACAGCCCTGTTTGGTTATTTGTGAGTTTTTTATTATCTATTTATTAACAACATGACTTTTAAAAAGTTATTCGCAGCAGTGGCAGGAGTGTCATTGTTAGCACAAACGTTCTTGCCTGCAGGAGTGCTCGGAGCTACTTCCTACGGAGCAGAATTAGAACAAGCATATACGTATGCTTACAGTGTAGGAGCAACTACACAGTACCCAATTGACAATGCTAACCTCTACGGAGCAATCACGAGAGCAGAATTAGCAAAAGTTATTGGTGCATGGTGAGAGAAAGTATTAGGGTTAAAAGCAGAAACATCAAGTATTCCTAGCTTTAGTGACATAGCATCATTAAGGAGTACAGATTTGTATGATGCAGTGATTAAGGTGACACAA